>JANRIM010000095.1:0-39523 GCA_033764865.1 Hyphomonadaceae bacterium
GCTGCCCGTCGAGGGGAGGGAGGGTGCTCCTTTGGCGGCGGGCTTGTCCGTGGACAGCCGCGACGCAGCGCCGTTGGGCGCGTTGGCGTGTGCGTGGGCCACTGTGGGAATGCGCGCGCGCCAATCCACGGGCGCAAAACCTGCGGTATGCTGGGCGCAGAAGAGGAGCCGCCTTGCATGACCACCCGTCCCCACATCGATGCCGAGAGATGGCGCGCCGTCGCGCTGTCGTGGCGCGTGTGGCTGTGCGCGGTGCTCGTTTGGCTGGCGGAGCTCTTGGGCGATTGCGCGCTCACGCGCCGGTACAAGGCCCAGCTACGCCGCGATCTTTCCCGTGCGGAACGCGGCTTGCGCCACATCGTGGTGCTGCTCGCGCTGGCGCGGATGGACTGGTCGGAAATTCCCGGCAGGCCGCGCACGGTGCGGCCCGCAGCGGTCGCGCGCGATCGGGCGTCCGATCTGCGCAGCACGGGGCGCAGCCTTAAGTTCGGTGCGCGGTCCCTGACGGCGCGCATCGCGCGGCTCAACGCCGTGATCGACGATCTCGATGCGCATGTGGCGCGGATGGCGGCGCGGCTCGATGCAGCGCCGCGCCAGCTGGCGCCGGTCATGGTCGATGACGTAGCCTATGCGATGACGACGTGGGCCCTCGCCGACCGCGCGCGCGCCGACAGCTCGTAGACGCCAATCCCCGAAATGCTGCGAATGGATTCCGGACCGGCGCGCTGCGCCATCCTGGACCGGTAAGGGATCAAGGAAACCCGCCGTTCAGCGGGCGCCCCCGCGCGCCCCGCGTCACCAGGGGCTGATGGCGTCCGTCACGCGCTGGCCCCAGCGCGGCTTCTGCACCGTGCTGATGGTGCCGCGCCCGCCGTAGGAGATGCGCGCCTCGGCCAGCTGGTCGTGGCGGATGGAATTGTCGGCGCCGATGTCCTCCGGGCGCACCACGCCGGCGACCGTCAGCTCGCGCAGCTCGCCGTTGATGCGCACTTCCTGGCGGCCCGCCACCACCAGATTGCCGTTGGGCAGGACCTGCGCGATGCTGGCGGCGAGCGTGAGATCGATCTTTTCCTGGCGGCTGATCGTGCCCGTGCCGCTCGCGCGGGAGGAGCCGTCGGCGCCCACCATGCTGGCGGGATCGAACGTGCCGCCGGGGGGCAGGAGCCGGCCCAGCGAATCCTGTTTGCCGAACAGGCTCGTGACGCCCACCTCCGAGGAGCCGCTGCGATTGCGGCTGGTGGTGTTGTCGATCTCGGCGCTGTCGTCGATGGAGATCTTCACCGTCAGGATGTCGCCGATGCGGGTGGCGCGCTGGTCGTTGAAGAACGTGCGCGCGCCCTGTTTCCACAACGAATTGGGCGCCTGCACGCTTTCGTTGACGCTAGGCATCGGCATCGAGACCGTCTGCACCCCCGCAAGCGGGGAGGGATCGGCGACGGGCGCAAGATGCGGGCCGGTGGCCGCGCGTCCGATGCGCCGGGCGCCGTCGCGCGCGACGCTGAGGCCCGTGTCGGCATGGTCTTCCACGGTGGCGCAGCCCGCCAGCAGGCCGCCGAGAACAAGCAGGACGCACACGCGCATGGGATTGCCTCAGTGAGTGTTGGCGGAGGCGGCGGCGATGCCGGTGACGGTCGCCTCCACGGTGCGATTGGACTGCAGGTTCACCACGCGGATGGTGTCGCCCACGGCGGCGTCGGCGCTGGCGCGCGCCCGCGTGGTCAGCTGCATGCCCGGCGCGACGTACACGAGCGTGAGGATCTCCCCGCGGCGGACGGCCACATCGCCGGACGGCGCAGCGGTGCGCTCAAAACCCGCGGGGGCATCGGCGGCGCCGGCGCCGTGCGCCACGATGGTCTGGAGCCCCGCCGGCGGCGTCCACTGGAGGCCCGCGGCGCTCGCGGCGGCGCGCACGAACCGGGCGGAGAAGGTGGCGGTGCGGCCTGCGCCCGGCGCCGGCGCCACCGCGCGTCCGGCCATCGGGCCGGCCTCCGCGAACAGGTCCCCCAGCGTGAGCGCGGCCCCTTGCGCCTCCACCCGCGGACGCAGCGTGACCTCCTGCGCTTGTGCGGCGAGGGGGCAGGCGGCGACGGCGGCGGCGACGAGGATGGTGCGCAGCGGTATGATCGACATTCAGCGTCCTCCGGAAATTGGGGCGTCAGCGGACTTGCGCGGCGGTCTGGAGCATCTCGTCGGACGCGGTGATCACCTTGGCGTTCATCTCGTAGGCGCGCTGCGCCACGATGAGCGCGGAGATCTCCTCCACCGCGTTGACGTTCGACGTTTCGAGGAAGCCCTGCATCAGCGTGCCGAAGCCGGGGGAGCTGGGCGTGGCGGTGTTGGGCGAACCGCTGGCGGCGGTCTCCAGGAAGAGGTTGTCGCCGATCGCCTCAAGGCCCGCCGGATTGACGAACGCGGCCAGCTCGATCTGCCCCAGCTGCTGGGGTTCGGCCTGGCCCTGCACCGTGGCCTCCACCACGCCGTCGCGCGAAATGGAGATGGAAATCGCCTCGGTGGGCACCGTGATGCCCGGCGCGATGGGGAAGCCGTCGGCGGTGACGAGCCTGCCCTCCGCGTCCGCGGCGAGATTGCCCGCGCGGGTGTAGGCGGTGGAGCCGTCGGGCATCTGCACCTGCAGGTAGCCGCGCCCGCTGATCGCGACGTCGGTGGTGTTGTCGGTGCGCTCGATGGAGCCCTGTTCCGTGACGCGGCCGATGGAGCCGGCGCGCACGCCCACGCCCACCTGGATGCCCATGGGCGCATTGGTGCCGGCTGCGGACGTGCTCGCTCCGGGGCGCTCGAGATTCTGGTAGAGCAGGTCCTGGAACTGGGCCCGCTGCCGCTTGAACCCGGTCGTGTTCATGTTGGCGATGTTGTTGGAGATCACTTCCACGTTCAGCTGCTGGGCCTGCATGCCCGTGGCGGCGATCGAGAGGGAGCGCATGGGGTTCGTCCTCCTTAGACGCGGCCAAGCCGCTCGATGGCGCGCTGGCGAAGGTCGTCGCCCGAACGCACGATGCGGGCCGCGGATTCATAGGCGCGGGAAATCTCGATGATGCGGGTCAGCTCCAGCACCGGGTTGACGTTGGAGCTTTCGAGCGCGCCCTGGACGACGCGGCCCTCGAACTGCGTTGTCGCGGTGGACTTGGGCGACCACAGGTTGTCGCCCACCTTCTCCAGGCCCCGTTCGTTCGCAAACGAAACGAGCCCGAGCCGGCCCACTTCGACGCCCGCGATGGTGATGGCGCCGTCGGGCCCGATCTGCGGGCGCTCGCCCTGCGCGTCGAACACGATGGGCGCGCCGCCGGCGTTGAGCACGGGGTCTCCCGCGTCGGTGGTCAGCTGGCCGGCATCGTTCATCGTGAGCGCGCCGGCGCGGGTGTAGAGTGGGCCCTCAGGGCCCTGTACCGTCAGGAAGCCGTTGCCCTCGATGGCGATGTCCAGCGGTTCGCCGGTGCGGGTGATGGGGCCCTGGCGCATGTCGCGGATCAGGCCGACGTCGCGAACGAAGCGCACGTCGCTCGGCCGGTCGCTGGAGCGCGCCGGTGCGCGGGCGTCCATTTCGGTCAGCAGCGCGTCGGCCTTGAACCCCAGCGTGGTCACGTTCGCCAGGTTGTTGGCGGCCGTTTCCATCCGGCGCTGCATGACCCGCTGCGTCTGCACGGCGATGAGCTGGAGATTGTCCATGCCGGCGTCCGTGCAAGCGGCGGGCCATATGGTTAACCGTTGGGCGCCATGGGCCGGGGCCAGTCGACGCCGCCCGCGGGACGGCAAGCGGCGCCCACCGCCCGGCAAAATCTGCCGCCCCTCACCTTTCCTTAACCACGTTCGCCTGAAGTGCGGCGCTGAAGGTGCGGAAGCCGTCCATGTCCAAGAAGAAGCCTGACAAGAAGGCCTCGAAGGAGGCCGAGTCCCAGACCGACGCCGCGCCGGAAGGCGCCGAGGGCGAAGGCGGCGAAGCCGCGCCCGCAAAGAAGAAGCTCGCGGGCAAGACGCTGGTCCTCTTCATCGTGCTGCCGGCGCTCCTGTTGCTGGGGGCCGGCGGCGGCGCGGCGTTCTTCCTGCTGAAGCCGAAGCCGGAGGCGCACGCCGACGCAGGCGACCACGCCGGTGACAAGAAGAAAAAAAAGAAGGACGACCACGGCAAGAAGAAGGATGGCGGGCACGGGGCGGCGGCGGACGGGTCGGGCCCGGTCGTGACCGAGGGCGACGGCGTCTACTACGTGGCGCTGCCGCAGATGCTCATCAACTTCTCCACCGACGACGGTCGGCCCGCATTCCTCAAGCTGCGCGTGACCCTCGAGGCGCCGGACGAGGACGTGGCCTACGCGGTGGAGCCAGAACTGCCGCGCATCATGGACCAATACCAGGGGTTTCTCCGGGAACTGCGGATGGACGACATTTCCGGCTCGGCGGGAACGGCGCGGCTGCGCCTTGAACTGCTCCGCCGGGTGAACCTCGCCATCGCGCCCGCGCAGATGAACGCCGTGCTGATCGAAGAAATGCTGGTGCAGTAGCCATGTCGGGCGCAGCCGCCACCGCCGAACAGGAGGACGGGAGCGATCTCTCCGCCGAATGGGCCGCAGCCGCCCAGGAGACGGAAGACGCTAGCGCCACGGTGGCGCCCTCCGGCGAGCGCATCCTCAACCAGGACGAGATCGACAGCCTGCTCGGCTTCGCCGCGGGCGACGAGGAAGCCACGCGCACCGGCATGCGCGCGATCATCAATTCGGCGCTAGTGTCCTACGAACGCCTGCCGATGCTGGAGGTCGTGTTCGACCGCGTCGTCAGGCTGATGACCACGAGCCTGCGCAACTTCACCTCCGACAACGTGGAGGTCAGCCTCGATTCCATCTCCTCCATCCGCTTCGGCGACTACCTGAATTCAATTCCGCTGCCTGCGATCATCGCGGTGTTCCGGGCGCCGCAGCTGGACAACTTCGGTCTGATGACCGTCGATTCAAGTCTCATCTATTCGGTGGTGGACGTGCTCCTCGGCGGCCGTCGCGGCGCCGCCGCCATGCGTGTGGAGGGTCGGCCCTACACCACGATCGAACGCATGCTCGTCACGCGCATGATCGAGGTGATGCTGGCTGACACCGCGCAGGCGTTCGCGCCGCTCACGCCGGTGGATTTCGTGCTCGACCGGATCGAGACCAACCCCCGCTTCGCGGCCATAGCGCGCCCGCCGAACGCCGCCATCCTCATCAAGCTGCGCATCGACATGGAGGACCGCGGCGGGCGCGTGGAGATGCTGCTGCCGCACGCCACGCTGGAGCCGATCAGAAAGCTGCTGCTGCAGCAGTTCATGGGCGAGAAGTTCGGCCGCGACAACATCTGGGAGGGCCACCTCGCCACGGAGCTGTGGCGCACCCGCGTGGAGGTGCGCGCAGTGCTCGACGAGATGACGGCTCCGCTCTCGCGCGTGCTCGATCTCAAGGTGGGCGACACCCTCATGCTCGACGCCGTCCCCGATGAGGCGGTGGTTCTCAAGTGCGGGGACGTGCCGCTCACCCGCGGTCGCGTGGGGCGGATCAACCAGAACGTGGCGGTGCGCGTGGAGCAGCCGCTTGAATCCGTGGCGCGCGCCGCAATGGTGAGGGGACGCAACCCATGAGCCCGATCACGCTGATCCTGGAGCTGTCGCTTGGCGTGTTGCTGGCGGCGTGCCTGTTCTACTGCTGGCGGCTGGACCGCAAGCTGTCGGCGCTGCGTGCGGGGCAGGACGGCATACGCGCGGCCGCGCGCGACCTGAACGCCAGCGTGGCGGCGGCGGAGGCGGCGATCAAGAACCTGCGTCAGGCCGCCCATGAGTCCGGCCGCGACCTGCAAGGCAGGATCGATACCGCGTCAGCCATCGCCGAGAAACTGGGCCTGGCGCTCGGGCGGGTCCGCTCGATGACGGACGTGGTGCGGGGAGGGCGTTCATGACGAAGCCGGCGATCCCGCGGCCCGAGGCCTCCCCACCCCGGCTCCTGCCGGCGCTGATGGTGACGCTCGCCGTCCTTTTGGGGCTCAAGACCGTGGCGTTCGCCGAAGGCGCCGCGGAGGCCGCGCCCGAACAGGCCGCGCCGACGGCGGGTCCCAAGCCTGCGCAGAAAGCGGCGGCGCCTGCGGCGCCCGCGGCTGCGCCCGCAGCCAACCCCGACGCCGGCGCCTGCGCCGCCGATGCGTTCGCGGCGTCGGCCGGTCTTTCGCCGAGCGAGGTCCAGGTGTTGCAATCGCTCGGCGCAAGGCGCGCGGCGCTGGATGATCGCGCCAGCGACATGGACACCCGCCAGGAGCTGATCGCCGCGGCGGAACGCAGGCTGGAGGAGCGCCTCGCGGAGCTCAAGCGCGTGGAAGCGCGCGTGCAGGCGCTCACCACACAGGTCGACGAGGAAGAGATCCGTCGCATGGCGTCGCTGGTGGACGTCTATCAGCGGATGCGGCCGAAGGACGCCGCCGCCGTGTTCGACGCGCTGGACAAGGACGTGCTTGTGGATGTGGCCAGCCGCATGCGCCAGGCCAACCTCGCCGAGGTGATGGGCAAGATGCAGCCCGCGCGCGCGCGCGAGCTCACGCAGTGGCTCGCCGCCCGCCGCATGCCCGCCGCGCCTGCGCCCGCAGCCGGCGCCGGCGCATCGCCGGCCGCGCCTGCGCCCGCCGGTGCGCCGAAGGCGCGCTGAACGCCGCCGTGCTCCGTCGCTTCGCCCCGGTCCTCGCTCCGGCCTTCGCGCCCGCCGCACTGGTCGGCGTGGGCGCGCTTGTCGCCGTGGCGGGCGCGGCGGAAGCGCCAAGGTTCAAGGCCTCCGCCAGCGAAACCGCCGAGGGCGCGCGCATCGCACTGACGCAGGACGGTGAAGCCGCCCTGCCGCGCGCCACCGCGCAACTGGCGGGCGGGGTCCTCGTGGTGCGGTTCGCCAGCGCCGTGGAAGGCGACGTATCGGGCCTTCCGGCTGCGGCGCCGCGCACCGTCGCGGCGGCGCGCGCCGACGGCGACGGCCGCACCGTGCGCCTCTCGTTGCGCCGCTCGCTCACCGCCGAACTCACGCAGACGGAAACCGGCGCGGTCGTTGCGCTCTCGCCGGCCGCGCAGGCGACGCCGGGCGAAGCGAAGGCCGCCCTTGAAGAGGCCCAGACCGCGACGACCGCCTCGGTCTCGGTGGGATCCCGCCCCGATCTCACGCGGCTGTCGTTCCTGTTCAACGGGGGCGCCACGGTCACGCCGGTGCGCAACGGGTCGCGCCTCGAGCTGCGGTTCTCGCGGCCGGCGGAGATAGACCTCGCGCAGCTGCGGGCCAGCCCGCCGCTGTTCGTGAAATCGGCGGAGCGGGTGTCGCGCCCGGGCGCGCGTCTCGTCATCGCGCTCACGCTGGAGGACGGCGTCAAGGTGCGCCAGTTCACGGAGGGCTCGCGGGTCGTCGTCGATCTCGCCGCGCCGGAAGGCGGGCTCGTGCGCGCCGCTGCGCCGCCGCCCCCGCCGCCCCCGGCGCCTGCGCGCGCCATCGACGATCCCGCACCGCGCAGCGGCGTCGCCACCGTGGCGGTGGAGGAGGGCGCCGACGAAACGCGTTTCACGGTCAACTGGGCCGGCCCCGCCCGCGCGGCGGCGTTCCGGCGGGGCGACGCTGTGTGGCTCGTGTTCGAGACCGCAGGCCGGTTCGATGTCCGCGGCGCGCAGCGCACCGAGATCGCACCTGTGCGTGGCGATGGCGTGGCGGGCCTGCGCATCGCCTCGTCGGCGTCAGTGAACTTGTCGGCGCGCGCGCAGGGCAACGCGTGGATCTTCACGCTCGGCCCGCGCGCGCCGGTGATGGATCCGGCCCCCGTTCGTCGCGACGTCGGCGCCGGCGGCGCCGGGCGCGTGGTGGTGGATTTCGGGCGCGACGGGTCTGTGCGGCGCGTGGTCGATCCGGTGGCCGGCGACACGTTGTCGGTGGCGCTGGTCGCAGGCCCGCCGCGGGGCGTGGAGGGCCGGCGCACGACGCCGGAAGCCGCGCTCCTGCCGTCCGTGCATGGCGCGGCCGTGGAGATCCGCGCCGACGGGGTGGCCGCGCGGTTCGAGGGCGGGGCCTTGGTCATCGGTCGCGGCGGCGCGGAGCCGTCGGTCGCTGCGCTGGAAGACGTGGACGCGCTCGACGGCGCGGCCTTGCTCGACGTGCGGCGCGAAGCGGGCGTGGCTCCTGAGAATGTTCTCGATCGCAAGGCGGAGCTCGAGCGGCGCGCCGCGGCGGAAGGCACCGCCGAAGGCGCGCGCTCGGAGGCGCGGCTCGCGCTCGCGCGCTTCCTCATCGCCCATGAACTGTCGGCGGAGGCGCTCGGCGCGCTGCGCGTGGCGGCGATCAACCAGCCGCAGCTGGACATGGATCCGCGCTTCCGCCTTATGCGCGCCGCCGCCAACGTCATGATGGGCCGCATGAAGGCCGCCCAGCCCGACCTCGAAGCCAGCGTGCTCGCCGACGATCCCGCCGCCGCCCTGTGGCGCGGCTATGCAGCGGTGGAGCGTCGCGACTGGGCGGTGGTGCGGCGCGAAATCGAGCGTGGGCGGCCCGCGCTGGGCCAGCAACCGCCCGCCTGGCGGGCGAAGTTCGAAGTGGCGCTGGCGCATGCGGCGCTGGAGCTGCGCGACCTGGACGCCGCGGCGGCGGCCGTGGATCGCGCGATCGCCGCCCGGCCGGACGCCGAGACCGCGGGCTTTGCGCGCATCGTGCAGGCGCGCATCGCCGAAGCGCGCGGTGACTTGCGCGCCGCACTCGCGGCGGTCAAGCCGCTGGCGGTCGCGCCGCAGGAGCGCGTCGCCGTGCGCGCGAGTTTCGAGGCGGCCCGCATCGAGCGCGCCCTGGGCGGACCGGAAGCCGCCACGATCGACGCCTACGAGGCGTTGCGCCTGCGCTGGCGCGGCGATGCGCTGGAGCTGGAGATCACGCAGCAGCTGGCGGCCCTCTACGCGGAGCGTGGCCGCTGGCGCGACGCGCTCACCGCGCTGCGCGGCGCCGCGGCCAAGCAGGCCAATCATCCGCTCGGCAGATCGTTGCGCGCCGACATGAGCGACCTGTTCGAGCGCCTGTTCCTCGATGGCGAGGCCGACAAGCTCCAGCCCGTGCAGGCGCTGGGCCTGTTCTACGACTTCAAGGACCTCACGCCCATCGGGCCGAACGGCGACCGGATGGTGCGCGGTCTGGCGGGGCGGCTGGTGGCGCTCGATCTGCTGGAGCAGGCCGCGACGCTGCTGCAGCACCAGGTGGAGGAGCGCCTTGAAGGCGTAGGCCGGGCGCAGATCGCCGCCGATCTCGCCATGATCTACCTGCGCGATCGCAAGCCGGAAAAGGCGCTCACCGCCATCGAGCTGTCGCGCCAGCCCAACATGCCCGCGGAGCTGCTCGCCACCCGGCGCATCCTGGAGGCGAAGGCGTATCTCGATCTCGGCCGCACGGAGCAGGCGGTGGAGATCCTCGAGCGCGACCGCAGCATCGACGGCCAGCGCGTGCGCGCCGAGGCGGCGTGGCGGGAGCGCGACTGGCCCCGCGCGGCCGCGGAGTTGAAGCAGGTGCTGGCCATGCGCCCCCGCGGCGCGCCGATCGGCCCCGAGGAGCGGAACGTGATCCTGCGCGCCGCCATCGCCATGACGTTCGCCGACAACGCCGCCGGTCTCGCCGCGTTGCGCCGCGACTACGCCGCCGCCATGGCCGGGACCCCGGACGCCGACGCCTTCGACGTCGTGAGCCAGGGGATCGACGCCGGCGGCGTGGAGCTGCGCGAGGTCGCCCGCGCCGTGGCGCGCACCGACCTGCTCGACCGCTTCCTGCGGGACATGAAAGCGCGCATGGCCGCCCCGCCGGCGCCGCGCACCGCCGCTGCGCCGCCGCCCACGCCGCCGGCGTAAGGCTTTGACTTCCCCCAGCGCGCACGCGAAGGGGTCTCGATGATTTCCGTGGTGATCCCGACCCTGAATGCGGCGGCGCACCTGCCGCGGGCGCTGGCGCCGCTGGTGCCTGCGGTCGCGGACGGGTTGGTGCGAGAGCTGGTGATCAGCGACGGCGGCTCCACCGACGCGACCTTGACCATGGCCGACGACGTGGGCGCGCGGATCGTGCGGGGTCCGGCGGGACGCGGGCGACAGCTCATCGCCGGCGCTGCGGCGGCGCGCGCGCCCTGGCTGCTCTTCCTGCACGCCGACACCGCGCTCGACGACGGCTGGCAGCGGGAGGCCGCGCGCTTCATCGACACGGCGCGCACGCATCGCCGTGCGGCGGCGTTTCGCTTCGCGTTCGACGACGACGCGCCGGCGGCGCGGCGCGCGGCGTGGTGGGTGGCGCTGCGGTGCCGGCTGCTGGCGCTGCCCTACGGGGACCAGGGCTTGCTCATCGCGCGCGCGTTCTACGACGAACTCGGCGGCTATGCGGACCTGCCGCTGATGGAGGACGTGGACATCGTCCGGCGCATCGGTCGTGCGCGGCTCGCGCTGCTGACGACGCGCGCGGTGACCAGCGCCGACAAGTATCGCCGCGACGGCTACGCCCGGCGCGCGCGCCGCAATCTCGTGCTCGTCGGGCGCTATCTGCTCGGCGCCGATCCCGCCGATCTGGCCCGCCGGTATGACTAGGACGCTCATCGTGATGGCCAAGACGCCGCGCGTGGGGCAGGGCAAATCCCGGCTCGCTCGGGCGGCGGGAATGGCGACGGCCTGGCGCGTCAACCGTGCGCTCAACGCCCGCACGCTACGGGTGGCGCGCGATCCGCGCTGGCGGACGGTGATCGCGGTGTCGCCTGACCGGGACGTGCGCGTCCGCCTGCCGGGCGTGTGGCCTCCCGACGTGGATCGCCGTCCGCAGGGACGAGGCGATCTGGGCGTGCGGCTTGCGCGCGCGCTCTGCGCGGCGCGGGGCGCAGTGGCCGTCATCGGGACGGACTGCCCAGAGATCACGCGGGCCGACATCGCCGCCGCCTTCGGCCTGCTGCGGCGGGCGCCGGTGGTCGTGGGGCCGGCGGCGGATGGGGGCTTCTGGATCCTGGCGGCGCGCGAGGGGCGGGCCGTGGCGCGCGCCTTTCATGGCGTGCGCTGGTCAAGCGCGCATACGCTGTCGGACCTTGAGGCGCGTCTTCATCGTCGCCCCGCGCGCCTGCGCGTCCGCGCCGACATCGACACGCTGGAGGATTGGCGGGCCTGGCGCGCGCGGCGGCGCGCCGATCAGCGCGCGCCGTAGGCCGCGCCGCCCGCGTTGGCGTCCATCGGGCGGTAGATCGGCGCGCGGCCGGACGCGAGCGCCATCAACTCGACCGGCGGCTGGCCATAGCGTTTTCGGCACAGCGCAAGATGGCTCATCACACGCTCGGCGTAGTCGCGGGATTCATGGCGGGGGATGCTCTCCAGCCAGAGAAGCGGATCGTCCGTGCGCGGGTAGGCCGCTTCCCAGCGCGCCAGCCACCCCGGCCCCCCGTTGTACGCCGCGAAGATGCGCGCGATGTCGCCGCCCTTTTTGAAGTTGGCGTCAAGCCACTCGATGTACTGCTGGCCCAGGCGCATGTTTAGGCCGGGTTCGTGGAGCCGCACCGGTTGGCGGCGCAGCGGCTGCGCGCGCTCCATGTCCTGGGCGGTGGACGGCAGAAGCTGCATCAGCCCGCGCGCGTTGGACGTGCTGATGGCGATCGGGCTGAAGCGGCTCTCCTGGCGCACCACCGCGTAAAGCAGCGCGCGATCGAGGCGGAAGCCGTCTTCCGGTTCGAAGGTGGTGACGGGGCAATAGCCGGCGGCCACTTCGGGCCCGCCCCGTTCGGCGACGCGCAGTTGCGCGGCGGGCGCGGAGAGCGCGATGGCGAGGGCGAGAAAATCCCGGTCCTCGGCCGGCTGGAGGCGGCCGTGGAGCGCCTTCAGCTCAAGCTCCACTTCCGCCAGCAGGCCCAGTTGGGCAAGGCCGGCGGCGCGGCGCGCGCCGGGGTGGCGCTGAAGGAAGGCGGCCGCGGACCGCGCTTCGAAGGCCGGCGGCTGGAAGCTCAGCGCGCTGTCGCGGCCCAGCTGGGCTTCCGCGAGCTGCCCGTAGAACGTGGCGGGCTCACGCGCTGCGGCGTCGAAGGCGCGCAGGGCCTGGCCTGCGTCCCCCTGCGCCAGCAGCGCACGGCCGGCCCAGAAGTGACCGGCGGAGCGGCCCCAGGCGTCGGTGCGGGCGTCCGTGGCGACGGCATGGAACCAGCTGGCGGCGCGGGCGTGGTCGCCGTCGCGCCAGGACAGAAGCCCGAGCCACCAGGCGGCGGCGGCCCGTCTCGGCCCTTCGGCCATGGTTGTCGCGAGCGCTCGGGCGGCGGCGAAGTCCCCGGCGCCGAACAGGGCTGCCACTTCGGGGGCGTTGTCGGCGGGGCGACGGGCGGCGGGATTGGCGGCGCGCTCCCTCGGCGGGGCGGCGGCGGGAAGATTGCGTGCCCCCAGGGCTGCGCCGCGACGACGCACCAGCGGGGCGAGGACATGGCCCGGATGGCGGGCGAGCCACTCCGCGACGGCCTCGCGGCGCGGCCGGGCGTCGCGCGCAAGCAGGGCGCGCGCCTCCACGTGCGCGGCGAGGGAGCGGTCCGTCACCGCCGACAGGGCGGCGCGCGCGGCGCGCCAATCGGCGTCATTGGCGGCGGCGAACGCCTGCAGATAGGCCGCCTCGTCGCCAGGGGTGAGCACCAGCACGCCGCTGCGGGCGGCGGCGGGGCCGCACAAAAGGGCGGTCGCCACAGCGGCCGCGATCAGCACCTTCACCAAACCCCTCCCAGCATTTCTTGCGGGACTGTTTCGTTCGGCGCGTTCATGCGCCGCATTTCACGCGCTGCCGGGGCGGTCGATCCCGAGCTCGTCGGCCCAGGCTGCGCACGCCAGCAGGTCGGTCCAGGCGAGCCGCTTATCCTGCGGCCTACGGAGCAAGTATGCCGGATGGAGCATGACCATCGCGTGAAGCGGGTCGGTTAACGGCGGCAGGGGGCATGTCAAGCGCTTGCCGCGCAACCGCATGACGCCGTCGTCGCGCTTGAGGAGCGTTTGCGCCGCAAACCCTCCGGAAAGCAGCAGCAGGCGCGGCCGGGCCAGCGCCACGGCGCGCTCGATGAACGGCAGGCAGGCGGCGATCTCACCCTGCGTCGGCGGGCGGTTCCCGGGCGGGCGCCAGAAGATCACGTTGGAGATGAAGACGTTGGTCTCCCGGGAGAGGCCGATGGCGCCCAGCATGCGGTCCAGCAGCTGGCCGGACCGGCCCACGAAGGGCTTGCCCGCAGCGTCCTCCTCCCGGCCCGGCGCCTCGCCCACCACCATGACCGGCGCGCCCTCGACCCCGTCGCAGAACACCGTCTGGCGGGCCGTCTGCTTGAGTGCGCAGCCGTCGAACGCCTCCAGCGCCGCGCGCAGGGCGGGCAGGCTGTCGGCGGCGGCGGCGGCGGCGCGGGCGTCGTCGGCGGCGGATCGCTGCGGCGGCTTGGCCGCCCGGGGCCGCAGTGGGGCTTTCGCCGGCGCGGCCTGGGACGGCGCCTCGCCGGCGCCTGCCGCAGCGCGTGGCGTCGGCGCCTCGAGGATCGCGGCGGCCTCGGCGGAGTCCACCCCCGCCTCCCGCCACCACGCCATCAGCGCCTTGAGGCCCGCCTCCGGAGAATCAACCGCCCGATCCATTACGCCGTCCACCATACAGCCCCCGCGCGCGCCCGCGACCCTTCGCCGTCCGCGGGCCGGGCGTCTTGCCGGGCGGTGGGGGAGCCTCGATAACGCATCAAAGAGGTTTTCCGGCGCAGGCTGGCGGCGGCGCCCGGGTCGGCGGCCGGCCCTGGCGGGCGGAATGCGGGATTGAGGCGCGAGATGGCGGGCGAAGAGATCGAACGCGAGTCGATGGAGTATGACGTGCTGATCATCGGCGCGGGGCCCGCGGGCCTGGCGGCGGCGATCCAGATCAAGCGGCGCGCCGCGCAGGCCGGCGTCGACGTCTCCGTGGCCGTGCTGGAGAAGGGCTCCGAGGTCGGCGCGCACATCCTCTCCGGGGCGGTGATCGATATCTCCGGGGTCGCGCGCCTGTTCCCCGACTGGAAGGCGCGCGGCGCGCCGATTGAAACGCCGGTGACTGAGGACAAGTTCCTCATGCTGGGCCCGGCGGGCTCCCTGCAGCTGCCCAACTGGGCTATGCCGCCGCTGATGAGCAACCACGGCGCTTACATCGTCTCGCTGTCCAACGTGGTGCGCTGGCTGGGTCGGGAGGCCGAGGCGGTGGGCGTGGAAATCTATCCCGGCTTCGCCGCCGCCGCCGTCGTCTACGACGAGTCCGGCGCCGTGAAGGGCGTGCAGGTCGGCGACATGGGCATCGGCAAGAACGGCGAGGCCAAGGGCGATTTCACGCCCGGCATCGAGCTGCACGCCAAGTACACGCTGTTTGCGGAAGGCGCGCGGGGATCGCTGTCCAAGCAGGTCATCCGCCGGTTCAAGCTGGACGAGGGCCGCGAGCCGCAGAAGTACGGCATCGGCATCAAGGAGCTTTGGGAAGTGCCGGCGGAAAACCACCGCCCTGGGCTCGTGCAGCACACCTTCGGCTGGCCGCTCACCGACGACGTGGGCGGCGGCTCCTGGATGTATCACTTCGGCGACCGGCTGGTGTCGGTCGGGTTCGTGGTCCACCTCAACTACAAAAACCCGTGGATCTCGCCGTTCGACGAGTTCCAGCGCTTCAAGACCCACCCCGAGATCCGGCCGTACCTGGAAGGCGGCAAACGCGTCGGCTACGGCGCGCGCGCCATCACCGAAGGCGGGGCGCAATCGGTGCCCAAGCTGGCGTTCAACGGCGGCGCGCTGGTGGGCTGCGCGGCGGGCTTTCTGAACGTGCCGCGCATCAAGGGCAGCCACAACGCCATCAAGACGGGCATGCTCGCCGCGGACGCGGCGTTCGACGCCGTCGCCTCCGGTCGCATGCGCGATACGCTGGTGGCCTATGAGGAGTCCTACGCCGCCAGCGACGTGGCGAGGGACTTGCGCGCCGTGCGCAACGTCAAGCCGCTGTGGTCCAAGTTCGGCCTGCTCCTCGGCGTCCCGCTGGGCGCGCTGGACATGTGGACGAACACCCTGTTCGGCGGGCTGTCCTTTTTCGGCACGCTCAAGCACGGCAAGACCGACGCCGCCAGCACCATGCCGGCCGACAAGTTCAAGCCCATCACCTATCCCAAGGCCGATGGCGTGCTGACCTTCGACAAGCTCTCCTCGGTGTTCCTGTCCAACACCAACCACGAGGAGGATCAGCCGGCGCACCTGAAAGTGCTCAATCCCGCGCTGCAGCGTGAGAGCGAACTGGCGGTCTATGGCGGGCCGTCCACGCGCTATTGCCCGGCGGGCGTCTATGAGTGGTTGGACGATGCGGGCGCGCCGGGCGGCAAGCGCTTCCAGATCAACGCGCAGAACTGCGTGCACTGCAAGACATGCGACATCAAGGACCCGAACCAGAACATCAACTGGACGGTCCCGGAAGGCGGCGGCGGCCCTAATTATCCCAATATGTGAAGGCCTTGTTTGCGCCTGCGAAACCCTTCGCTAAGCTGGCCCGCACCCGGAACTGGGGGAACACGATGGCGATGAGATGGACGGCGGCGGCGTTGGCGATGACGGCCCTGGCGGCGTGCGCCAGCGTCTCCAGCGCGCAGGGCGGTCCCTCGCGCAATTCGGCCGCCGTGCAGGCCACCGCCGCCCGCCCGGACCGCGCCTATCCGAAAACCACCGACGCGATCCTCGCCGCCGATCTCAATGCCGTGATCACCAAGGCGCGGGAGCCGTCCGGTGCCGCCGGCCCCACGAACGCCGCCACAGCCGCGCTTGTGATCATGGACGAGCTGGCCGCAGGCCGGCCGTCGAGCGCGCGCGCCATGCTGGACACGCTGCCCGACCGCTACCGCAACGGCGCGAGCGACCTGCTGGAGGCGTGGATCATCCTTGCAGAAGGCGACGCCGCCGCCGCGCTGACGCGCGCGCGCGCGGCTGCGCCGTCCATGCCCGGCCGCCTCGGCCTCGTGATGGAGCCGCTGGTGGCGGAAGCCGCCGGGGACCTCGCCACCGCCGAGACGCTCTACGCCGGCGTGGAAAAGACGCTCGACCTCAAGCCGCCGTCGGAGGATGAGCCGGGCTCCCTGGAGGAAGCGCTGGCGCAGCTCTCCGCGCCCCAGACCACCCAGATCGTCTATCGCATGGCGCTGGTGAAGCACCGGCTGGGCAAGCGGGAGGATGCGCGGCGTCTCTACGATGTGGTGGAGGATTTCGCGCCGCATTCGCCTGACGTCGCCGCCAATGTCGTGCGGCTGGAGCGGGGCGAGCCGCCGCTGGAGCCGCCGCTGGACACCGTGCGCGGCCTCGGTCGCTGGTCGCTGTTCCTGTCCGAGGAGTTCGGACGCACGGAGGGGCTCGCGCAGGCGCTCGCAGATCCCACGCCGCAACACGGCCTCGTCTCGCCGGCCTCGGCGCTGTTTGCGCAGATGGGCGTGGCGCTCGATCCCGCCGCGACCGACTGGATGCTCGGCGCAGCCTACACGTTGGTGCGCGCCGACGGCCTCGTGGGCGCGGAGCGTCTGCTGAAGCGCATCCCGACGGACTCCGCCTATGGCCCGGACGCCGCCATCGGCCTCGCGGAGGTGGCGCTGGAGCAGGACAACACTGGCCGGGCCGTGTCGGAAGCGCAGCGCGCCATGCGTCTCGCCCCGCAGCGGTGGACGATCGCGCTCTCGGCGGCGAGCCTCCTCACCCGCGCCGACCGGGACGCAGCGGCCCTCGCCGCATACGAGGCCGCGCTCGCGGCCGCGCCGACCCCGCGGGACCGGGCCGACATCCTCATCTCCCGCGCCGCCGCGCACAATTACTTCGGGCGCGTCGAGCGCGCGGTCGACGATGGGCGCGCCGCGGTCGCCACGGATGGCCGGTCCGAAATCAAGATCGCGGCGATCGGCTACCTGATCGAATACCCCGACGGATGGCCGGAGGCTGTGAAGCTCGGGCGCGAACTCCTGGTGGAAAAGCCCGAATCCGTCGCCCGCCTCAACCAGCTGGGCTACACGCTGATCCATCGGCCGGAGGGGCTGGAGGAGGGTTATCGCCTGCTGAGCCGTGGCGCTGCGCTTGGCGAAAACGATTACGCCGTCGTCGATAGCCTCGGCTGGGCCTATTACCTGTACGGGGACTTCGAGGAGGCGTTGCGCCTCATCGAACGCGCGGACGAACTGAGCCCGGAGCCCATCGCAGAAATTCTCGACCATCTCGGGGACGTGCACTGGCGGATGGGCAAGCCGGACGAGGCCCGCAGCGCCTGGCGTCGTGCGCTGGACGCGAAGCCAGAGGCGCGCCGGCGTGCGTCCCTCACCGCCAAGATCAGCAACGGCCTGACGACGCCAGCGCCCGAGCGGCGCCGCCCGCCGGTGCTGGAGCCGTTCACGCCTGGCCAACGGTCCGACACCTGATGCGGAGGCTCGTGATCGCCTCGGTCGCGGCGCTCGCCTCATCGGGATGCGTGTCGGCATTGGCGCAGACGACGACCGCCACGCCATACGCGGATTTCCTCATCGGCAGCTACGCGGAGCGGGCGCGCGATCCCGCAGCGGCTTCGCAGAGGTTCGCGGCCGCGCTGCGCATGTCGCCGCGCGATCCGCTCCTGCTGGAGGGGGCGGCGGATGCGGCGCTGATCAGCGGGGACGTGGCCACCGCCGCGCAGTTGGGGCGCCGGGCGGACGCCATCGGGCTCAAATCCGCATCGGGCCAGCTCGCCACCGCCGCGCTCGCGCTTCGCGCGGGCAAGCACAAGGCCGCCACCACGCAGCTGCGCACCTTCGAGGGCGCGCCGGTGGAGCAGTTGTCGGCGGCGATCATCAACGTGTGGGCTCTCGCGGGGTCGCGGCGGACCGATGAGGCCCTGGAGGCGTTGCGCATCGACGTATCGGCGCCGCGCTCCCCGTGGGTCGCGTTGCAGCACTTCGAGCGCGCGCTGGTGTTCGACTACGCCGGGCGCAATCAGGACGCGCTGGACGCCTACGCCCGCGGCGCTGCGGCGGGCGGCCTGCGGATCGCGCAGGTGGTGCTGTTCCATGGCGAACTGCTGGAGCGGACGGGGCGAACCGAAGAGGCGCGCGCGCTCTACGCCGACATGCTCGACGATGTGGACAATCCCGCCGTCCGCACCGCGTTGGCGCGGCTGGAGCGGGGCGAGGCGCCGCAGCGCAGCCTGACGCCCGCTCTCGGGGCCGCCGTTTCGCTGTTCGCGCTGGCCGTCCTCGTCGGTCAGGACCCGGTCGCCCAGGAGGACCTGACGCCGCTGTCGCTGGCCATGGCGCTGGCGCCGGACTTCGAGGGCTCACGCCTTGCGTTCAGCGATTCCATGCGCGCCCTCGAACGCGGCGCCGCGGCGCGCGAGGTGCTGGCCGCGATCCCGCGCACGTCGCCCTACTACGAGACCGCGCAGTCGCAGATTGCGTTCTCGCTGCGGCGCGATGGCCGGGAGGACGAGGCGGTCGCGGTGCTGGAAGCGGCGGTGCGGGAAACGGACGGCCGGGCGGCGCGGCGGGCGCTTGCGGATCTGTATCGCAATCTCGAACGCTACGCGGACGCCGCCCCGATCTACGAGGCGCTGGCGTCGGATATCGATACCCCCTCTGCGCGGGACTGGCGGCTCTATTTTGCGCAGGGCGCAACGCTCGAGCGTCTCGGCCGCTGGCCGGAGGCGGAGGCTGCATTGCAGCGCGCTCTCGCCCTGTCGCCCGATCAGCCGGAAGTGCTGAACTATCTCGGGTATCAGTGGGTCGATAGCGGGCAGAAGGTTCGCGAAGGGCTCGCCATCCTTCAGCGCGCGGTCGCGCAACGGCCTGACGAGGGCTACATCGTCGACAGCCTCGGCTGGGCGCACTTCAAGCTCGGCCAGTACGACAAGGCCATCGAGTTGCTGGAGCGCGCGGTGGAGCTCTCTCCCGGCGACGTGACGCTGAACGACCATCTGGGCGACGCCTACTGGCGGGTGGGCCGCAAGATCGAAGCGCGCTACCAGTGGCGCCGCATCCTCACGCTGGCCCCGACGGAGGCGGAGCGCGCATCTGCGGAGCGCAAGCTCGCCGGCGGTCTGCCGCCCGTCGTCCGCTAGATCACGCCATGGCGGTCACCGGCTTCGCACCCGCGAAGGTCAACCTGTATCTGCACGTGGGCCCGCCGCGGGCGGACGGCCTTCACCCTATCGACAGCCTGATCGCCTTCGCCGACGTCGGCGACCGTATCGAGGCGCAGCCGGCGGAGACGCTTACGCTCGCCGTCACTGGCCCCTTTGCGCCCGCGCTCGCGGGGGAGGCGGACAACCTCGTCCTGCGCGCGGCGCGGCTGCTAGCCGCACACGCCGGCGTTGCGCCCCGCGCGGCGCTCACGCTCCACAAACGCCTGCCCATCGCCTCCGGCGTCGGCGGCGGATCGTCGGACGCGGCGGCTGCGTTGCGCGTGCTCAATCGCCTGTGGGCGTGCGGCGCGTCGCTGGACGACCTGGAGGCGATCGCTGCGCCGCTGGGGTCCGACGTGCCGGGCTGCGTGCGGGCGCGCCCGGCCCGGATGCGCGGCGTCGGGGAGCTGCTGGAGCCGGCCGTCATCGCGCCGCTCAATGCGGTGCTGGTCAACCCGCTCGTCCCCGCGCCCACGGGCGCTGTCTATCGCGCCTTCGACGCGCGGCCCGCGCCGCCACTCGACGATCCGGGCCGCGCGCCCGATGACGGGCTGATCGCGTGGCTGAGGCGACGGCGTAACGATCTGGAGGGCGCGGCGCAGACCGTCGCCCCCGCCGTCGGCGACGTGCTGGACGCCCTGCGGACGCACGCTCCAGGCGCCCTCGTGCGGATGTCCGGCAGCGGCGCCACCTGTTTCGCCGTCACCGACGATGCGCCCGCCCTCGCGGCGGCGGTAAGTCGTCGACATCCACAATGGTGGGTGCGCGCCGCGCGTTTCGGCGCGCCCGACGCCGGCGGGGTTGACGCGCTCGCGGGTGATGTCTAACCGCGCGGTCGGGGTCGCTCGGGGGGGTGTGCGAGGGCGACCTGCGCGGGAGTGAAAGCCTTGATGCTCGAAATTCTCCTCGCCGCCGCGCTGGCGATCCTTGTCGCGTGGGCCTTGTGCCCGGTGGTCATCGCCGCAAGGCTCTGGGACAACCCGGATTGCGAACGCAAGCAGCACCGCGCCCCCACGCCCAGCGCCGGCGGGCTCGCCGCGGCGGCGGGCTTTGCGCTGGCGCTGACGGCGCTCACCGTGTGGCCGAACGCGCGGTGGGCCGATCTGCTGGAAGGCGACGCGTTCCAGCGCACGGGCTTTGCGCTCGTGGCGGCGTTCGCCACGCTGCTGATCGGCCTGCTGGACGACCTCCGCAACCTCAACGCGCGGATCAAGTTCGCCATCATGGCGGCCCTGTCCTTCTACGTCGCGATCTTCGTGGCGCGGGCGGAGGTGCTGCCGGTGGGCGGAGCGCTGGTGGTGGAGTTCGGGATCGTGTTCGGCGTGCTGGGCTCTGCGCTCTGGGTTTTCACGCTGACCAACACGGTGAACTTCATGGACGGCGCCAACGGGCTCGCCATGGGGTCCATGGCGGTGGGGTTTGCGGGCCTCGGCATTCTCGGCGCGATCCATGGCGCGCCCCACGTGGCGGTGATTTCGGCCTGCGCCGTCGGCAGCCTTGTGGGCTTCCTCATGTGGAATTTTCCCGCCGGGAAGGTGTTCGCCGGTGACGCCGGCGCACTGTTTGCGGGCATGCTGGCGGCGGCGACGGGGCTTCTGCTTGTGCAGGACGGGGGCGTCTCGCCCGTCATTCCCCCGCTGCTGTTCTTTCCGCTTCTCGCCGACGTGCTGCTGACGCTGGCGCACCGGGTCAAGCATCGCCGGGCCGTGCTCGACGCGCATCGGGAGCACCTCTACCAGGTCGGCATGCGGGCGGGCGTGTCCCACGCGCGGACGTCGATCACCTACTGGATCGCCACCGCCCATTGCGTGGCGGTGGCGGTGGCGGCGTCGTTCGGGCCGCGCCTTGCGCCGCCGTCGGTGTTTGCGCCTCAGCCAGGGGATGTGTCGGAGGTCCAGGTGGCGCTGACGCAGGCTGTGGCGTGGGTGGCGGCGCTGGCGCCGATCATCGCGCTCGCCGTGCTGGCGGCGGTGTCTATCCACGTCTCAAACCGGGTCCGCCGGTTCGCCGCGGCGCGCGGCCTCGACAAGCCGTGAGGCGCGCAGGCTCCCAGAGCACGTCTTTGACTGCCTCAGCAGAAACGATCAGGGGCTAGTGGACGCGGTCGACGACGAAATCCGCAAGGTCGATCAGGGCGGCGCGCCAGGGCGTTTCGGGCGCGTCGGCCAGCGCATCGCGCGCCGCCTTTGCGTAGACCCGCGCGAAATCAAGCGTGCGGGTGATCGCGTTGCGCCGGCGCAGGATCACCAGCGCGCGCTCGAAATCCCCCGGCTCCTGGACGCCGCCACCCATCGCCCTGGCCCAGAACGCGCGCTCCTCGGCGTCGCCCGTCTCCCGCGCGAGGATGACGGGCAGGGTGATTTTGCCTTCGCGGAAATCGTCGCCGGTGTTCTTGCCCATGACAGTGATGGCGCCGCCGTAGTCCAGCGCGTCGTCCACCAGCTGGAAAGCCAGCCCCACATTGCGCCCGTACGCATCGAACGCGTGCGCCATCACCGGGCTTGCGCCGACGGACATGGCGCCGACCCGCGCCGCGGCGGCGAACAGCGCCGCGGTCTTGGCGGAGATGATCTGCATGTAATGGTCGAGGGTGGTCTCGGCGTCGTTGGCGCTCGACAGCTGCAGCACCTCGCCCTCGGCGATCACGCTGGACGCCCGCGCCAGCACGTCGAGCACCGCGAGGTCGTCGGCCTCGACCATGAGGTTGAAGGCGCGCGCAAACAGGAAGTCTCCCACCAGGACGCTGGCGGAGCGGCCCCACACGCGGTGCGCGGACGTCCGGCCCCGACGCAGGGCGCTTTCGTCCACCACGTCGTCGTGCAGGAGGGTGGCCGTATGGATGAATTCCACGGCGGCGGAGAGTTTGCGCGTGGCGTCGTTGGGGCCGCCCAGCGCGTGCGCGGCGGCCAGCGTGATCATGGGGCGTACGCGCTTGCCGCCGGCGTCGATGAGGTAGGCGGCCAGATTGGGGATGAGGGCCGCGTTGCTGCTCAGCCGTTCATGGATGATGGCGTCCACTATGGCGAGGTCGGGACCAAGCCGGGCCGCAAGCGCGTCAGGCGCGCTGGCCGCGTCCGATGCGCGGGCCTCTGGCGTGGCGGCGGGTCCCAACAATCACCTCTCTCCAGGCTCATACGCAACGCAGCGACGATGGTTTCCGCGCGCGCCGGGGTCAAGGCGAACGGACCAACGGTCGCACCTTGCACCAGGCGCTGGGTAGCGCGAGGGTGTCTCCAATGCGAGTGGTTCTGCTGACCAACGATCCCGTGCGGCTGAGCTTCGCGGAGGCCGCGCTTCGCTCCGAAGGGGTGGCCAGCGTGACGCTCGACGCCGCCACCAGCGCCGCGGAGGGCTCCATCGGGGCGATCCCGCGCCGCCTGGTTGTGGCCGCAGCGGATGAGGCGACCGCGCGCCAGGTGCTCCGGGCGGTGGGTCTTGAGCCAAGCGACGTCTGACGACCCGGGGCCGGGGATCGAGGGCGACACGCTGGACATGTTCCTCGGCGGCCGGTTGCGCCTTCGCCAGCCCGCCGTCGGCTACCGGGCCGGGGCGGACGCCGTTCTGCTGGCGGCCGCCGTCGCCCCGGGCGCGCACCTGATGGAAGCGGGATGCGGCGCAGGGGCGGCGCTCCTGGCCACGGCGCTGCGCCATCCGCAGAGCCGCCTCACGGGGATCGAACGGGAGGCCCCCATGGCCGCGTTCGCCCGCGAAAATGCGCGGGCCAATGCCCTCAGCGATCGTGTAGACATTCTGGACGGCGACGCGCTCGCGCCCGGCCCGACGTTCGACGGTGTCTTCTGCAACCCGCCCTACGCCGAGGTCGGCGAGGGCCAGGCGCCCCACGCCGCGCGCCGTCACGCCCATGTCACGGAGGTCGCGCTCGACGGCTGGGTCGCGGCGTTGAGCAACAGGCTCCGCGGAGGCGGCGTGCTGACGATGATCCACCGCGCGGACCGGCTGGATCGCCTGCTGGCGGCGATGGACGGACGGTTGGGCGGGGTGCGCGTCTATCCGGTGCGGCCGCGGGCGGACACAGCGGCCCATCGCGTGATCGTGGCCGCCACGAAGGGCTCCCGGGCGCCGGTGGCGTTGCTCAAGGGGCTCGATTTGCATGGCGGCGCGGGCGCGGGTTTCACGCCCGAGGCGGACGCGATCTTCCGCGGCGAGGCCGCCATACCGTGGTGATCTCAAGTGGCCGCGGCGGCGCGCTTGGCGGTGCACTTCGGGCAGCGGCAGCCGTGGGGTTCGATGAAGTCCTTGAAGTACGTCGGGCCGTAATTGTAGGCCAGTTCTTCCCCTGGCTTGATCGCGCGCTTGGCGAAGATGAATACGCGGCCCCGGTGAATCTCCGGTTCGCAGTTGGGCCGGCAGGAATGGTTGATGTAGCGCGCGGTGTTCCAGCGCGGCGATCCATCGATGGTTTTTCGTGCGGAAATCTCGAACAGGTAGCGGCTTCGCGCGGTGTATTCCTCGCCCGGCGCCAGCTCGCGCCCGACATACTCGATCACGCACGCGCCCTTGGGGATCGGATCGTTGGTGAACAGGCCCATGCCCGCCGACGACCGCTTCACCTTGAGGTCGAACCCTCCCGGCACATAGCGCCGACGCGGCGCGGCGGGCGCAGTCTTCTTGCTCATGTCAGGTGCTCCATGATGTAGCGCGCGTGGGCCCCGTCGCGGCCCAGCGCCTCGCCGACGCCAGCCGCGTCCAGCGCGCCGGCGGTGCGGAACGTCTCGCCGTGGATGCCGGAGGCGATGAACAGCGCGTCGATGCCGGCGCCGTTGGCGCCGAGAACGTCGGTGGCGATGCCGTCGCCGATGGCGAGGATGCGGCTCTTGTCCACGGCCTGCCCGGCGAGGCGGTCGATCTCGTCGAACGCGAGGCGATAGATCGGCGCGTGCGGCTTGCCCGCCATCACGACCCGACCGCCCAACGCCGCATACGCGGCCGCCACGGCGCCCGCGCAAACGATGAGCCGTTCGCCCACCCGCACGACGAGATCAGGGTTGGCGCACAGAAGCTCAAGATCGCGCGCCCGCGCATCGGCGAGGAGCGGGGCGTAGTCGTCCACTGTTTCGCGCAGTGGATCGTTGAGGCCGGAAATGGCCATGAACCGGGCCTCCTCAAGGGCGCCGGCCATGCGCAGACCAAGGCCGCCCCAAAGGCTGTCGTCGTCGTCGGGACCGATCTTGAGCATGGGGCCGGGGGCGCGGCGGGCGAGCTCGGCGCGGATCGCGTCCCCGGAGGTGACGATGGCGTCCCAGGCGTCGCGCGGGCATCCAAGGCGGTCCAGCTGGCCGGGGATCGGGTCGCGCGGCTTCGGCACGTTCGAGCACAGCACCACGAGCAGCCCGTCGCGGCGGGCCTGTTGCAACGCCGCCACCGCCGCCGGAAAGACGCCGCGCCCGTTGTGGAGGACGCCCCAGATATCGCAGACCAGCGCGTCGTACGGGCCGGTGACGTCGGCGAGGCGATCGGGCGTTGCGAGCATCGGGGGCGTGTCGCGTGATGCGCCAGTTCCGTCAAGCAGGGGCGGGGCCGGGGCCCCCGCCGGGCGCCGGGCGTGGCCGTTCCCTCGTGGATCGCCGTTCCATTGAAAGCCCCGTCCCGGCTCTGTAGAGGTGGCCCATGCCAGCTGATCTCGGCGCCACGCCGCTTCCCGTCACCTTCGCCGACGTCGCCAAGGCGGCCGCCAATATTGCGGGCTCCGTGGAACGCACGCCCATGCGCCTGTCGCGCACGCTGTCGGACATCACGGGCGCCGAAGTCTGGATCAAGTTCGAGAACATGCAGTTCACCGCCTCCTTCAAGGAGCGCGGCGCCCTGAACAAGCTGCTGTCGCTTTCGCCGTCGGAGCGCAAGGCCGGCGTCATCGCCATGTCCGCCGGCAACCACGCGCAGGGCGTGGCGTACAACGCCGCGCGGCTGGGCGTCCCCGCCACCATCGTGATGCCGCTGGGCACGCCGTTCGTGAAGGTGGAGCACACGCGCAAGCACGGAGCCCGCGTGCTGCTGCATGGGGAAACCGTCGCCGAGGCCGCCACCTTCGCCTACCAGATGCGCGACCGCGAGGGCCTCGTGTTCGTGCATCCCTATGACGACGCCCACGTGATCGCCGGCCAGGGTACCATCGCCGTGGAGATGCTGGAGGATGCGCCGGATCTCGACATGATGGCGATCCAGATCGGCGGCGGGGGATTGTTCTCCGGCTGCGCCATCGCCGCCAAGCACATCAAGCCCGCCATCGAGATGGTTGGCGTCGAAGCGCGGATGTTTCCGTCGATGCACGCCGTCCTGCGTGGGGAGGAGCCTGTCTGCGGCGGCCAGACCATCGCCGAAGGCATCGCGGTGAAACAGGTGGGGGAAATGACCCGCCAGATCGCGCGCGCCCTGGTGAAGGAAGTGCTTCTGGTGGACGAGCCGCACCTGGAGCAGGCGGTGAACCTCTTCGCCACCGTGGAAAAGACCATCGCCGAAGGGGCCGGCGCGGCGGGACTGGCCGCGCTGCTGGCGCATCCCGGCAAGTTCAGCGGCCGCAAGGTGGGCGTGATCCTGTGCGGCGGCAACATCGACCCGCGTCTGCTGGCGTCCGTGCTGACGCGCGCGTTGGTGCGCGAGGGACGCATCTCCAGCCTGCGGCTGATCGGGGACGATCGCCCGGGTCTGCTCGGCCGGGTGTCGAAGATCATCGGCGACACCGGCGCCAACATCATCGAAGTCAACCACAATCGCCTTGCGCTCGACGTGCCGGCCAAAGGGGCGGAGTTCGACATCCTCATCGAGGCGCGCGACGCCCAGCACACCCAGGAGGTGGTCGACATGCTGTCTGCCGCCGGCTATCCGCCGCGCCGGCTGTAGGAAACGCCATGACGACGCCGACCCTCTACATCGGCAACAAGAACTAGTCCTCCTGGTCCATGCGGCCGTGGCTCGTGCTCACGTGGGGCGGCATCACCTTTGAGGAGCGCGTGATCCCGCTCGGCGGGGTGGGCTATGGCAAGTCCAAGATCGGGGAAATCCTCGCCGTCAGCCCCAGCGGCCGCGTGCCGGCGCTGCATGTGGACGATGTCGTGATCTGGGACAGCCTGGCGATCAGCGAGTGGGCGGCCGAGAGGGCGCCCGCGCTCTGGCCCGCGGACCCCCAGGTGCGCGCCGTCGCCCGCAGCGCCACCGCGGAGATGCATTCCGGCTTCGCGGCGCTGCGCCGGGACGGCGCGATGAACGTCCGCCGTCGCGCCGGCCGGCGCGACTGGCCGGAAGACACCCGCGCCGATATCGCGCGCGTGGAGGAACTGTGGGGTGCGCTGCGCGCCGCGCACGGGGCCGGTGGGCCTTACCTGTTCGGCGCCCGATCCATCGCCGATGCGTTCTTCGCGCCCGTGTGCACGCGGCTGCGGACGTATGACGTCCCCGTCGGCGCCGTCGCGCAGGCCTACTGCGAAACGGTGTTCGCCGACGACGCCTTCCGCGCCTGGGAGGCCGCCGCCGTGGCGGAGCCCTGGGCGATCCCCTCCACAGACTCTCTGTGACGCTTATCCATAGGACCCGATCATGCTTCGCGCCGGACTTATCGCCCTTGCTTCCGTCACGCTTGCGGCGTGCGCGGAGGAAGACGTCATGAAGGAAATCGACCGCAAGATCGCGGAGCGCGCGAAGGCCGCGGAGTCGGCCGTCGCGGAGGGACAGGCGTATCTCGCGAAGAACGCCGCGCGCGCCGAGGTGAAGACCACGCCGTCCGGCCTGCAGTATGAAGTAGTGCGCGCGGTGGCGGAGGATCTGCCCAAGCCGACCCCGACCGACCGTGTCCTGGTGCACTACGAAGGCAAGCTGATCGACGGCACGGTGTTTGACTCCTCCTACGCCCGCAACGAGCCGATCGCCTTCGTGCTCAGCGAGGTCATTCCCGGCTGGACGGAGGGCCTGCAGCTGATGAAGCCGGGCGAGGAGTTCATCCTCACGCTGCCGTCCGACATCGGGTACGGCCCGCAGGGCGCCGGCGCTGACATCCCGCCCAACGCCACGCTGGTGTTCAAGGTGGAGCTGCTCGGGTTCGACCGCCCGGACGGGACCTCCGTGAAGGCGAAGTGAGCGCGCTCTCCCACACGCTGGACATTCTCACGCGGCTGGTGGCGTTCGACACCACGTCGCGCAACTCCAACCTCGCGCTGATCGACTGGGTTGAGGCGTATCTCGCGGCGCGTGGCGTCGAGAGCCGCCGCGCGCCCAGCCCGGATGGCGCGAAGGCCAACCTGTTTGCGGTGATCGGACCGCCCGTGCCGGGGGGCGTCGTGCTGTCCGGCCACACCGACGTCGTGCCCGTGGACGGCCAACCCTGGACCTCCGACCCCTGGACGGTCACCGAGCGGGAGGGGCGCCTGTTCGGCCGCGGCGTGGCGGACATGAAGGGGTTCGTGGCGCTGGCGCTCGCCCACGCCGAGGCCGCCCGCGACGCTGGGTTGAAGCGCCCGATCATGCTGGCGTTTTCCTACGACGAGGAAGTGGGCTGCCTCGGCGCGCCGCACCTGATCGCCGCCATGGCCGACGCCGTGCCCACGCCGTCGGCCGTGATCGTGGGGGAGCCGACGTCCATGCGCGTGCTCTCCGGGCACAAGGGCATCTCCACGTTCACGGTGACGGTGGAGGGCCGCGAGGCGCACTCCAGCCAGACGCAGCAGGGCGTGTCCGCGGTGATGGAGGCGCTGCCGCTGATGCAGCTGGTGGCGGAGATGGGCCGGGAAGCGGCGGCGAAGGCCGACCCCGCCACGCCGTTCACGCCGCCGGAGGCCACGATGACCGTGGGCGTCGTGGAGGGCGGTACGGCCGTCAACATCCTGGCGCGCCGCTGCACGTTCGTATGGGATCTGCGTTGCCCCCCGGGCGACGATCCCGAAGTCTACGCGCAACGCTTCCTGGCGGCGGCGGCGGCGGCGGACGCGCGGATCAAGGCGCGGGCCCCGGAAGGCGGCGTCACGGTGGTGCGCCGGTCCTCCACCCCTGCGTTGCACATCCATCGCGACAGCGAGGCCGAGCAGCTGGCGCGCGCCCTCACCGGGGACAATGGCCTCGAAGCGGCGGCGTTCGCCGCCGAAGGCGGACTGTTCCAGCGCGCCGGATGGCCGACGGTGGTCTGCGGCCCCGGCTCCATCGCGCAGGCGCATCAGCCCGATGAGTGGATCGAGATCGCCCAGCTCGAGAAAGGCGCGGCCTTCATGCGCGACCTGATCGCGCGGCTCTCACGGTAGCGGGCCTGCGACGGCAGGCTAAAGGCTGCGCGCGAACAGCGTCTCGTATTCGCCGGGGCCGAACTTGATCGCGTTGCTGGCGGTGGCGAGGTCGGAGAGGGCGTACTCGGCGCTCGGCGCGTAGTGCGCCTCGGTGACGCCGATGGCGGAGAGTGATTTCGGGATGCCGATGCGGGCGTTGAGGTCGGCGATGGCGTCGGCCACGTCGCCGTTGGGGCCGAGGCCCATCACCTGGCGCAGCCGCGCGAGCTTCTCGCCGGCGGCGCCGGCCTCCTGGATCATGCGCAGGGAGTGCGGAAGGATCACGGCGTTCAGCGTGCCGTGGTGCAGCTTCAGCTCCTGGATGCGTCCAAGCGCGTGGCTGAGGCCGTGCACGGCGCCCAGCCCCTTCACGAACGCCAGCGCGCCCTCGTAGCTCGCCATCATCACGTGCCAGCGGGCGTCCCTGTCGCTTCCGTCCTCGACAGCCCTTTCAAGCATGTCCTGGCCGATGCCGCGCCACACGCCGTCAAGGCCGATGCCTTCGGCCGGCGGGTTCACCACCGGGGAGAGCACCGCCTCGATGCAGTGGGTCATCGCGTCCATGCCCGTGGCGGCGGTGAGGCCCGCAGGCAGGCCCAGCGTCAGCTCCGGGTCGCAGATGGCGACGTTGGGGATGAGGTTGGGGGAGACGAACGTCTCCTTGCGACCGTTGTCGAGGATCAGCACGAAACCCACCGACACCTCCGATCCCGTGCCGGCCGTGGTGGGGATCGCGATCACCGGCGGCAGCGTGCCGATCAGCTTCGCGCCGCGTTGCGTGCCTCCGTATTTTTCCCACGGCCCTTCGTGGCGCGCCATGAGGCCCACGGCCTTGCCCATGTCCATGGAGGAGCCACCGCCCAGCGCCACGATGCCGTCCGCGCCGCTCTCCTTGTAAAGCGCCGCCGCCGCGCGCGCGGCCGTCTCCGTCGGGTTGGAGGGGGTGTCGGCATAGACGGCGGCGGCCTCGACGCCCGCGGCGTCCTTCACCTTGTCCAGCAGGCCCGCCGCCTTGATGCCCGCATCGGTCACGATCAGCGGACGGGCGACGCCCAGGCTCTTCAGCGACGGCGCCAGCGCCTTGAGGGCCCCGAAGTCGAAATGGCAGGTGGTGAGGTAGGTCATCACGGGCATGGCGCGGGCTCCTTCGCGGGCGTGCTGGGTCCTAGCCGGTCCCGGCGCGCAAGAGAAGCAAGCGGGCAATGTCGAAATGCGCGCGCCTCGCCCGTCATCAGGAAACCGGGGCGCTCTTCGCCCCGGTCTTGGAGACCAACCATGACACCCGTCGAAATCATCGGACTGCCGCAGAGCAATTACGTCTGGGCGGTGCGGATCGCCTGCGCCGAAAAGGGCGCGCCGCATGTGTGCGTGCCGGCGCCGCCGCACAGCCCCGCCGTGACGGCCATCCACCCCTTCGGCCGCATCCCCGCGATGCGCCACGGGGCCGTCACGCTGTTTGAGTCCCGCGCCATCTGCGCCTATGTCGACCGCGCATTCGACGGCCCGGCGCTTGTCCCCGCGGACGCCCAGAAGGCCGGCGCGACGGAGCAATGGACGTCGCTCCTGCTCACCGTCATGGAGCCGTTGCTCATCCGCACCTACCTCTTCGGCTACATGTTCCCCGGCACGGCGGACGGCGGACCCGACCGGCCGCGCATCGATGCGGCGTTGCCCGACGTGGGCCGCCACCTTTCGCTCATCGAGGGCGCGCTGGCGGGCGGGTACCTGGGCGGCGACGCCTTCACGGTCGCGGACGCGTACCTGACGCCCGTCCTGTTCTACCTGCGGAGCACGCCGGAGGCGGGGCGACTGATTCAGCAGTCGGCGCGTCTTTCCGGCTACGTCGAACGCCAGATGGCCCGCGCCGGCGTGAGGGAGACGACCCCGCCGCCGCCTGCGGCGTGAGGGCGATTGACGCGCGGCGGCGGCGGGGGGACACCGGGTCGCCTATCCGGAGCCCGCCCATGAAGCCGCCGCGCCAGTTTTTCGCCCCCCTCGCCATCGGTGCGCCGGCGCCGCTGCGGGAGCTGCCGGTGCGGCTGGAGCGGATGATCCACTTCATCCCCCCCCACAATCCCAAGATGCGCGCCAAGGCGGTGGACATGCTCGCCACGTGCGACGTGCTGCTGGCCAACCTGGAAGACGCCATCCCCGCAGATGAAAAGGTCAACGCGCGCCACGGACTGATCGAAATGGCCCGCACAGTGGATTTCGCCGGTGCGGGCGTCGGCTACTGGGCGCGGATCAACTGCCTCAACTCCCCGTGGCATCTGGAGGAGGTGTCGGAGATCGTCGCCGAAGCGGGCGACAAGGTGGAGGTTCTGATCGTCCCGAAGGTGGAAGGTCCGTGGGATATCCACTACATGGACCAGCTCCTCGCCTCGCTGGAGGCGAGGCACAAGATCAAGCGGCCGATCCTGCTGCACGCACTGCTGGAAACCGCGCAGGGTGTGATGAACGTGGAGGCGATCGCAGGCGCAAGCCCGCGGATGCACGGCCTCTCGCTGGGCCCCGCCGATCTCGCCGCCTCCCGCGCGATGAAGACGACGCGCGTGGGCGGCGGCCATCCCGGCTACCGCGTGGTGGACGATCCCAACGCCGACGGATCCCCGCGCGCGTCCGCCCAGCAGGACCTCTGGCACTACACGCTCGCGCGGATGGTGGATGCGTGCGCCACGTACGGGATCAAGCCGTTCTACGGGCCGTTCGGCGATTTCGACGATCCGGTGGCGTGCGAGCAGCAGTTCCGCAACGCGTTCCTGATGGGCTGTGCGGGCGCCTGGTCGCTGCACCCCTCCCAGATCGCCATCGCCAAGAAAGTGTTCAGCCCGGATCCCGGTGAGGTGGCGTTCGCCAAGAAGATCCTCGCCGCCATGCCCGACGGCTCGGGCGTTGCCCTGGTGGACGGCAAGATGCAGGACGACGCCACCTTCAAGCAGGCGAAAGTCATCGTGGACCTCGCCCGCCTGGTGGCGGCGAAGGACAAGGAAATGGCGGCGGTCTACGGTTTCTGAATGCGTCCGCTCGCACTCGCCGTCCTCGCCCTTGCAGCCTTTGCAGCGCCCGCGCTCGCTCAGACGGCGCCGCTCACCCCGCGGGAGGACGCCCGCATCGAGCGCGTGCTGCGCCGGTCCCCCGTCATCGACGGGCACAACGACCTTCCGTGGGAGTTGAAGCAGAACTACGCCGCCGATCCCCTCGGCGTCGACCTGACCCAGGACACCCGCGCGCTCCAGTCCCCCATGCACACCGACATTCCGCGCCTGCGAAAGGGCGGCGTTGGCGGCCAGTTCTGGTCCGTCTACGTGCCGGCGAGCTTGAAGGGGCCGGCGGCCACGCTCGCCGTGATGGAGCAGATCGATCTCGCCCGCCGCATCATTGCGCGCTACCCTGCGGTGTTCGAGCGCGCGGAGACCGCCGCCGACATCGTGCGCATCCAGCGGGCTGGCCGCATCGCGTCCCTGTTCGGCATGGAGGGCGGCGAGGCGATCAACGGCAATCTGGCGTTGCTGCGGGAATTCCGCGCCGCAGGCGTGCTCTACATGACGCTGACGCACTCCACGTCCATCGACTGGGTCGATAGCGCCACCGACGCGCCGAAGCATGGCGGCCTGTCGCCGTTTGGCGAGGACGTCGTGCGCGAGATGAACCGCATCGGCATGCTGGTGGATTTGAGCCACGTCTCCGCGGACGCGATGAAGGACGCGCTGCGCGTGTCGCGCGCGCCGGTGATCTTCTCCCACTCCTCGGCCTTCGGCGTGACGCCGCACCCCCGCAACGTGCCCGATGACGTGCTTGCGGCGATGCCCGCCAACGGCGGCGTCGTGATGATCAACTTCAATGCGCCGTTCGTCAGCTCTGCGCTGTGGCGATGGACCGCCGCGCGCGCGGGTGAGGAGGCGCGGCTGCGGGCGTTGCATCCGGGCGACGCCGCCTCCGTCAAGACCGGCGTCGGCGCCTGGGAGGCGGCCAACCCGCGCCCCACGGCGACCGTGAAAGACGTCGCCGATCACGTCGTCCACGTGGCCCGCGTCGCGGGCGTCGATCACGTGGGTCTCGGCGGCGACTATGACGGCGTCACGTACCTGCCCGAGGGCATGGAGGGCGTGGACGGCTACCGCCTTCTGCTGGGTGAGCTGGCGCGGCGCGGCTGGTCCGACGCCGATCTCGGCAAGCTCACGGGCGGCAACATCCTGCGGGCGATGCGGGCGGCGGAGCGGGTCGCGCGGGATCCGGCGCCGGCGGGCTGACGGCGGCGGCTTGGCTGCGCGGCGCAGACAGCGCCGGGTGAACGTGCAAGGTTGGCCGCGAGGATTTCAAGCCCGGGAGTGACGTCATGGGGTCCGTGCAGGTTTTTCCGCTGCTGATCGTTCCGGCGCTGCTGTACGCGCTGATCGCCATCCCGTCGGGCGACAACGCCTCCGCCGCCATGGCGTCGGAGGCCTTCACCATGCCCCTGCCGTCCGCCGCGGCGTGGACGGTCACGTGGGGCCACCTCATCGTCATCCTGTCGGTGGTGATCCTGTTCCTGGAGATCCTGAAATCCACCACGCCGTCCGCCGCGCAGATGCTCGACAATGGTCTGGCCGTGGGCGTCTTCATCGTGACGTTCATCCTGTGGCTGCTCGTGCGGCCTTTCGGGACCTCGGAATTCTTCGTGATCGTGCTGATGAGCCTGCTGGATTTCCTCGCAGGCTCGGTGATCATGACCCGCATTTCCCAGCGCACGGTCCAGTACGACAATCGCTGACGGCGGCCGTCGACGCCGATGCGTTGAAACGGGGCGCCGGGCACGCAACCTTTCGCGAGGTCCGGGCGTTACCGGGCCATGCCGTTCGCCGTCCGCTCGCTGCCTCTCCTGATCATCCCCACGGTGATCTACGCGCTCATCGCCCTGCCCATGGGCGCGGACGGCGTGAAGGGCGTGCTGGAGGCGCCGCTGTTTTCCGTGCGGATGCCCAGCGGCGACGCCTGGAGCCCGCAATGGGGCCACCTGCTGATGACGGTCGCGGCGATCCTGCTGTTCTTCGAGATCGTCCGCTCGTCGAACCCGGTGAACTCGTCCATCGTGGAGAACGCGTTGTCGTTCCTGCTGTTCACGGTGCAGCTTGTGTTCTTCCTGCTCGTCGCAGGGTTCGGCACGAACCACTTCGCGATGATCATGGGCATGACGCTGATGGACTTCATGGCCGGGGCGATGGTGATGGTGGGCGCCGCGCGGCGTGACGTCTCCTACAACGTCGCGCCCTGAACCGCGCTGCGGTCACTTCTTCTTCGCGAGCGGGTGCTTGCCGTGCACCAGGTCGCGCAACCGGCCTTCCGCCACGTGCGTGTAGATCTGGGTGGTGGCGATGTCGGCGTGGCCCAGCAGGATCTGGACGGTGCGCAGGTCGGCGCCGTTCTCCACGAGGTGGGTTGCGAAGGCGTGGCGCAGGACGTGGGGCGTGACGCTGGCGGGATCGAGGCCGGCGCGGGCGGCGCAGTCATGCAGGATCTGGTTGACGCGCTGGCGTGACAGGCGCCCGTCGGCCGCCGTCGCCGAGGGAAACAGCCAGTGCGCGGCGCGTCCCCGCGCCGCCGCCGCCTTCGGCAGCAGCGCCTCGCGATGACCGAGATAGTCCGCCAGCGCCGCCAGGGCGCGGTCGTGCAGCGGCGCCACACGTTCCTTCCCGCCCTTGCCCGTCACCGTCACCCAGGTGTCTCGCCCCTGCGGCGCCGCGCGCAGCGGCAGGTTCACCAGTTCGCTCACGCGCAGCCCCGATGCGTAGAGGATCTCCACGATGGCGCGGTCACGCGCCGCCATCGCGGGGTCGGCCTGGCTTACGGCGGCGGCGATCAGGGCCTCGATGTCGGCGAGGCCCAGCGTCTTTGGCAGGCGGCGCGCGCGCTTCGGCGGCTCGAGCCGCGCGCTGGGGTCGTCGGCGCGGACGTTGTCGAGCAACAGGAACTGGTAGAACTGGCGCAGGGCGGACATGCGCCGCGCGGTGGTCGCTGGCGACAGGCCGCGCCGAGCCAGGCCTGCGCAGTAGCGCTCGATCGCGTCGGCGTCAGCCGCGCGCAGGGTGAGGGGCGCAAGGTGCTCGGCGGCGTCGGCGAGGTCGCGCTCATAGGCCAGCAGCGTGTTGCGACGCGCCCCACGCTCCGCCGACTGCATTTCCAGAAACGCCTCGACGAGGCCGGAATCGCCCGCGTTCACCGGGCCTGGCCGGCGACGACGGCTTCGAGCGCAGCGTGCCGTGCGGGCTCAGCGAGGCCCACCGCCCGCAGCGCGCCGAGGATCTGCGCCAGCGACGCGGCGTCGAGCTGCTCGGCCCCGTCGCCGATGGCCAGCGCGGCGTGCAGCGCCACTTCGCCCGCCGCGCCCCGCTGGGCCGCGGTGGTCATCAGCATCATCAGCGAGGGATCGGGCTTGCGCCCCAGCGCTGGCGGCGTGCGGGCGACGAACGCCCGCGCGGTCTCGCCGATGTCGTAGCCGAGGGCTTGCAGCGCCGTGAGATCGCGCGCGGCGAGGCCGTCCGTGCGCGCTGCGGCGGTGTCGATCCGGCGCTCTGCGGCGAAGCGAGCGGCAGCGGCGTCGTCGGCGGCGATGGTGAGCGCGAGATCGAGAATGCCCAGCAGGGCGGGATCGGCGGGGACGGTGTCGGCGCTGCGGCGCCAGGCGAGGGCGGCGCGGTGATCGCCGATCGCCATCAGCGCGCGGGCGAACGTCGCGGCCGCCGGCGCCGTGCCCGGGTCGATGGGGAGGCGCGCGATGTCCGGGGCGAACAGCCGCGCCATCGCCGTGAACTCCCCATGGGGTTTGGCGCGCTTGAGCGCCACGTCGATGGCCAGCGCCTGCGCGTAGGGCCCGGCGGCGGCCTCCACCTCCTTGACCGAAAGCCCCAGCGGTGTCGGCGTCTTCTCCAGCGCGTCGACGCGCCCTGCTGCCCGCGCCACGTCGGCGGGAATCGCCGCCATGCGCAACGCCTTGGCCGCCGCCTGCGCCCGCAAGCCCGCGGGCGCGGTCTCGCTGCGCGCCACGATGGCCAGCGCGAACGTCGAGGCGTTCACCAGCGCGTTCTGCGGCGGTGGGCGCAGCTTGGCGGCGATGGACGTGGCGGCGTTGAGTGAGGTGTCGTAGCGGGCCAGCGGCGGGCGCGCGGGCGGCGCCCCGTTCAACACCGCGACCGCCCCCTGGAACCACGGCAGCGTGGGGTCTGCGGCGTTGGTGACGCGCGCCACTTCCATGGCGAGGTCTGCGCTCTCGCGCTCGCCCGCCTCCGCGAAGCACAGCACGCGCAGGCGCAGCACGAAGGGCGGCGGCGCGTCGGTCTGGATCAGGTCGGCCCGGCGGCACGCCTCGCGAAGCCGCCCGCGCCCCAGGTCGCCTTGCGTCGCGTAGAGCGCGATGGCGGGATCACGCTTCGCTTCGCCGGAGCCGGAGACCATCGAGGCGATTTCCTCGCCTGCGCCAATGCGCGCCAGCGCCTCATACCGCTTGCGCGCCGCCACGACTGCCACGCCGGAGGGCTGTTCCGCCGGGGAGAGCAGGGCCTGGCGCGTCAGACGCAGCGCGGTGGGGGAGCCGATGGTGGGGGGCACGCGGTCGAACGCCAGTTCGAGCGCTGCAGGATCGCTCTGTCGCCAGAGCGTGCGCGGCAGCGCCGCCTCGCCCCGCGCAGGCGCGCCGACCGCCCAGGGGTCGAGCTCCGCCAGCGACCCCTGTTCGATGGCGCTGCTCTGGGCCTGCGCCGCCGTGGGCGACCCCATCGCCACAAGCAGCGCCGCGACGGACAGGTAGACCGCGCGCATCAATTCTTGAACGCGTCCGGCAGCTCGATCCGCTTCTCCGCGCGTTGCGGATCGGCGTTGTCGGCCACGTTGAGGAGATAGAAGAAGCTCGCGATCACCGCGACGGCGGCGCCCCCCGCCAGAATCACTGCAGTCCGGGGGCCCAGCGCCGGCCCCCGCAACGAATTGCCTCTGCGTCTGCGACGTCTCACGTTAACGAATCCTCGCGCCGTTGCGGTGGCGGGAGATTGACCGCAAAATGCGGCGGGTTTCCAGACGCGGGCCCGGAATTGCAGTGCATTCCCGGCCGCGATGCGCGCCGATGGCGGCGCGCGAAAGGAACAGGAGGAGAACGTGAGCGGCGGTGGCGCATTCGTGGAGTCCCTGGGCGATGTCCAGGCGCTTGCGGCGTCACTGGTCGTGGAGCGTCCCATCGTGCTCGTGGGCCTCATGGGCGCGGGCAAGACCACCATCGGGCGCCGCCTCGCTGCTGCGCTGAACCTGCCGTTCGTCGACGCCGACGAGGAAATCGAACGCGCCGCGGGCCTGCCCGTCGCGGAGATTTTCGCCCGCCACGGGGAGCCGGAGTTCCGCCGCGGAGAACGCCGCGTGATCGAACGCCTCCTGCAAGGCCCCCCGCATGTGCTGGCCACCGGCGGCGGCGCCTTCATGGATCCCGAGACGCGCGCCCTCGTGCGCGCCACCAGCACCAGCGTGTGGTTGCGCGCCGAACTCGACGTGCTGCTGCGGCGCGTGGAAAAGCGTGATACGCGCCCGCTCCTGCGCCAGGGCGATCCGCGCCAGGTGCTTGAACGGCTGATGGCGGAGCGCCATCCCCAATATGCCGAGGCGGACGTCATCGTGGACTCCAACAACCTGCCCCACGGCGCAGCGGTGACGCAGGTCCTGCACGCGCTGCACGCGCTTGACCGCCAGAGACGCGCCCCATGACGCAAGGACGGACGGTGCGCGTGGCGCTGGGCGCGCGGGCGTACGATGTGGTGATCGGGCGCGGCTTGCTGGCGGGGGCCGGCGCACGGCTTGCGCCGCTCGCGCCCGGCGGGCGGGTGGCGATCGTGGTGGATGACGTCGTCGCGAAGCTGCACCTTTCGGCGCTGATGCAATCGTGCTTCGCGGCGGGCCTTTCGGCGCATCCGGTGGTGGTCAGCGTGGGCGAGGGCGCCAAGAGCTTCGCCGGCCTCGAGCGCCTGATCGATGCGCTGCTGGAACTGAACCTTGAGCGGCGCGACCTTGTCGTCGCGTTCGGCGGCGGCGTGGTGGGCGACCTTGCAGGCCTCGCCGCCGCGCTGCTGAAGCGCGGGCTCGACTTCGTGCAGATTCCCACCACGCTGCTCGCCCAGGTGGACAGCTCCGTCGGCGGCAAGACCGCCATCAACGCCGCGGCGGGCAAGAACCTCGTCGGCGTGTTCCATCAGCCGCGCCTCGTGCTGGCCGATCTCGATGTGCTGGCCACCTTGCCGGAGCGCGAGCGGCGCGCGGGCTATGCGGAAATCGTGAAGATCGGCCTCATCCGGGACGCCCAGTTCTACGCCTGGTGCGAGCGCCACGCCCACGCCGTGATCGCCGGCGTCGCCGGCGACGCGCTGGCGGAGGCGGTGGCGACAGCCGTCGCGGCCAAGGCCGCGATCGTGGCCGAGGACGAGCGCGAGGCGGGCGTGCGCGCGCTGCTCAATCTCGGGCACACCTTCGCGCACGCCATCGAGGCCTGCGCGGGCATGGACGGCGCAGTGCTGCACGGGGAAGCGGTGGGATGCGGCATGGCGCTGGCGTTCCGTTTCTCCGCGCGCCTTGGCCATTGCCCGCCGGAGGACAGCGCCCGTGTGGACGCCCATCTGGCCGCGGCCGGTTTCGCCACGCGCCTTGCGCACCTGCCCGCCGGGCCATACCCGCCGCACGCCCTGATCGCGGCCATGCGCCACGACAAGAAGAACGAGGCCGGCGGACTCACCTTCATTCTCGCCCGCGCCATCGGCGACGCGTTCGTCGCCAAGTCCGTCGACGAAGCGGCCCTGGGCGACTTCCTCGCCGAACACGCCTAGGGCCAGATCCATGACGTCTTCTTTGCTTGTCGCGGCGATTGTCATCGTCGTGCTCATCCTGCTCAACGCGTTCTTCTCGCTGGCCGAGACGGCGCTCACTGCGGCGTCGCGCGCGCGGATGACGAGCCTCGAGAAGGACGGCGACCGGAAGGCGCGCCGCGTGCTGCGCCTCGTGGAGGACCGCGAACGGATGATCGGGGCCGTGCTGCTGGGCGCCAACTTCGTCACCATCGCCGCCTCCGCCATCGCCGCGACGATCTTCGGCCAGCTCTACGGCGAGGCGGGGCCGATCATCTCCACGCTCATCCTCACGCCGCTGCTGCTCATTTTCGGCGAGGTCATGCCCAAGACATGGGCCATCACCAGCGCCGATTCGCTGGCGCGCGCGGTGTCGTGGCCGGTGACGTGGATGGTGCGGGTGCTCGCGCCCATCGTCGCGGGGGTCACCTTCATGGTGCGCCAGATCCTCAAGGTGATGGGCGTGCGGGTGGAGCCGGGCGTGGACGTGCTGGCCGCGCGCGAGGAGATCATGGGCACCGTGGATCTCCACGCCGAGGAAGGCGGGGTGGAGCGCGACGTGCGGGACCGCCTGCGCGGCGCGTTCGCGCTTGGCGATCTCACCATCGCGGACGTGATGGTGCACCGGAAATCCATGAAGACCATCGACGCCGAGCTGCCGCCGCGGGAAATCCTGGCCCAGGCCATGGCGAGCACGCACACCCGCATGCCGGTGTGGAAGGACGACCCCGACAACATCATCGGCGTGCTGCACGCACGCGACCTGCTGCGCGCCATCGCCGAGAAGGGGCGCGACGGCGTCGTGCTGGCGGACGTGATGCGCGAGCCCTGGTTCGTTCCGGAGACGGCGTGGGCGGAGGACCAGCTGGCCGAATTCCTCAAGCGCCGCGAACACTTCGCCATCGTCGTCGACGAATTCGGCGCGTTGCAGGGCCTCGTGACGCTGGAAGACATCATCGAAGAGATCGTGGGCGACATCAAGGACGAGCACGACGTCGCGTTCACCGGCGTGCGCCCGCAGCCGGACGGCAGCGTCAACGTCGACGGCGCCGTGCCGATCCGCGATCTCAACCGCGCCATGAACTGGGACCTGCCCGACGAGGAGGCCGTCACGGTGGCGGGGCTCGTCATCCACGAAAGCCAGACCATCCCCGATCCCGGCCAGGTGTTCTCGTTCCACGGCTACCGCTTCCACATCCTGCGCCGCCAGCGCAACGCCATCGCAGCGCTGCGCATCGAGAAGGAAGACCGGCCCGAGGAAGGCGGCTGA
>JANRIM010000102.1:0-6800 GCA_033764865.1 Hyphomonadaceae bacterium
GCATGCGCATCCATCGATGCGGCGCCGGCGAGAAGCTCGTCGAACCGGCCGGACTGCAGGGCGATCTCGAGCGTGAGCCCGACGGCGGACCAGAGCGAATACCGCCCACCCACCCAGTCCCAGAACGGAAACACTGCGCCGGCCCCCCACGCGCGGGCGCGATCGGGCGCCGCGCTCACGGCCGCGATCTGCGCTGGAGCCCGCGCAGCGCCGATCGCATCGGACAGCCACGCGCGCGCGGCGTCCGCGTTCGCCAGCGTCTCCTGGGTGGTGAACGTCTTGGAGACGACGACAATGAGCGTCCGTCCGGGATCGAGCCCCTCCAGGGCGTCGACGATCTCGGCGCCGTCGACGTTGGCGGCGAACCGCACTGCAATGCCGGCGCGCCGATAGGGTTTCAGCGCGTCGAACACGAGGCGGGGTCCGAGGTCGGAGCCGCCGATGCCGATGTGGACCACCGCGTTGAACGGACCGTCTGCGCCGGCGCGCGCGCCGGCGGCGACGTCGCCGGCGAATGCGCGCACCGCCGCCCGCGCCTCGGACACCGCCGCCCGCACGCCCTCGTCCCCGCCCGCGCCCCGCAGGGCCACGTGGAGCGCCGCGCGCCCCTCCGTTCTGTTGACCGGCGCGCCCTCCCGCATCGCCTTCATCCTGCCCGCGAGGTCCACCGCCCGGGCGAGATCCTCGAACAGCGCAAACGCGCGCGTATCGATGCGCTGGCGCGACAGATCGAGCGTGAGGCCGCAGGCGGATGCGGTGAAGTGCGCGGCGCGGTTCGCGTCGGCCGCGAACAGGGCTTTGAGCGGCGTCGCCTTCAGCGCCGCGGCGTGCGCATCGAGGGCGGACCAGAGGGCGTCATCGGGGCGCATGGGGCGATCCTTGATCAGCGTCTGCGATAGCGCTCTATGGCGGCGTGAGGAAGACGCATGGTGAATGACCGAAGGTTCCGGGGGGGCGTGGCGGGCGCAGGGGCGTTCGGGGCCATCCATGCCGGAAAGTACGCCGCCGCCGAACGCGCGACGCTGGCGGCGGTGTTCGATGTGGACTTCGACCGCGCGCGTGCGGTGGCCGACGGTCACGGCGCCGAGGCCTTTGACGATTACGACGCCTTCCTGGCCGCGGTGGAGGTGGTGACGGTGGCCACGCCGGCGCGCTGGCACGGCGCGCTTGCGTTGCGGGCGCTGGAAGCGGGACGTCACACGCTGGTGGAAAAGCCGCTGGCCGTCACGCACGCGGAGGGATCGGCGCTGATCGACGCGGCGCAGGCGCGCGGGCTCACGCTCGCGGTGGGCCACCAGGAGCGGTTGGTGTTCGAGACCATGGGGCTTCTCGGCATCGTCGAGACGCCCACGCTGATCGAGGCGCGCCGGGAGGGCCCGTGGAGCGGGCGCGGCGACGATGTCTCCGTGACGCTCGATCTCGCAATCCACGACGCCGATCTCGCGTGCCGCCTCGTCGGGGCGCCGCCCGTCGCCGTCACGGCGAAAGGCGCGCGCGTGCGCAGCGCGCACGTGGACTCCGTCGAGAGCGAGGTGACCTGCGCCAACGGCGCCGTGATCCGCCTCGCGGCGAGCCGGGTGGCGGCGGCGCGACAGCGCACGATGCGGATCGTCTATCCTTCCGGCGTGGTGGCGATCGACTTCGTCGCGCGCACATTCGAGAACGGCACGCCTTTCGCCCTCGACGCGGGCTTCGCGGAGACCCCGGTGGGGCGCGATCCGCTGGGCGCCAACGTGGCGCGTTTTCTGGAGGCGGCGTCCGGCGCGGTCGCGCGTCCCGCCGTGACGGGGGTGGAGGCGCTCGCGGCGCTCGACCTCATCCTGGCGGTGGATTCAGCGGCGGCTGCGGACGGGTAGCGGCGCGCGCGTACTCCGCCGCGCTCCAGAGCGCCAGCGCCGCCGCCGCCCACAACGTGGCGCGCGCGATGAAGCCCAGAACGTTGAGCGGCTCGATGGCCCGGCCCTGGTCGGCGACGACGAACGCCGCCAGCTGCACGGCGATGGCGGCGCCCACGCCGATCATTTCCATCACGGTCTTGATCTTTCCCAGCGGGCTTACGGGCAACGCGCGACCCGCCAGGGACAGGCCCTCGCGCAGACCCGCCACCGCCACGTCGCGCACGAGGATGATCGCGGCGGCGATGACGAGGTCGAACGGCAGCGACGTGGCCGCCAGCGCCACGAGACACGCCGTGACGAGCGCCTTGTCCGCCGCGTGGTCGAGCGCAGCCCCCAGCGGCGTGGCCGCGTTGAGCCGGCGCGCCAGCGCGCCGTCCAGCCAGTCGGTCAGCGCCGCCAGCACGAAGAGCGTGAGCGCCACCGCGTACAACGTGGCGGGCAGGTCGCGCCCGCTCGCGTAGATCGTCGCGCTCGCCCAGAAGAGGAGGCCGGCCACGACGGGCGCTGCGACGATGCGCGCCACCGTCAAGGCGTTCGGCAGCGTCGACGGCGCCGGCGCGAGGGCCGCTTCAGGGGGTGTGGAAGTAGTCATGGATGCGCCTGGCCAGTTCCGTGTTGATGCCGTCCACGCCCTCAAGCTCCGCGAGGGCCGCCCGCGCCACGCCCCGGGCCGATCCGAAGCGCGCGAGCAGCGCCTTCTTCCGCGCAGGACCGACGCCGTCGATGTCGTCGAGCGGGTTCTTGGCGATGTCGGCGCGCCGTTTCTGGCGGTGCGCGCCGATGGCGAACCGGTGGGCCTCGTCGCGAAGGCGCTGGAGGTAGTAGAGGACGGGGCTCTTCTCGTCGAGCCGGAAGGGAGGCTTGCCCGGCATGAAGAAGCGCTCGCGCCCGGCGTCGCGGTCCACGCCCTTGGCGACGCCCACCACGGTCACTTCCCCCGCCAGGCCCAGATCATTGAGGGCGGCGAGGGCCGCCGAAAGCTGACCTTCGCCCCCGTCGATGAGGAGCAGGTCCGGCCACTCCGCGCGCTCGTCCTCGACCTTCGAGAAATCGACGCCGCCCTCCTTCCGGCCCGCAGGACGCAGCCGTTGGCCCTGGTCGGCGGGCGGGCCCGCATCGTCCGCGTCGGTCTGTCGGGCCGACGCCCCACGCCCCGGCGCCTCGCGCCCGTCGGCGACGCTTTCCGTCACCAGACGCGCGAACCGTCGCCGGATCATCGCTTGCATCATGGCGAAGTCGTCGCCCGGCGCGATCTCCTTCATGTTGAACTTTCGGTACTGGTTTTTGCGGAAGCCCTCGGGCCCGGCCACGATCATGGCGCCGACGGCGTTCGCGCCCTGGATGTGCGAGTTGTCGTAGACTTCGATGCGTTCCGGCGGTCGCGCCATGGAGAAGGCGTCCGCCACGCCGTCGAGGAGGCGGACCACGCTTGCGCTCTCGGCCATGCGCCGCCCCAGCGCCTCGCGCGCGTTGAGCACGGCCTGATCCATGATCTCGCGCTTTTCGCCGCGTTCCGGGCGCCGGATCTCCACCCGGCGGTCAGCCTTCAGGCCGAAGGCCTCCTCCAGCAGCGCCCGGCCGGGCGGCTCATGGCTGACGAGCACGAGCGCCGGCGGCTCCTTGTCGTCGTAGAACTGCGCGAGGAACGCGTCGAGGATCTCCTCGGGCTCCAGGTCGCGCTCGTGCTTGGGGAAATAGGCGCGGTTGCCCCAGTTCTGCCCGGCGCGGAAGAAGAACACCTGGATGCACGACTGGCCGCCCTCGCAATGAAGCGCAAAGACGTCGGCCTCCGAAAACGTGGAGACGTTGACGCCCTGGACCGCGCGCACGGCGGCCAACGCGCGGATGCGATTGCGCAGTCGGGCCGCTTTCTCGAACTCCAGCGCTTCGGCGGCGTCATGCATCTCGCGGGCGAGACGGTCCTGCAGGGCGTCGCTGCGACCCTGGAGAAACTCCAGCGAGTCCGCCACGAGGCGCGCGTAGTCGTCCGCGCCGATTTCCCCGGTGCACGGCGCTGCGCAGCGCTTGATCTGGTAGAGCATGCAGGGCCGCGTGCGCGCGGCGTAGGTGCTGTCGGTGCATGACCGCAGCAGGAAGGACTTTTGCAGCGTGTTGAGCGTCCGGTTGACGGCGCTCGCAGAGGCGAACGGCCCGAAATACTCGCCCTTGAAGCTTTTGGCGCCGCGATGCTTCTGGAGCGCGGGCGCCGCGTGATCGCGGCGGATGGCGATGTAGGGGAAGCTCTTGTCGTCGCGCATCAGCACGTTGAAGCGGGGCCGCAGGCGCTTGATGAGGTTGGTTTCCAGCAGCAGCGCCTCGGTCTCGGTCGCCGTGACGATGAACTCCATGCCCTGCGTGAGCGAGACCATGCGCGCGATGTGATTGCCGTGGCTCCGGCCCTGGGCGTAGTGCGCCACCCGGTTCTTCAGGCTCTTGGCCTTGCCCACGTACAGCACTTCGCCGTCGGCCCCGATCATCCGGTAAACGCCGGGTTTACCGGGCAGGCGGGTCAATTCGTCCTGGATCACGTCGATCCCGCGCCGGCGCGCGGGCGGGGCTTGGGGGTGCTGATCGGGCGGCAGATCGGCGAGATCGGGGGTGCGGGGTTTGTCGGCGGACGCCATGGCCCAGAAATAGTGCGCGCCGGCGCCGCTGACCATGCCCCGAAATCGCCCGGAGCGCGGCCCGCCGGGGGCGATTGGTTTACCTAAGGTGGGCAAAATGCCCGAAAACAGAACGTCTTAGGGCCGGTCGCGATGCAATTTTCGGTTAACACCTTCGCGCGGGCGACCGATCCCGAGGCGTTGCGGATCGCGGCGTGCGCGCAGCGTCAAGGCCTCAAGACCCGCCTGTTCGCAGCCTTTCTGGCGGCCGGGTTGCTGACGAGTTTCGTGGGCTGGCAGCTGGCGCTGGCGTGGGCCGTCATCGTCCTCATCTGGGACGCCGGCGTGGTGCAGCGCATCTACGACCGCGTCATCATTCCGCTCATCGACACCGATCCCGACCGCGGCGAACAACTAGCGGCGGCGCTGTGCTTTGTGGGGTGCAGCCTCTACTGCGCGGCCTGGTCGATGGCGTGGCTGGTGGGCGGCGCGCCGGCGGGCTTCATGGCGGGGATCTGGTTCGGCGTCACGCTGATCCACGCGCTCGTGTACTTTTCCAATGTCCGTCTGGTGTTCGCAGCCTGCATGGCGCCGCCCACCGTGTGCGCGCTCGTGATGCCGTTCATCGGCCCGCTTGACCTTCTGGGCGCGCTTGCGGTGGTGGGTGTGGCGGCGCAGGCCGTTTATCTCGTGATCAGCGCCGCCAACGACCGCAACCAGCTCATCGCCACGCTCGCTGCGCAGTCGGCGGCGCGGCAGGCGGCGGAGGAGGCGAGCACCGCCAAATCCCAGTTCCTCGCCAACATGAGCCATGAGCTGCGCACGCCGCTCAACGCGGTCATCGGCTACGCGGAGATCCTGGAGGAGGATCTCGACGCCGACGGAAAAACGTCCGCCGCCGCCGACGCGAACCGCATCCGCAAGGCCGCCCGGCATCTGCTGGGCCTGATCAACGAAGTGCTCGATCTCTCCAAGATCGAGGCCGGCCGGATGGAGATCAACGCCGCGCCGTGCGACGTCCTGCAGGTGGTGTCCGACGCGGTGGAGCAGACGCGCCCCGCCGCCGAGGCCAGGGGCAACGTCCTGCGCGTGCAGGCGCCCGACGATCTTCCCCAGCTTCTGCTGGACGGGCCGAAGCTCGGCCAGTGCCTGCTCAATTTCCTGTCCAACGCCGCCAAGTTCACCGAAAACGGCGTCATCGACGTCCGCGTCGCGCTGGACAACGGCCTGCTGCGCATCGACGTCACCGACAGCGGCTGCGGCATCGCGCCCGCGGATGCGGCCCGCCTGTTCCGGCCCTTTACGCAGGTCGACGACTCCTTCACCCGCCGCGCGGGCGGCACGGGGCTCGGCCTCGTGATCACCCGCCGGCTGACCGAACTCATGGGCGGGGACGTTTCGTTCACCAGCGCGCGGGGCGCGGGCTCCACGTTCACGTTGCGTCTGGCGGTGGAGACCGCAGCGCTGGCCAACGGTCCCGCGGGGCGGGCGTGCGTGCTCGTGGTGGAGGACGAAGCCGCCGCCCGCGACCTCACGCGCCGGGCGCTCGCGTCGCTGCCGTTCGATGTGCGGACCGCCGGCGACGTCGCCGGGGGCCTCGCTGCGTTCCACGCCCTCGCGCCGGCCCTGGTGGTGCTCGACATCCATCTGCCGGACGGCGCGGGTTGGGAGGTGCTGGCGGAAGTGCGCCGCACGCGCCCGGACGTGCCGGTCCTCGTGGTCACCATCGACGACGACCGCGCCCGCGCGCTCGCGCTGGGCGCGGCCGACCATATGCAGAAGCCGGCGGACCGCGAGGCGCTGTGCGCCGCCGTCGCGCGCCTCACGTCAGCGGCGTTGGCGAAGGCGGCCTAGCCGGCGCTCCCCGCTGCAGCGCCCACGTCCCGTGGCCGCCGAAACAAAAACGGCCGGCGTCCAGGGACGCCGGCCGTCTCCCGTTTCAGTCGCCCGGGACGTTCAGTCCACCAGCTTCAGGTTGACCGCCTTGGGGCCTTTGCCTTTCGGGTCCGGCAGGGTCTGGAAGCTGATCTTCTGGCCTTCGTTGAGCGGGGGTAGGCCGCCGCGCTCCACGGCGCTCACGTGCACGAAGACGTCGGCGCCGCCGTCGTCCGGGGTGATGAACCCGAAGCCGCGCGCGCCGTTGAAGAACTTCACCGTGCCGGTTTGCTCCGGCCCGAGGGGCGCCCGCTCGCCGCCGCCGAAGCCGCCTTCGCCACGCGGGCGGAACCCGCCGCCGCCGCGATCGCCGCCGCCATAGCCGCCGCCACCGCCGCCGCCGCGGTATCCACCGCCGCCACCG
>JANRIM010000108.1:0-5687 GCA_033764865.1 Hyphomonadaceae bacterium
CATGTCGAACAGAGCCTCCACCGCCCCGTAGACGCACAGCACGAGCAGCCCCGCCGCCAGCGCGGCGCGCATCAGCGCGCGGTCGCGACCGCCGCTGGCCGCCACGCCGGCGATCAACACCACGCCCGTCGCCGCCGCGCCGACGATCTTCACGCCCTGTTCGGGCCGCTGCACCGCCGACCAGGCCGTGCTCAAGGCGATCCAGAGGGCGAAGGCCATCAGCAGCAGGCCAGCCGCCGTGGCGAGCGGTCCGCCGCGACGCCAGGAGACGGTCGACCCGGCGATCAGCCCCGCCAGCGCCTGCAAGGGCGCCATCAGCATGCCGCCGCCGATGGCCGCCGGCGGCAGCAGCGCGCACAGCGCAGCCATCATCAGGCCGAGACGGCGGGGCCGCGCCATTGCGACGGCGCCGGTCTCGGTCGCGGAGGGGAGGTCGGGCGCCCGCATCTGCGGCGCTTATGGCCGCAGCCGCCCGCACAGCGCAATCGCGCTCGCAGCCGTCACGGACGGACGCTATGGGGAAGCCATGCAGGTTTCCGCCACCCGCCGCGCGCTCAACCTCACGGTGACGGCCGTCACGCTGGGCTTTGTGTTCGTGCTGGTGCTCGTGCTGCAGGGCGCGGTGATGGGGGCCTTGCGCAACGCGGGCATGAGCGGGGGGCCTGCGCTGCTGGCTTCGGGCGCGATCGTGTTTGCGGTGGTCGTGGGGGGCTTCGGGCTGTGGAACGCGTGGCTCGCCATCGACCGCGCCCGCGCCGAGGACGAGCGCGACCGCCTGCAGTTGCCCGAGGGGCCGTGCTGCGTGGTCTGGCGCGGCGGCGACGAGGCGGAGATGCCATGGGCGCTCACGACGCCCATCCATGCCCATTTCCCGCCGCTCGCCCGCCGGTTCGGCATCGAGGGCGTGGCGATCGCGGAGTTCGACATCAGCCCCGAGGGCCGCGTGAAGAACATCCACTGCGTGGACGTGTGGCCGTCGCCCATCTTCTACGCCGCCGCCAAGGACGCCCTGAAGGACGCCCGCTTCGCCGTGCGCGAGGGCGCGCAGCCGCGATTCGGGCCCAGCTACCGCATGCCGTTCGTGTTCCGGATCCAGGGCTCCGCGCGGGTCACCGACCGCGGCCGGATCGCCCGCCGTCGGCGACGCGTTAAGCCTTCCTGAACCTTCCTGGGTCGTGCTTCGGGCGCCGGTGCGCTTCCCGCGGGGGGCCGCATCGTCCAGAGTCCGTGGAATCGCCGTTGATTCGCGGGATTTCCAGAGGGGCGCCCCACGTGGACGGATCTATCGCGCCGTTTCTCGTCACCGCCGGCGCCGCCGCGGTCGCCATCGCCGCCCTGCTGTGGGCGCTGCGGGTCACGGACGGCGCGCGCGGCGTCATCGCCCGCTGGAAGGAGCAGGTGGCGTCGCTGGAGCTCATGCTCGCGCGCTTCAACTCCATCCTCGGCGCCCATCCCGGCGTGGTGCTGATCTGGGAGGACGCCGGCGCCCATGGCGACGCCGACGCCGGAGACTGGGGCCAGCCGAAGGCCTACGGCTCCACCCTGGCGCTCGGCAGCCTGTTGCGCTTTTCCGACCGGGCCAGCTCCGCCGACACCGCCGTGCGCATCCTGCAGGGCCTCGCCGCGTGCGAGGCGCGCGACGTCACCGGCCGCCCGGCGCGGCTCGCCCCGGCGTTGACGCAGCTGCGCCGCGAGGGCGCGCCGTTCTCCATGACCATCGAGAGCGAGGACGGCGTTCACGTGGAGATCGACGGCCGCACCGCAGGCGCGCGCGTCGTGGTGTGGGTGGTGGATTCCACCGTGAAGGGCGTGGAGCAGGGGCTCACGCAGGGCCGAATCGGCTCCAACCCGATCCGCCTGATGGCGCGCGATCCGTCGTTCTTCCTGGAGATCCTGCAGGGCGCGCCGTTTCTCGCCTGGCGCGTCACCGACGGCGGTGCGTTGGAGTGGGCCAACGAGGCCTACATCAAGGCGTTCGACGCCAAGACCCACGACCAGGCCATCGCGCGCAACCTGCAGATCGACCAGGCCACCGTGGACCAGGCGCGGCGCGTCATGGCCGCGGGCCAGGCGATCACGGAGATGCGCGGCATCGTCATCAACGAGAAGCTGCGCTCGTTCGAGGTGCTGATCACGCCCGTGCTGGGCGGCGCCGCCGGCATGGCCTTCGACGTCACCGAACGCGAGGAGCAGCGCGAGACGTTCTCCCGCCACGTCTCCGCCCACGACGAGACGCTCAATCACCTCAGCGAGGGCGTGGCGGTGTTCGGGGCCGACAAGCGCCTCATCTTCCACAACAAGGCGTTCGCGGACATGTGGCGCCTCGATCCCGCGTTCCTGCTGGACCGGCCCACCCACGCGCAATGGCTCGACGAGCTGAAAACCAAGCGTATGCTGCCGCTGCACGGAAACTACGCCGAATGGCGCGCGGGCGAGCTTGCGCTCTACCAGGAGGTGGCGGCTCTGCCGGAGGAGCCCTGGAACCTGCAGGACGGGCGCATGCTGCGTGTGGCGCGCCAGCGCCACCCCATGGGCGGGCTTCTGCTGGTGTTCTCCGACATCACCAACGAACAGACGCTGCGCGGGCAGTACAACAACCTCGTCAAGGTGCAGCAGGCCGCGCTCGACCGCCTCCACGAGGGCGTGGCTGTGTTCGGCGCCGACGGGCGCATGCGGCTCGCCAACTCGGCGTTCCAGGGCATGTGGGGCATCGAGCAGGAGGCGCTGCCGGACAACGCCGATTTCGAGCAGTTCATCGCGCTGGCGCTGCCGCTCTACCACGAGGCCACCGTCTGGCGGGACCTGAAGGCCCGCATCACGGACCCGAGCCCCGCCGCGCGCCGGGAGGATCGCGGGGAGATGCGCCGCTCCGACGGCACGGTGGTCACCTGGCTCACGCGCCCGCTGCCGGACGGCGCCACGCTGGTGGCGTTCCTCGACGTCACCGCCGCCAAGCGGGTGGAGACGGCGCTGCGCGACCAGGCCGAGGCGCTCGCCGCCGCGGACCGGCTGAAGACCGAATTCGTCCAGAACGTCTCGGTGCAGCTGCGCGATCCGCTGCAGACCATCACCGGCTATTCGGAGATGCTGGCCAACCGCCTCGCGGGACCGCTCAACGATCGCCAGCAGGACCAGGTCAACAACGTCGTGGCCGCCGCCACGCATCTGTCGAAGCTCGTCGACAACGTGCTCGACCTTGCGATGATCGAGGCGGGGGAAGTGGCGCTCGACCTCTCGGACGTGGCGCTTTACCCGGCGCTGCAGGAGGCCGCCGGCGCCGCCGCCACCAACGCGCGCGACACAGAGATCCCCATACGCATCGCCTGCGATCCCAAGATCGGCGCCATCCGCGCGGACCAGAAGCGCATCCGCCAGATCCTGTTCAACCTCGTCACCAACGCCCTGCGCTACACCGAGCGCGGCGACGAGATCACCATCGGCGCGGAGCGCACGGACGGCATGGTGCGGCTGTGGGTGGCCGATACGGGCGCCGGCATGCCCTACGAGGCGCAGGCCGCGGCGTTCGACAATTTCAGCGCCTCCGACAAGGGCGGGGCGGGGCTGGGCCTGGCGCTCGTGCGCTCCTTCGCCGAACTGCACGAAGGTTGGGTGGCGCTGCGCAGCGAGCCCGGCGAAGGCACCACCGTGAGCGTGCACCTGCCCGTGGGCGGCGCCATGAGCATCGCGGCGGAGTAGGCGGAGCTCAGTGGCGGGGTTCGCGTCCTCGCTGACGACCGGCGCGGCCGTCAACAGCTCTTTGTGACGATAGGAAGAGGTCTGGCCCTTTTGAGCCAGTGTTCTAAGGTGGGCGTCGAAGCTTCGGTGACGCCTTGAATGCTGGAAGCAGTCGGCCTGTTCCTGATGCACTTCGCCACCGGCGTCGTCCTGACGGCCGCGTTCGTCGTTTCCTATGCCGCGCTCACGCCGCAGCCTGAACTCAAGCTCATCCGTGCGGGCAGCGCCGCCGCGGCGCTGGGCGTGGGCGGCGCGACGCTCGGCTTCGTGATCCCGCTGGCGCTTGTCCTGTCGCTCACCGCCAATCCGCTCGAGGCGAGCGCATGGGGGGCGGTGTCGCTCGTGGTGCAGCTGCTCGGCCTGTTGGTCACGCGCCTGCTCGTGCCGAACCTCGCGGCCGACATCACCGACGGCAAGATGTCGGCGGCCGTGGTCCAGGCGATGGCCGGCGTCGGACTGGGCCTGCTGCAGGCCGCGAGCTGGGTGCCGTGAGATGGCGCGCTGGCGCTCCCACGCGGTGACCCTTGTGCTCCTGGGCGCAGGCGCGGCGGCGTGCGCGCCGGAGCCGCAGTACAGCCGCAACGTCTATGCATCGCGTGAGGACTGTTACCGGGACTACGGTCAGGACACGCGCCAGTGCGAGCCGCGCGGGACGCAGGGCTTCTACGGGCCGTTCTTCTGGGTCGGCGGCGGCGCGCGCCCGGCGGGCGATCCAGGCCCCGGCGCATCGGCGCGCGGGAGCGGGAAGTCCGGTTTGGCGCTGGAGGTGAGCGCGCCCGGGCGTGGCCCGGTGGCGCGGGGCGGCATCGGCGATACCGGCCGCAGCGGCGGCCACAGCGCTTCCGGATGAGGCGCGAACGCGTCGCGCCGCGGCCCGACTGGGTGGCGCGCTTGGAGGCGCTTGAGTTCGACGTCTGGCGCCACGCGGACGGGCGGCCCTACTGGCGCGAGGACGCGTGCTTCGTGCTCGACGAGGGTGAGGTGGAGGCGCTGCACGCGGCCGCCGAACAGGCCGTGGCGATGATCGACGAGGCTGTGGCGGCGGCGTTCGACGGGGCAACGCTCGCCAGCCTCGGCGTGGAGGGCGTGCTGGCGAAAGCGGCGCGCTCGTCGTGGGCGGCGCGTGCGCCGTCCGTCTACGGCCGGCTCGATTTCGCCTGGGACACGCAGGGCCCGCGCCTGCTGGAATTCAACGCCGACACGCCGACTGCGCTCTACGAGGCCGCGGTGGTGCAGTGGCACTGGCTGATGGACCGCGACCCCGGCGCCGACCAGTACAACGCGATCCACGAGGCGCTGCTGGGCGTGTGGACGGCGATGCGCGGCGAGTTCGGCCCCCGCGCGCACTTCGCCTGCATGCGCGAGCACCCCGACGACCTGCTCACCACCGATTACCTCCGCGACATCGCCGTGCAGGCGGGCTTCGAGGCGACGCTGCTGGATGTGGGCGAGATCGGCTGGGACGGATCACGCCTCGTCGACCTTGACGAAGCGCCGATCCAGACGCTGTTCAAGCTCTACCCGTGGGAGTGGATGGCGGCGGAGGCCTTCGGCCCGCATCTGGCGCGCACGGACGCCACCATCATCGAGCCCGCGTGGCGGATCGCGGCGTCGAGCAAGGCGCTGCTGGCGGATCTGTGGGCCATGAACGAGGGGCATCCCGTTCTCCTGCCCGCATCGCGCGATCCGCACGCGTTGAGCGGCGACGTGATGGAGAAGGGGTGGTTCGGACGCGAGGGGGCGCAGGTTCGCCGCCGCGCGCCGGGCGGGCCCGTCAGCGCCGGCGTTGTGTACCAGCAGCGCACGGCGATGACGCCGTTCGATGGGCTTTATCCGGTGTTCGGCGTGTGGGTGGCGGGCGGGCGGCCGTGCGGCCTCGGCATCCGCGAGGACGCGGACCCGGTCACCGGCGTCAACGCCTGCTTCATTCCGCACCGGATCGGGTGAGTGCG
>JANRIM010000144.1:0-21343 GCA_033764865.1 Hyphomonadaceae bacterium
CTCAAGTTCGAGGTCCACAACGGCAAGTCGTTCGTGCCGATGACGGTCAACGAGGACATGGTCGGCCACAAGTTCGGCGAGTTCGCGCCGACGCGCACGTACTACGGTCACGGCGCCGACAAGAAAGCGAAGAGGAAGTAAGCCATGGCGAAGCCCAAGGCCCCTCCGAAGCAGGCTGAAAACGAAAGCCGCGCCGTCCTCAAGATGGTGCGCATCAGCCCGCGCAAGCTCAACCTCGTCGCCCAGTCGATCCGCGGCCTCACCGCGGAAAAGGCGGTCAACGAACTGACGTTCTCCCGCAAGCGCATCGCACACGACGTGCTGAAGTGCCTGCAGTCGGCGATCGCCAACGCGGAAAACAACCACAACCTCGACATCGACAGTCTCGTCGTCGCCGAGGCGCATGTGGGCAAGAACCTCGTAATGAAGCGCACCAGCGTTCGCGCCCGCGGCCGCGCCGTGCGCATCGAGAAGCCGTTCTCCCAACTCACCATCGTGATGCGCGATATCTCCGCGCAAGCTGAAGAGGCCGCCTGATGGGTCAGAAGGTCAATCCGATCGGTCTGCGCCTCGGCGTCAACCGCACGTGGGACAGCCGCTGGTACGCCAAGACGGGCGAGTACGGCCGGCTGCTTCACCAGGATCTGAAGATCCGCAAGATGCTGCGCGAGAAGCTGGCCGGCGCCGGCATCAGCCGCATCATCATCGAACGTCCGCTCAAGAAGTGCCGCGTGACGATCTACACCGCCAAGCCGGGCGTGGTGATCGGCAAGAAGGGCGCCGACATCGAGAAGCTCCGCAAGGATCTCTCCAAGATGGTGGAAGGCCACGAGGTGTTCCTGAACCTCGTGGAAGTCCGCAAGCCGGAAACCGACGCGATGCTCGTCGCCGAAGGCATCGCCCAGCAGCTGGAGCGCCGCGTGGCGTTCCGCCGGGCGATGAAGCGGGCCATGCAGTCGGCCATGCGCCTTGGGGCCCAGGGCATCCGCATCAACGTGTCGGGCCGTCTCGGCGGGGCGGAAATCGCCCGCATGGAATGGTACCGCGAGGGCCGTGTGCCGCTGCACACGCTGCGCGCCGACGTCGACTACGGCACCTGCGAGGCCAAGACCGCCTACGGCCAGATCGGCGTGAAGGTCTGGATCTTCAAAGGCGAGATCATGGAACACGATCCCATGGCGCAGGACCGTCGCGCCATGGACACCGGCGAACAGCGCGAGCGCCGCGACCGCGACCAGCCGCGTGGTCCCCGCAGCGACCGTGACGACCGGCCGGGCCGCCCCCGCGGGCGCCGTCCCGCCGATGCTCCCGAGACGGAAGGCGCAGGAAGCTAACCGCCATGATGCAGCCGAAGAAAACCAGGTTCCGTCGCGCCTTCAAGGGCCGCATCCACGGAACGGCGAAGGCGGGCTTCACGCTCAACTTCGGTTCGTACGGCCTGAAGGCCGTGGAGCCGGAGCGCGTCACCGCCCGCCAGATCGAAGCCGCGCGGCGCGCCATCACCCGGCACATGAAGCGCCAGGGCAAGGTGTGGATCCGCATCTTCCCGGACGTCCCGGTGTCGAAGAAGCCGGCTGAAGTGCGCATGGGTTCCGGCAAGGGCGCGCCGGAGTTCTGGGCGGCCAGGGTTCACCCCGGCCGGATCATGTTCGAGATCGACGGCGTGGCCAACGACATCGCGCTGGAGAGCCTGCGCCTCGGCGCCGCCAAGCTGCCGATCAAGACCCGCATCGTCACCCGGGTGGAGGGCCTCTAGATGAAGCTCCGCGAGATCAAGAAGCAGATCGACCAGTACCGCAGCATGGACGCCGCGGCCCTGACCGAACAGCTCGCCCAGCTGAAGAAGGAGCAGTTCAACCTGCGCTTCCAGCAGGCCACGGGCCAGCTTTCCAGCACCGCCCGCGTGGGCGAAGTGCGCGACATGGTCGCGCGCATCAAGACTGTCCTGCGCGAAAAGCGCCCGACGCAGTCGGTTTGAGGAGAAACGAAGATGCCTCGGCGCGTACTGCAGGGCGTGATCGTCAGCGACAAGGGCGCAAAGACGGTGGTGGTGAACGTGGAGCGCACGTTCCTGCATCCGGTGCTCAAGAAGACCGTGCGCCGCTCCAAGCGGTTCCACGCCCACGACGAGACCGAAGCCTTCAAGGGCAAGGTCGGCCAGGTCGTGTCCATCCAGGAATGCCCGCCGCGCAGCAAGCTGAAGCGGTGGGAAGTGGTCGGCGCCGTCCAGGCCTGACGTTGAAAGATTGGTGAGGATCGAACCATGATCCAGATGCAGAGCAATCTCGACGTCGCCGACAACAGCGGCGCCAAGCGCGTGATGTGCATCAAGGTGCTGGGCGGCTCCAAGCGTCGCTACGCCTCGATCGGCGACATCATCGTCGTCTCCATCAAGGAGGCGATCCCGCGCGGCCGCGTGAAGAAAGGCGACGTCCGCAAGGCCATCGTGGTGCGCGTCCGCAAGGACATAAAGCGCAAGGATGGCTCCACCATCCGCTTCGACACCAACGCCGCCGTCCTCATCAACAACCAGGGCGAGCCGATCGGCACGCGCATCTTCGGGCCGGTGCCGCGCGAGCTGCGCGCCAAGAACCAGATGAAGATCATCTCGCTCGCGCCGGAGGTGCTTTAGTCATGGCCGCGAAGATCAAGAAGGACGACACCGTCGTCGTGCTGTCCGGCAAGAACAAGGGCGCCGTCGGCAAGGTGCTGGAGGTCTATCCGGCGGCCGAGCGCGTGCTCGTGGAGGGCGTCAACATCGTCGCCCGGCACGTGAAGCCGTCGATGGCCGATCCCAACGGCGGGGTGAAGCGCAACGAGGCGCCGATCCACGTCTCCAAGGTCGCCGTGCGCGATCCCTCCACCGGCAAGGCGACCCGCGTGGGCTTCAAGTTCGTCGGCGAGGGCGCCCAACGCCGCAAGGTCCGCGTGGCCAAGGGCTCGGGAGTGCAGATCGATGTCTGAGGCGGCCCCACTGTCGGCGGGAAAGTACGAGCCCCGCATGAAGACGCGCTACCGCGAGGCGGTGCGCGCGAACATGCGCGAGGCGTTCAAGTACACCAACGAGATGCAGATCCCGCGGCTCGAGAAGATCGTCATCAACATGGGCGTGGGCGAGGCTGTGGCCGACTCCAAGAAGCTCAAGTCCGCGATGGACGCGCTGATGGCCATTTCCGGCCAGAAGCCGGTGGCGACGAAATCCAAGAAGTCGATCGCGCAGTTCAAGATCCGCGACAACATGGCGATCGGGTGCAAGGTCACGCTGCGCGCCGACCGGATGTACGAGTTCCTCGACCGGCTGGTGACCATCGCGTTGCCGCGGGTGAAGGACTTCCGCGGCCTCAACGGGCGCTCCTTCGACGGCCGCGGCAACTACGCCATGGGCCTCAAGGAACACATCGTGTTCCCCGAAATCAATTACGACCAGATCGACCAGATCTGGGGCATGGACATCGTGGTGTGCACCACGGCGAAGACAGACGCCGAGGCGCGGGCCCTTCTGAAGGAGTTCGATTTCCCGTTCCGGAACTGATCGCGCCTCCGCAAGGAAGAGTGGTCCACCCCTGAACGGCATCGGGAGACAAGCATGGCGAAGACGAGTGCAGTAGAGCGCAACGAGAAGCGCAAGCGCCTCGCGAAGAAGTTCGCGTCCAAGCGCGCGCGCCTGAAGGCGATCGCGACCGATGAGTCCGCGCCGCTGGAGGAGCGCTTCACCGCCCGCATCAAGCTGGCGGCGCTGCCGCGCAACTCGGCGCCCAACCGCGTGCGCAACCGCTGCGAGGTCACGGGCCGTCCGCGCGCCTACTATCGCAAGCTGCGCATGAGCCGCATCGCGCTCCGGGAACTGGCCTCGCGGGGCCAGGTGCCGGGCATGGTCAAGTCGAGCTGGTAGGGGAGGCGGACAATGAACCTGACCGATCCGCTGGGCGACATGCTCACCCGCATCCGCAACGCCCAAATGCGCGGCAAGTCCACGGTGACGACGCCGAAGTCCCGCCTGCGCGCCAACGTGCTCGATGTGCTCCAGTCCGAAGGCTACATCCGCAGCTGGGGCGAGGTGGAGAAGGACGGCCATACCCAGCTGGAAATCCAGCTGAAGTACTACGAGGGCGCGCCCGTGATCTCCGAGATCAAGCGCGTGTCCACGCCGGGCCGGCGCGTCTACTCGTCGATCAAGGATCTGCGTCTGGTGCGCAATGGCCTCGGCATCTCGATCCTGTCGACGCCGAAGGGCGTCATGTCCGACCAGACCGCCCGCACCGAGAACGTCGGCGGCGAAGTCCTGTGCAGGGTGTACTGAGATGTCGCGGATTGGAAAACTGCCGGTCGCGGCGCCCAAGGGCGTGACCTTCAAGGTCACCGGCCAGGACGTGTCCGTGAAGGGTCCGAAGGGCGAACTGAGCTTCCGCGTGCCCGACGAGATCGCCGTCTCGCTCGACGATGGGCAGGTGGTGGTGAAGCCGCGCAACGAGACGGCCCGGTCGAAGGCCATGTGGGGCATGTCGCGCGCCATCATCGCCAACCACGCCAAGGGCGTGTCGGAGGGGTTCGAGAAGACGCTCGAACTCCACGGCGTCGGCTACCGCGCGGCCATGCAGGGCCAGAACATCGCCCTGCAGCTGGGCTTCAGCCATGACGTCATCTTCGCGCCCCCGAAGGGCGTGAAGATCGAGACGACCAAGCCGACGGAGATCAAGGTCTCCGGCATCGACGCCCAGGCCGTGGGCCAGGTGGCGGCCGAGCTTCGCCGGTTCCGCCCGCCCGAGCCCTACAAGGCCAAGGGCGTGCGCTACGCCGGCGAAACCATCCGCCGCAAGGAAGGCAAGAAGAAGTAACGCCATGAAAAGCGCGCTCGAAAAGAACCAGCGCCGCGCCCTGCGGCAGCGGACCAAGCTCCGGAAGACTTCCGGCGGCCGCCTGCGGCTGACCGTCTTCCGGTCCGGCAAGAACATCTCCGCCCAGATCATCGACGATCTTCAGGGCCGCACGCTGTGCGCCGCCTCCACGCTCGAGGAAGCGTTCCGCAAGGCCGGCAAGAAGGGGGCCGACAAGGCCGCCGCCGCCGAGATCGGCAAGCTGATCGCCACGCGCGCCACCGAAAAGGGCGTCAGGCAGGTCGTGTTCGACCGTGGCGCCTACATCTATCATGGCCGGGTGAAAGCCCTGGCCGACGCCGCCCGCGAAGGCGGTCTGGAGTTCTGACGATGGCGATCACGGAAACCTCCACGCCCCCGGGCGATGAACAGCCGCAACGCCGCGGCCGCGGACGCGGCGGCGGCAATCGCGAAGGCGGCGGCGGCGATCGCGGCCGGCGCGACAACAACCGCGGCGGCGGCTCCGACCGCGAGGGCGACAGCGAGTTCTCCGACAAGCTCATCGCCATCAACCGCGTCGCCAAGGTGGTGAAGGGCGGCAAGAACTTCGCGTTCGCCGCGCTCGTGGTCGTGGGCGACAAGAAGGGTCGCGTGGGCTTCGGCCACGGCAAGGCGCGCGAAGTGCCGGAAGCCATCCGTAAGGCCACCGAAGAAGCCAAGAAGTCCCTCATCCGCGTGGCGCTGCGCGAAGGGCGCACGCTGCACCACGACGGCGAAGGCCGTCACGGCGCGGGCAAGGTCATGCTGCGGTCGGCCCCGCCCGGCACCGGCATCATCGCCGGCGGCCCGATGCGCGCTGTGCTGGAAGTGCTGGGCGTGCAGGACGTGGTGGCGAAGTCGAAGGGGTCGTCGAACCCCTACAACATGGTGCGCGCCACGTTCGACGCCTTCAAGGGCCAGACGAGCCCCCGCCACATCGCCAACCGCCGCGGCCTGAAGGTCGCCGACATCATCACCCGCCGCAAGGACGGCGCGGGCCAGGCTGAAGGCGTGGAGGGCTAAGGCCATGGCGAAGAAAAAGACCATCGTCCTCAAGCAGACCAAGAGCGCCATCCGCCGGGTGGAAGGTCAGGCGGCCACGCTGCGCGGCCTGGGCTTCCGCCGCCTCGGCCACGTGGTCGAGGTGGAGGACACCCCGATGACGCGCGGCATGATCCGCACCGTCGCCCACATGATCGAGATCGTAGAGGAGCGCGGGTGACATGACCCGTCTGAATGAAATCGCCGACAACCCGGGCTCGGCCAAGAAGCTCATGCGCGTCGGCCGCGGCGTGGGCTCCGGCAAGGGCAAGACGGGCGGACGCGGCGTGAAGGGCCAGAAGTCCCGCCGGGGCGTCTCAATCAACGGCTTCGAGGGCGGGCAAATGCCCATCCACATGCGGGCGCCGAAGCGCGGCTTCAACAAGCTGAACCGCGCCCGCTACGCCGAGGTGAACCTCAACCGCCTCCAGAAGGCCATCGACGCCAAGCGCCTGGACGCCTCAAAGCCTGTGGATGAAGCGGCCCTGGTGGCCGCGGGCCTGGTGCGACGTGTGCGCGACGGCGTCCGCCTCCTTGCGCAAGGCGCATTGACCTCCAAAGTGACGGTTGTGGTCACGGGCGCTTCGGCGGCCGCGATCAAGGCCGTGGAGAAGGCCGGCGGATCGGTCACGGTGACGAAGCCGGCCGCCGTCGACGCCACGGCCGGCTAGGTTCCGCCCCTGCGCGCGTCGCGAGCGGGGGAGGTGGCGGGCAAAGCGAGCCGGAGGGGGCTCGTAAGCTGACGGACTTACCCCCTCCCCCTCGCTCCGCCCGGGATCTCCCCCGGAGGCGGGGGAGGAAAGGGAACGAGGATCAATTCGAATGGCCTCAGCCGCTGAGCAGCTCGCCGCCAACGTCAACTTCGCCGCCTTCGCCAAGGCGACGGAACTCCAGAAGCGCATCTGGTTCACCCTCATCGCGCTGGTGGTCTACCGGATCGGCACGTACATCCCGCTGCCCGGCCTCGACCCCGCAGCGTTCGCCAACGCCTTCAAGGCGCAGGCCGGCGGCATCCTCGGCATGTTCAACGTGTTCTCCGGCGGCGCCGTGGAGCGGATGGCGATCTTCGCCCTCAACGTCATGCCGTACATCTCGGCCTCCATCATCATCCAGCTTCTGTCGACGGCGTCGCCCTCGCTGGAGCGGCTAAAGAAGGAAGGGGAGGCCGGCCGCAAGCAGCTGAACCAATACACCCGCTACCTCACGCTCGTGCTGGCGCTGGTGCAGTCCTATGGCATTTCGGTGGGCTTGCAGGGGTCGCCCGGCATCGTCACCGATCCCGGCATCTTCTTCACCGTCTCCACGGTGATCACGCTCACCGGCGGAACGATGTTCCTGATGTGGCTGGGCGAACAAATCACCGCGCGCGGCGTCGGCAACGGCATCTCGCTGATCATCTTCGCCGGCATCGTCGCGGGCGCCCCCACCGCGATCTGGCAGACGCTGGAGCTGGGCAAGAACGGCTCTCTGTCGTTCTTCGCGATCTTCATCATCAGCGTGGTGCTGCTGGCGGCGGTGTTCTTCGTGGTGTTCATCGAGCGCTCGCAGCGCCGGCTGGTGATCCAGTATCCCAAGCGCCAGGTCGGCAACCGGATGTTCATGGGCGAAAGCTCGTTCCTGCCGCTGAAGATCAACACCGCCGGCGTGATCCCGCCGATCTTCGCCTCCTCGCTGCTGCTGCTGCCGTCGACGCTGGCGGCCTTCGTGGGCAACGCGCAGAACCTGCCGGGGTGGCTGTCGTGGCTGCCGGGCGCCGCCGCCATGCTCGGCTACGGCACGCCGCTGCACATGTCGCTCTATGCGCTGGGCATCATCTTCTTCTGCTTCTTCTACACCTCGATCGTCTTCAACCCGGAAGAAACCGCCGACAACCTGCGCAAGTACGGCGGCTTCCTGCCCGGCATCCGCCCCGGCAAGCCCACCGCCCAGTACCTTGACTACGTGCTGACGCGCCTGACCGTGATCGGCGCCGCCTACATCACCGCCGTCTGCCTGCTGCCGGAGCTGCTGATCGCCTACTACCGGGTGCCGTTCTACCTCGGCGGCACCTCCATGCTGATCGTGGTGTCCGTCACCATGGACACCGTGACGCAGGTGCAATCCCACTTGCTGGCGCACCAATACGAAGGTCTCATCAAGAAGACCAAGCTGCGCGGCGGCAAGAAGTAGGGGGAAAGACGTGAACCTTATCCTGTTCGGTCCCCCCGGGGCCGGAAAGGGCACGCAGGCCAAGCGTCTGGTGGATGAGCGCGGGTACGTTCAGCTTTCCACCGGAGACATGCTCCGCGCCGCTCGCGCCTCCGGCTCGGATCTCGGCCAGCGCGTGGGGGCCATCATGGACTCCGGCTCGCTCGTCTCCGACGCCATCGTGATCGAACTGATCGAGGATGCGTTGACCCGTCAGGCGGGCGCGCCCGGGTTCATCTTCGACGGCTTCCCCCGCACGGTGGCCCAGGCCGAGGCGCTGGACGCCCTGCTGGCGCGCCGGGGCACGGGCATCGACCTCGTCCTGCGGCTTGAGGTGGACGCCGAGGCCCTCATCGCGCGCATCACCAAGCGCTTCGCCGAGCAGGGGCGCGCCGACGACAACCCCGACAGCTTCAAGGTTCGCCTGAAAGCGTACACCGACCAGACCGCCCCGCTCGTCCCGTACTACCAGCAGCAGGGCAAGATGGTCGGGGTGGACGGGATGCAAAGCGTGGACGCCGTGGGCGCAGCGGTCGCCGCCGCGCTCGACGCCGCCCGGAATCGCTCCGCATGACGCCCGGACCGCGCCTCACACGCAATTCCCCCGGTTGACGAGACCAGAACCCCCGCTATAAGTCCCGCTCTTCGTTTGAGCTGCCGCTCTAGCGCCGCGCGCCCGCAGGGACGCGGAGCGTAGGGCTTTTCCCATTTCAGACCTGCCGACCAGGAGCAGTCCCGTGGCCCGTATCGCCGGCGTGAACATTCCGACCCAGAAGCGCGTCGAGATCGCGCTCCAGTACATCCACGGCATCGGCCCGGCCTACGCCAAGGAAATCTGCGCGAAGGTCGGCGTGACGCCGGATCGCCGGGTCAACCAGCTGACCGACGCGGAAGTTCTCCAGATCCGCGAGACCATCGACCGCGACTACACCGTGGAAGGCGATCTCCGCCGCGAGACCGCCACCAACATCAAGCGCCTGATGGACCTCGGCTGCTACCGCGGCCTGCGCCACCGCCGGGGCCTTCCGGTCCGCGGTCAGCGCACCCACACCAACGCCCGCACCCGCAAGGGCCCCGCCAAACCCATCGCCGGCAAGAAGCAGGCGACCAAGAAGTAATCCCCGACCTCCCGACCCCAGGAACGCCCGCACATGGCCAAGGAAGCAAAGCGCGTCAAAAAGAGCGAGCGCAAGAACATCGCCTCCGGCGTTGCGCACGTGAACGCGTCGTTCAACAACACGATGATCACGATCGCCGACGCCCAGGGGAACACGATTTCGTGGTCCTCCGCAGGCATGATGGGCTTCAAGGGCTCGCGCAAGTCGACGCCCTACGCCGCGCAGGTCGCCGCCGAGGACGCCGGGCGCAAGGCCATGGAGCACGGCATGCGCACCGTGGAAGTCAACGTCTCGGGCCCGGGCTCCGGCCGCGAAAGCGCGCTGCGCGCCCTGCAGGCCGTGGGCTTCACCGTGACGTCGATCCGCGACGTGACCCCCATCCCGCACAACGGCTGCCGCCCGCCCAAGCGCCGGCGCGTCTAGGCCGCCGCGATTTGCCGGTCGGGCGCACAGGCGTGCGTCTGCTCCTTCCCTCCATTCCGGAACGCTGATGTCGATCGAAAAAAACTGGCAGGAACTCATCCGACCCAAAAAGCCGGTCGTTGAGCACACCCACGACCCCAAGCGCCGCGCCACCCTGATCGCCGAACCGCTGGAGCGCGGCTTCGGCATGACGCTGGGCAACGCGCTGCGCCGCGTTCTGCTGTCGTCGCTGCAGGGCGCGGCGATCACCGCCGTCCAGATCGACGGCGTGGTCCACGAATTCTCCCCGATCCAGGGCGTCCGCGAGGACGTGGTGGATATCGTGCTCAACCTGAAGCAGGTCGCCATCAAGATGCGCGGCGAGGGGCCCAAGCGCCTCATGCTGAAGGCCAGCGGGCCGGGCGAAGTGAAGGCCAAGGACATCCAGACCACCGGCGACATCGAGATCCTGAACCCGGACCACGTGATCTGCACCCTCGACGACGGCGCCCAGATCCGCATGGAGCTGACGGTCAACACCGGCAAGGGTTACGTCCCGGCCGAGAAGAACCGCCCCGACGATGCGCCGATCGGGCTAATCGCGGTGGACAGCCTCTATTCGCCGGTCAAGCGCGTGGCCTACCGGGTGGACAACACCCGCGAAGGCCAGGTGCTCGACTACGACAAGCTGATCATCGAGGTGGAGACCAACGGCGCGCTGCGCCCGGAGGACGCGATCGCATACGCGGCGCGCATCCTGCAGGACCAGCTGCAGGTGTTCATCACCTTCGAGGAACCGAAGAAGGCCACCGTCGGCGCCGACAAGCCCGACCTGCCGTTCAACCCGTCGCTGCTGAAGAAGGTCGATGAACTCGAGCTCTCGGTGCGGTCGGCGAACTGCCTGAAGAACGACAACATCGTCTACATCGGCGACCTCATCCAGAAGTCGGAAGCCGAGATGCTGCGGACCCCGAACTTCGGCCGGAAGTCCCTCAACGAGATCAAGGAAGTGCTCTCGGGCATGGGCCTGCATCTCGGGATGGCGGTGGAGAACTGGCCGCCGGAAAACATCGAAGACCTCGCCAAGAAATACGAAGACACGGTCTAGGAACCACGATCATGCGCCACGGTATGGCCCTCCGCAAACTCAACCGCACCGCCGCGCATCGCACGGCGATGTTCGCCAACATGGCGGCGTCGCTGATCAAGCATGAGCAGATCGTGACGACGCTGCCGAAGGCGAAATCGCTGAAGCCGGTGGTGGAAAAGCTGATCACGCTCGCCAAGCGCGGGGACCTCGCAGCGCGCCGCCTGGCCGCCTCGCGCATCCGCGACGAAGCGATGACGAAGAAGCTCTTTGACGTGATCGGTCCGCGCTACAAGGCCCGCGCCGGCGGCTACACCCGCGTGCTGAAGGCGGGCTTCCGCCACGGCGACAACGCGCCCATCGCCGTGATCGAACTGGTCGATCGCGACGAAACCGCCAAGGGAAACAACAGCGGCCCGAAGATCGAGCGTCACGCCTACGACGAATAGGCCGCGTCCGCCCCCGTCCCGATTGAAGCCTCATCCCGATAAAAGACCCCGCGCCGGTCGACGACGCGGGGTTTTCGTTTGCGCGCCGCGCCCTGAAACCGCACGGCGCCGCCGGCGTACTGACGCGCGTATCGGCCTGTCGACCGGCGATGGCGCAGGCGGCAGGGCAGGGCGCGGACGATCATGGCGCAGGACGGTCACAAGACGGCGTTCGTGTTCGCCGGCGGCGGCAGCCTCGGCGCCATCCAGGTGGGCGTCCTGCGTGAGCTGGTCCGGGCGGGGATCGCGCCCGACCTGCTGGTGGGCGCGTCCGTCGGCGCGCTCAACGCCTGCTACTTCGCCGGCAGGCCCGACGCGGCCGGCGTGGCGGCGCTGGACGCCATCTGGCGCAGCCTGCGCCGTCAGGACGTTTTTCCGGTGACGCTGAAGGGCGCGCTGTCGTGGCTGCGGGCCGCTGAGAGCCTGTTCGACGCCGACAGCCTGCGCCGCCTCATCGAGCGGCACATGCCGTTCACCCGTCTGGAGGACGCCGCCGTGCCGGTGCATGTGGTCGCCACCAACCTCAGCGGCGCGCCCGTCTGCCTCTCCCGCGGGCCGGTGGTGGACGCCGTGATGGCCAGCGCCGCCATCCCCATCGCCCTCCCCAGCGTGAAGATCGGGGATGAGCACCTGATGGACGGGGCCATCGCCGGCAACACGCCGATCCTCACCGCCGCCGAACTTGGCGCCACGCGGATCGTGGTGCTCCAGACCGGCTACGCCTGCTCCCTCGACGGGCCGCCCGGCGGCGCCATTGCGCGGGGCCTGCACGCGCTCACGCTGCTCATCTCCAACCAGATGGAGCGCGATCTCCAGCTGCTGGCGGGGAAGGTGGATGTGTACGTCGCGCCGCACCTGTGTCCCCTCGACGTGTCGCCGCTCAACTTCGGCCGCGCGGGCGAGTTGATCGAGCGGGCGGGCGAGACCACGCGCCACTGGCTGGCGAACGGCGGCTTCGCGCACGCGGCGCAGCCCGGCGCCTTCGCCCACGACCACGCCGGCATGGCCATGGCGCCGCCCGCGGCGGGAGGCTTCGATCTCGTCAGCTATTTCAGCGGCGACGGCCCGCCCCTCGCGGGCTCCGCCATGATCGCCGTGACGCATGAGGGCCGGACCTACCGGTTCGCCACCCCGGAAAACCGCGACGCGTTCGTCGCGGCGCCGGAAGCCTATCTGCCCCGCTATGGGGGCCTGTGCGCCTTCGCCATGGCGCGCGGCGCCGCCAGGGCGGGCGATCCGGCGGTCTACCGCGTCGTGGAGGGGCGGCTCTATTTCAATCTCGACGCCGGCGTGCAGACGAAGTGGGATGGGGACGCCCCGGGCCACATCGCGCGGGCCGACGCGCATTGGCGGACGCGCACTGCGGGAGACTGATCGCGATGAACAGCCTGAAGATCACGTTTCCCGGCGCCGACGGCGACCAACTCGCCGCCCGGCTCGAGACGCCCGACAGCCCGCCGCGCGCCTACGCCCTGTTCGCGCACTGCTTCACGTGCGGCAAGGACAACGCCGCCGCCGTGCGCATTGCGCGTGCGCTCGCGGAGGCCGGCGTCGCCACGCTGCGTTTCGACTTCACGGGCCTCGGCCAGAGCGACGGGGACTTCGCCAACACCAACTTCTCCTCCAACGTCGCCGATCTCGCGGCCGCGGCCGCGCACCTGCGCGCCGCCTACGCTGCGCCGAAGCTCCTTGTGGGCCACAGCCTCGGCGGGGCCGCCGTGCTGGCCGCCGCCCATCACATCCCCGAAGTGCGCGCCGTGGCCACCATCGGCGCCCCCAGCGACGTCGCGCACGTGGTCCACCAGTTCGCCGCGAAAGCGGAGGAAATCGAGAGCGCCGGCGCGGCGGAGGTCGTGCTTGGCGGGCGCACCTTCACCGTCAAGCGCCAGATGATCGACGATCTGCGCGCGCAGCCGCAGCAGGAGCGCATCGCCCGCCTGCGCCGTCCGCTACTGGTGATGCACGCGCCGCTGGACGCGGTGGTGGGCATCGACAACGCGACGGCGATCTTCTCCGCCGCGCGTCATCCCAAGAGCTTCATCTCGCTCGACGACGCCGACCACTTCCTGTCGACGCCCGCGCACGCGGCCTACGCCGCGGGCATGATCGTGGCGTGGTCGGCGCGGTACCTGGCGGACTAGGTTTTGGGGGGCGTGGGGCGGGCCTCGAAGTCGATGGCGAAGCCCTGATCGATGTACCGGCCCACCCGGCCGTACTGGTTGCCCACCTTCACCCATGCGCCGATGAGCGGGCGGCGCGCGCACTTCACGGCGATGCCGACGAGGGAGAAATCGAGGATCTCGCAGGGCACGACCGTGCCGTCCTCCAGCTCCACGGGGGCCACGCCCGAACCGGAGAACCGCCGGACGCGGCGTTCATCCTCGATGCCGCAGGCGGGGTTGATCAGGACGGTGAGCTGCTCGGCGATGCGCTCGCGCTTGTGGGCGGTGGCGTGGAACTGCACGGCGAAGCTTGAGCCGTCGAGCAGGCGCACGATCTCGGCCTCCACGCGGCCCACATCCTTCAGATAGACGATCATCGTATCGCCCACCCGGCCCCGTGCGGGGGACGCCAGCCGCGCATCGCCCACGGAGATGTCGAGGGTGCGGCAATCGTGTTCTTCGCCGGCGCGGTCGAGCAGGCGCCCGCTCAAGCCCACGTCGAGGCGGCGGAAACGGCGGCGGTCCGGCGCATCCCGTCGGGCCAGCGATAGCAGCGCGTGGGCGCGGGCGAGGTCGGCAGCCAAGGCGCAAATCTCCTGATCGCCGCCAGCTTCCGCCCTTCATGATGAAGATTCTGTTTACCTGACGTACCGTGACGCCGGCGTCATCTATTGCGGCGGGGGTCGGGCTTGGGCAAGCATGACCGCTGGATGTCGGGAGAGACGCGATGGCCGAGGCGGCGCGGGCGGACTATGTGATCGTTGGGGCGGGCAGCGCGGGCTGCGTGCTGGCGGCGCGCCTGACGGAGGACCCTTCGGTACGCGTCATCCTGCTGGAGGCGGGCCCGCGGGACTCAAGCATGCTGGTGCGCATGCCCGCCGGCGCGGGCACGCTGTTCAAGGCCAAGAACGCCCACAACTGGGCCTTCGAGACGGTGCCCCAGAAACATCTCGACGATCGGCGCCTGTACCAGCCGCGCGGCCGTGGATGGGGCGGCTCGTCGTCGATCAACGGCATGATCTACATCCGCGGCCACGCGCGGGACTACGACGACTGGCGCCAGATGGGCCTGACCGGCTGGGCCTACCGGGACGTGCTGCCGTACTTCAAGAAATCCGAGCACAACGAAGCGGGCGGGGACGCCTGGCGCGGCGAGGGCGGCCCCCTCTGGGTCAGCCGCCCGCCCTCGGGAGAGCCGCTGCGCAAGGCGTTCATCCAGGCGGGTGTAGCGGCGGGCCATTTGCGCACGCGCGATTTCAACGGCTTCCAGCAGGAAGGCGTGGGCGACTACCACCTCACCATCAAGAACGGCGTGCGCTGGAACACGGCGTCGGCGTACCTGCGCCCGGCGTTGGAGCGGGGCAATCTCACCGTGCTTTCCAACGCCCACGCGACGCGGGTGATCATCGAGAAGGGCCGCGCGGTGGGGGTTGAGTTCGCCGCCGGGCCGGGCAAGCCCGTCCAGCGCGCGATGGCGGACGGCGAAGTGCTGCTGGCGGCGGGCGCCTTCCAGTCCCCGCATCTTCTGCTGCTGTCCGGCGTGGGGCCCGCCGACGATCTGAAGGCCCACGGGCTGACCGTCCACGCCGACCTGCCGGATGTGGGCCGCAACCTCCAGGACCACCTCGATCTCAGCATCATCACGGAGTGCGCGAAACCCATCACCCTCTACACCCGCACCAAGGGCGTGAAGCAGCTGCTGGTGGGCATGCAGTACATGGCCAGCGCCACGGGTCCCGGCGCCACCAATCACCTGCATTGCGGGGGCTTTCTGCGCACGCGGCCCGAACTCGACCGGCCCGACATCCAGCTGCACTTCATCAACGCCATGATGGTGGACCACGCCCGCGTGAAGCCCGACCGGGACGCCTTCACAATCCACACCTGCCAGCTGAGGCCGGAGAGCCGCGGCGACATCCGGCTGGCCTCGGCGGATCCGTTCGCTGCGCCGCTGGTGGATCCCAACTACCTCGCCACCGAGATGGACCGCCGCACGCTGCGCGACTCCGTGCGGATGGTGCGCGACATCGTGGCCCAGAAGCCGCTCGATCCGTACCGCGGGCCGGAGTTCTTTCCCGGGCCTGACGTGCGCACAGATGCGGAGATCGACGCCTTCGTGCGGCAGAAGGCCGAGACCATCTACCACCCGGTGGGCACCTGCCGGATGGGCGTGGACGCCCGCGCCGTGGTGGACCCTGCGCTCCGCGTGCGGGGCGTGGAGGGGCTGCGCGTGATCGACGCGTCCGTGATGCCCACCCTGGTGGGCGGCAACACGAACGCGCCCACCATCATGATCGCGGAGAAGGCCGCCGACATGCTCCGCGGTCGCCCGCCGCTGCCGCCCCTGGATGCGCCCATCGCCGAGGATGCGGTGCGGGCGGCCTGAGGGCGCGCCTTCACCTGCGGGCAGGCATGAAGCGGCTGTTGCGCAGGAGCGCGGCCGATATCAGCGAGACCAGAAGCCCGACGGGGAAAATCTCCACGAACGTCATCGGCACGCGCAACAGCGGATTGGCGTACTGCACCTGGAACGTGGCCATGTGGGCGGAGAGCTTTTCGATCTCCTCGGGGGATGCGCCCTTGGCGCGGGCGCTTTCCAGCGCCGCGGCGGCGTAGTCGCTGGCGTAGGTGTAGTTGGTCAGCGCCAGCGTGATTTCCCAGCCGATGACGTAGGTCACGCCCGCCACCGCGCTGATGCCGAGGCCCGCCAGCAGCGCCGGCAGGAACGGGATGACCCCGCCGCGCACCCGGTCCCGGTAGCGCTTCACGCCGATGAAGATGAGGCTGAGCGCCAGCACCATGATGAGGTAGCCGACGAACATCGAGCCCCCCATTTCCCCCGGCTCCGAGAGGACGATGAGGGTGAACATCGGCACGACGACGATGACGCCTGCGGCGAGGCCGAACAGCAGGATGGTGGGCAACATGGCGGGCTCCGGGTTAGCGGTCCGGCCGCCGCGGCCATCCGCGACGCCGGCGACCGACGTGGCGCCAGTGCTCGGTCCGCGCGCCATGGCGGGCAATCGCCCGAAAGGGTGATTGTGGCCCCGTCACCCGAAAAACTAAGGAATGAGGCCCAGCTCGCGCGCGCGCGCGATGGCGTCGGTGCGCCGGACGGCCTCCAGCTTTTCGTAGAGCCGGGCGATGTGGGTTTTGACGGTGTTGGGCGAGAGATGCAGCGCGTTGGCGATCTCCTTGTTGGAGCGGCCCGCCGCCAGGAGCATCAGCACCTCGTGTTCGCGCCCCGTGATGCCGAGCGAGGCGAGCGCGCGCGTATTGGTCTCGAACGCGGCGGCGGCGGGCGGCCGGAACAGCCGCGCCCCGGTCCACACGCCCAGCCCCAGGAACAGGATGGCGATCAGTGCGACGGCGATGTGGCTGGAATGGGCGCGGGCCCAGACCTGATACTCCAGCCATTGCAGCAGCGTCGCGCCCAGCGCCAGCGCCGCGCCGTAGATCAGCACAGTCCGCACCATGGCGGGCACTCTAGAGGGTCCGCCCGCGGGCCGGCTAGTTGCTCACCACCAGGCGCAGCGGCGCGGGCGACAGCCGCGCCTCCGGCGGGTGGAGGGAGCCGAGGCGAAGCCGGGCGACTCCGTCGGCGAAGGCCTCCCCGCCCAGCGGCTGGAAGAGACCGAGGTAGCGGTCGGCGGTGAGGGGCGGGGTGCGCAGCGGCGTGATGAGGATTTCCGCGCCCAGCCGCGCGCCGGCCGCGGCCTCCGCCCGCACCCGCAGGATGCCGGGCTGATTGGCCTCCGAAACGGCGGAAATGAAAGCCGAGAGCAGCCCGCGGTCGGCGGGCGGCCAAAGGGCGGCGAAGTCGCGGTCGCGCAGGTCCTGGCCGAACAGGGCCGTCAGTTCCGCCCCGAAGGTGCGGATCATCAGGCGTCCGTCGCCCTGCCGGTCGAACACGAACAGACGTTCCGCCAATCGGTCGGCGCCCACCGTCTGGCCGGGCGCACGCGGCGGCGGATCGCCCGAACCGGCCAGCACCCGGCCATAGGCCAGGAGGGCGCGGGTGTCCGGATGGAAGGTCTCCTCACCAGTCATACTTGCCTATGGAGCAAGGGCCGCGCCGCCCGCAGGAACCCCGCATGGGCGAACCGCCGCGATGGCGTTCCCCGGCCGCGCCATCCGCCGTCCGGCCCGCGCGAACCGCGCCGGCCGCGCTGCGCCCCTGGGGGGAACCCGCGCGCGCATCGCTTAGGACCGTATCAGGGCGACACAGCCTCTCGACGGGCCCTCTCAGGGCCGGCCCCGACCTGTGGGCGACCTGGCCAGGCTCAGGTGGGGATGAACCGCAGCGCCACGCCGTTGTTGCAATAGCGCAGGCCGGTGGGGGCGGGGCCGTCGTCGAACACGTGGCCCTGGTGCCCGAGGCACTGCGCGCAATGGTACTCCGTGCGCGGATAGCCGATCACGAAATCCTGCTTGGTGCCCAGCGCGCCGGGAATGGAGCGCATGAAGCTGGGCCAGCCGGTGCCGCTCTCGTACTTGTCCTCGGACCGGAACAGCGGCAGCGCGCAGCCGGCGCACACGTACGTGCCACGCCGCTTTTCTTCGTTGAGCGGGGATGTTCCCGGGCGCTCGGTGTCCTCCTGGCGGAGCACGGCGAAGGCGGCCGGAGACAGCCGCGCCCGCCACTGGTCGGCGCTCAGGCGACGCCAGGGCGATTCCGCAAAGCGCGCGCGATTGACGTCGGCTTGCTTGAGCTTGCCTTTCGCGCCGTCGGCGGGACGGGTCTGGGCGAGAGCGAAGCCGCCGCCCGCTACGGCGAGGGCGGCGACGCTGAGCAGGAGAGTGCGGCGTGAAGCGGTCATGCAGTCTTTACGCCGCGGCGGGCCGGCCGGTTTCAGCGCCGGCGCCGCGGCGCACCGTCAGCGCTGAGGCAGGGCGGCCAGCGCTGCGGAGAGGATTTGCTCGATGGCGGTCGCCGCGCGCGGATCGGCCAGCGCCGTCTCCGTCATGCGCCGGTCCAGCAGCTCCAGCTGCGCCGCGACGGCGTGCAGGCGCGCGCGTTGCGCCACGCCGATGGTCGCCGCCAGACGCAGCTTGAAGCGCCGCCGCTTCAGCGGGTCGCTCAGGTCCATGGCGTTGGCATGCAGCTGGCGGAACAGCGCGTGGATCGACGGCGTGCGGTCGCCGCCGCGGAAGCGGCGGCGATTGATCAGGCGGAAGCCCTTCTCGCCGCCCCGCCGGCAGGGGCCGATATACTGATCCGTTTCGATCCACATGGGCCAGCGCTATCACAGGGGAATTAAAGTCCCGTTGAGCAAGTTCCGGGCCACGCGGTTCCGTCACACGATCTTGCTCTGCTTGCCGCCCCAGTAGGCGTCGCGCAGCAGCCGCTTGTAGAGCTTGCCGGTGGGGTGGCGCGGCAGTTCGGCGTGGAAATCCACCGACCGCGGGCACTTCACCGCCGACAGGTGCTGACGGCAGAACGCCAGCAGCTCCTCCGCCATCGCCGGGCCGGCGAGCGCGGGATCCAGCAGCTGGACGGCGGCCTTCACCTCCTCGCCGAAGTCCTCGTTGGGAATGCCGAACACCGCTGCATCGGCCACCTTGGGGTGCGTGACGAGCAGGTTCTCCACTTCCTGCGGATAGATGTTCACCCCTCCGGAAATGATCATGAACGCCTTGCGGTCGGTCAGGAACAGGTAGCCGTCCTCGTCCACGTAGCCCACGTCGCCCAGCGTGGACCAGCCGTGCTTGTTCAGCGTCTCGGCGGTCTTTTCCGGCGCGTTGTGGTAGCTGAACGCGGGCCCGTTGGCGAAGTAGACGACGCCCTCCGTGCGCGGCGGCAGCGGCTCGCCCGCTTCGTCGCAGATCTTCAGGTCGCCCAGCACGGCCTTGCCCACGGTGCCCGGCCGCGCAAGCCACTCCTGGGGCCCCACGGTGCAGAAGCCGTTGCCCTCCGTGCCCGCGTAGTACTCGTGGATCACGGGCCCCCACCACGCCATCATCTGCTGCTTGACGGCGACGGGGCAGGGCGCTGCGGCGTGAACCGCCATCCGCATGCTGGAGACGTCGTACTTCGCGCGCACCTCCGGGGGCAGCTTCAGCATCCGCACGAACATTGTGGGCACCAACTGGCTGGTGTTGATGCGATGACGCTCCACCGCGGCGAGGTAAGCCTCGGGATCGAACTTCTCCATCACGAACACCGTGCCGCCAAAGCACTGCACGCTCATCGTCCAGCGCAGGGGCGCTGCGTGGTAGAGCGGCGCGGGGGAGAGGTAGCGGCTGTCGGGGCCGAGGCCGTAGAGCGCCTGGGTGAGCGCCATCAGCGCGTTGGGCGTCTCCACCGCGAGGCCCGTGAGGTCGCGCCGCACGCCCTTGGGGCGGCCTGTGGTTCCCGACGAATAGAGCATGTCCGTGCCGGCCGCCTCGTCGGGGATGGGGGTGTCCGGCAGCGCGGCGCGCATCGCCTCGTAAGACGGCAGACCGTCGATCGGGCCGCTCGCGGCGTAGGCGGGAACGCCTGCTTCCCGGGCAGCCTCGCGACCCGCGCCCGCAAGGCCCGGGGAGACGAACAGCGCCTTGGCCCCGGAGTCGCGCAAAATATAGGCGATCTCGCTGGCGGTGAGCTTGGTCGAGATGCACACGAAGTAGAGGCCAGACCGCTGCGCGCCCCACACCAACTCGTAGAACTCCGGCGCGTTCTCCATGAACAACGCCACCGCATCGCCCACGCCGAGGCCCAGGCTGCGATACAGGTGGGCGGTCTGGTTGGCCGACTTCTCAAGCGCCCCATAGGTCACGGACCGCCCGTCGCCGGTCATCACGATGGCGAGACGGGCGGGATCGGCGGCGGCGTGGGTGCGGGGGTGCATGGACGGCGTTCCTCCTCTGGCGGCCGGTTTTTTCCGCGCGCGCTTCTCTGGCGGCAGGAGTTTGCGCGATGCATCGCCTGCACGCCAGCCCGGCGCATTGGCGCCCAAGCGCACCCCATCTGCCGATGCGCCATTGACATTGAGGGGTTTTCCGAAAATTTAGACGCACAGCGTGGGTGTCCGGATCAAGAACCGCGAAAACGCGGCGACCGGGTGCTGGTGGGGAGGTGCGCGCGGATGCGCGCCGCCGCCCGCGCGCGCTACGAAATACTGTTAATGTTTCACATGACGGACAGAGTTTCGTCGTAAACAACGGGCACACCGGGTCGAAGACCCGCTTGATGGTCCCAGGGCTTAAAAGGGCAGATCATGAACGTGTTGAGCTACGCCATTCTTTCCCTCTACGCCCAGGCGGCGACGCCCGCGGCCCCGGCGCCCGGCGCAGCGGCCCCGCCGCCGCCCGCGGCCCCCGCGCCCGACGCGGCCTCGCTCGAAGCGGCCAAGAAGGCCGCCGAGGAAGGCGCCAAGACCGCCGCCGGCCAGACGGCCGAAGGCCTCAACCTGCTCGACCTGTGGGACAAGCTGGAAGGCGTCGAAAAGGGCGTGATGGTGATCCTCGGGATCTGCGCAATCTACTCGATCGCGCTGCTGATCGAGAAGGTCTGGGTCATGCGCGCCAACAACGCCAAGATCAAAGAATTCCTCGCCGCGTTCCGGAAGGCCAACTCGGTGGAAGAAGCCGAAGCCATCGTGCGCAAGCTGCCGGCCTCCGGCATCAAGACGATGTTCGACGCCGGCATGGGCGAAGTCCGCAAGACGCAGGACCTCGGCCTCTACACGATGCGCGACGCCCGTGACCACACGATGCAGCGCGTCGGCTCGGCCATGCAGATCAAGCAGAACGACCATCTGGAGGAGCTCGGCTCCTCGATGACGTTCCTGGCGTCCATCGGTTCGAACGCGCCGTTCATCGGTCTGTTCGGCACCGTCTGGGGCATCATGAACTCCTTCATCGGCATCGTGCAGACGCAGTCGACGTCGCTGGTCGCGGTCGCCCCCGGCATCGCCGGCGCGCTGCTCGCCACCGCCGCCGGTCTCGCCGCGGCCATCCCGGCGGTGCTGATCTACAACTTCTCCGCCAAGCAGATCTCCAAGATCGGCGGCAAGTACGA
>JANRIM010000152.1:0-15425 GCA_033764865.1 Hyphomonadaceae bacterium
ACGGAGTTGCAGCCATGGGCGATGTTGGCGAACGGCCCGCCGTGGATGAGCGCGGGGTTGCCTTCCAGCGTCTGGACGAGGTTGGGCGCGATCGCGTCCTTCAGCAGCGCGGCCATGGCGCCGGCGGCGCCGACGTCGGCGGCGGTCACGAAGCTGCGGTCGCGCCGCTGCGCCACAACGATCCGCTCCAGCCGGGCCTGGAGATCGGCGCCGTCCGCGGCGAGGCACACGATCGCCATCACCTCGGAGGCCACCGTGATGTCGAACCCCGTTTCCGCAGGCGCGGCCCCGTCGCCGAGACCGGTAACGATCCCGCGAAGCGCGCGGTCGTTCATGTCCATCACGCGCCGCCAGGTGACGCGGCGGGGATCGATGTCCTGGGCGTTGCCCCAGTGAAGGTGGTTGTCGATCATCGCCGCCAGCAGGTTGTGCGCGGCGGTGACGGCGTGGAAATCGCCGGTGAAGTGCAGGTTGATCGCCTCCATCGGCACGACCTGCGCGTAGCCGCCGCCGGTGGCGCCGCCCTTCTGGCCGAAGCAGGGGCCCAGCGAGGGTTCGCGCAGACAGATGGCGGCGCGGCGGCCGATGCGGTTGAGCGCGTCGCCGAGGCCGATGGTGGTGGTCGTCTTGCCTTCGCCCGCAGGCGTGGGGTTCATCGCGGTGACGAGCACGAGCGCGCCGTCCCGCCGGTCCGCCAGGGAGCGCAGGAAGGGCATGGCGATCTTGGCCTTGTCGTGGCCGTAGGGGATCAGCGCATTGCCGGGAACGCCGAGCTTCAGGGCGGCGGCGGCGATGGGCGCACGCGGCGCGGCGCGGGCGATCTCGATGTCGGTGGGCATGGCCTTGGTTACGCGCCGGGGCCCCGAAAGAAAAGCAGGGCGGACGCCTGACGCGCGCGGCAGGGGTTTCCCCTGCGGACGCCGTCCCTTACGGTGCCCGCGAAATCGAACCTTCCAAGGGAGAGCGCCATGCGTGAGGCGGTTATTGTTTCTTATGCCCGCACGGGGCTCGCCAAGTCCGGACGTGGCGGATTCAACATGACCCACGGCGCCGCCATGGCCGGCCACGCCATCCAGCACGCGGTGGCGCGGGCCAAGGTGGAAGGCGAGGCGGTGGAGGATGTGTTCCTCGGCTGCGGCGGGCCCGAGGGCGCCACCGGCCACAACGTGGCCCGCAACGCCGCGCTCTGGGCCGGCCTGCCGATCACCACCGCCGGCGTCACCATCAACCGCTTCTGCTCCTCCGGGCTCAACGCCATCGCGATGGCGGCCAACTACGTGGTCAACGAGGGCGCGCAGGTCGCCGTGGGCGGCGGCGTGGAGTCCATCTCGCTCGTCCAGATGGGCGGCCACATGAACCGCTACATGCTCACCGAAGAAAAGCTGATGGAGACGCACCCCGATCTCTGGATGCCGATGATCGCCACCGCCGACATTGTGGCCAAGCGCTACAATGTCAGCCGCGACTACCAGGACGAGTACGCGCTCCGCTCCCAGCAGCGGATCGCGGCGGCCCAGCAGGCCGGGCTCTTCAAGGACGAGATCGTCCCGATGAAGACGAAGATGAAGGTCGTCGACAAGGCCACGAAAGCCGAAAGCATCGTCGACTACGTCGTCGACAAGGACGAATGCAACCGCGCCGACACCACGCTCGAAGGGCTGGCCGCCCTTCCGCCGGTGCAGGGGCCGGGCAACTTCGTCACCGCCGGCAACGCCTCCCAGCTGTCCGACGGCGCGGCGGCGGTCGTGGTGATGGAGGCGGAGGAGGCCGCCCGGCGGGGGCTCTCGCCGATGGGCCGGTTCATGGGCTTCACGGTGGCCGGTTGCGCGCCTGACGAAATGGGCATCGGCCCGGTGTTCGCCGTGCCGCGCCTGCTGGAGCGCCATGGCCTCAAGGTCGCCGACATCGACCTCTGGGAGCTCAACGAGGCGTTCGCCTCCCAGTGCCTGTACAGCCGCGACCGGCTGGGCATCGATCCCGAGAAGTACAACGTCAACGGCGGCTCCATCGCCATCGGCCACCCGTTCGGCATGACCGGCGCCCGTTGCACGGGCCACGTGCTGATGGAGGGGCGTCGCCGCAAGGCGAAGTACGCCGTCGTCACGATGTGCGTCGGCGGCGGGATGGGCGCGGCGGGCCTGTTCGAGGTCTACCACTGAGCGCGCGTCGCGCCGGGGATCGCAGCGCGCCTTGCGTGAGGGATAAGCGCCGGTGGTGTCCCACCGGCGCGGGACGCGGGTATGATGCCCCTCTTGAAGGGATGTCGTCATGCGCCGTGGACTGCTTGCACTTGTCTTTTTTGCGCTCGCCGGCGCGTCCGGTGCGGCGCTGAGTTCTGAGCCGGCGCCCGCCGTGGTGTCGGCCCCGGCCTCGCCGGCCGTCGCCGGCGCAGCGCCCGTGGTCAAGGACGCGAGCGGGCGGCCCACGTCGCACCCGCTGGTGGGCCGGCGCATTCCCGCCTTCACCGCCGAGCTCTCGACCGGCGCGCAGTACTCCTCCCGCGCGCTGCGCGGGCGGTGGACGGTGATCCAGTTCTGGGGCGTCTGGTGCGGGGACTGCCAGCGCGACGCCGATCACACCGCCGCCTTCGCCCGCGCCGCCGATCAGGATCCCGGCCTCGATTTCCTCACCGTGCACGTGGATACCCGCTCCGGCCGTTGGCCGTCGGTCAACGCGTACCTCGCGGAGAAGGCCATCGCCTATCCGGTGATCCTCGATCCGGACCGCACGCTGTACCGCGCCTTCGAGATGCAGTGGGTGCCGACGTATCTCGTGGTCGATCCGCAGGGCGTCGTGCGCGCGTTCCGCACCGATCTCTCCCGCGACGATGCGCCGGACGGCGGCGTGAAGGCTTTCGTCCAGCAGATCGCCGCGCTGCGGGGGCGGGATCGTTAGGCCGCCGCCTTCGCCGCCGCGATCCACGCCTCCACCTTGGCGGGCTTGGGGCCCGGATGGCCGCGGGTGAGGCGCTTGCCGTCCTCGCTGGCGAGGAAAGCGGCGAGATGGGACTGGAGGGCGGCCGCATCCTGGCCCGCGAGCGCCGACGCGTCGCGCACGCCGCATGCGATGAGGATTTGGGCGTCCTGTTCGCCCACCGCCTGCACATCCACCGCCAGCCGCGCCATCGCCTGCCAGTCGGTCACGGTCTGCGCCGACATCGCGCGCTGCTGAAGCATCGCGGCGACGGCGTGGGCGTCGGCGCCCAGCAGGTCGCCGATGGTCTTCACGCCGATGGCCGTCAGTCGCGCGGCGATCTTCTCGCCGATGGCCGGGGCATCGACCACGGGGCTTTCGCGCGTCCGCCGCTTGCCGGCGACGGCGGGGGCCGGGCGCTGCGCCGCCGGCGCGGCGGGGGCGGGCGCGGCGGTCCCGGCCACGGGCGCCGCCGGGCCGGTCGACAGCACGCGGAACCCGTGCAGCGACCCCGGCGCGCGCGCCGGCTCCGCGTCGAGCGCCGACAGCGGGCGCTGAAGCACTTCGCGGGCGTGCGCGGCGCGGACGATCCGGTCGTCGTGCGCGAGCGTCTTGACCACCTTACCTGTAGCGCCGAACTCGGCGTACATCTCCGCCACCACCGCGCGCTCGGCGGCGTCCTCCATCTTGCGCAGCACCCACTGGATCGGGATGTCGAGCGTGGCCAGGTATCCCTGGAGCGTCACGTGCGTCACCGGCGCGGCGACCTTCGCCTCCGCGACGGCGCGTTCGATCACGCGCGCGAAGCTTGCGATGGCGAGGCCGAGCTGGCCGGCCATGGCGTCGAGCAGCGTGGCGTCGAGGCCCGCGGGGGGATCCTTCACGCCCGCGGCGAGATCATAGTGATCGATGCATGCCTCGTAGTGGATCACGCCGGACTCCGCCCCCCGGCGGATCAGGGCGCGCAGCCAGCCAGGCCCGGACGGCGGCGGCACGTCAGGCCAGCCGCCGGCGTCGAGCCGGGCGATGAGATTCGCGTAGGACTTCGACACGCTCTGCTCGAAGGCGCGGTGTATGGCGCCCTCCGCTTCGCTTTGGGCGGTGTGCAGTGGCTGCATCGGGTCGCACACGTAGTGGCTCAGTACGCCGGCGGCGTAGACCGCTTCCGGCCAGTTCTGGGCCCGCAGCATCGTCAGGAGCTTCTCGTACCAAGCTTCCGCAGTCTCCACCGCGCCGCCCCAGTAGTTGTCGCGGACATGCAGCACGTGGTTTTGCGAATCGCGGAACACGTCGTCAGGGGCCTTGGCGCCCTTCATGTAGACGTCGGCATTGGCGATGAAGAGCTTCCGCCATGCCTCCGCGTCGGGCATGGCGAGCCGCCTCAACGCGTCGAGGGCGATCCGGTGATGGCTGCCGCTGGCGCGGTGGGCGTAGACGACGTCGAAGAGGAGCATGGGGTTTCCCGGAGAATGCGCGCCCGACATGACGCGATTCTCACGGGTTTTGGGTCTGGATTCGATGACGGCGGGGTCCGACGCGCCGGCGGGCGATCATCGATGGCCGCCGCGGTCCTCCGTCTGGTCGTGGGCGCCAGCGGCGTTGGCGGCTTCCACGCCGTCCACGAAGCGCCGAAAACTCGCCATCTCCGCGAAGATAAAGCCGGCGAAACTCACGCAACCCACAATGTTCGACACCAGCAGCGCCATGAGCCAGGGGTGTGGTTCGGTCTTGGCGATGAGCGCGACGTAGTAGAGACCGCCGCACAGGGCGGCCGAGGGAATCGTGGAAAAGAGCGGCGCGCGGAATTCCTTGATGCGCCGGCTCAGCACAGCGCCGATCGCCGGATCGAAGCGCTCCGCCGACGCCGTGTCGGACTCCACGTAGGTAAGCGCGGCCGACACAAGCATCAGCAGCACGCTGACCAGGTAGACATGGCGCCAGCCGTCGACGCCCCCGGTCTCTTCGCTGATCAGCGCGAAATTGATGGTGGCCAGAAGCCCCCAGATGAGGACGAGCGGGAGGTGGCTTGCGGAGGGGCGCGCATGGGTGAGGCCCGCGTGAAGAATTCGCGTCAGCGCGAGCCAGCAGTTCAGGATGCCGACAAACCAGATCGACAGACGCAGGATCTGGAGTTCGGGAGACTGCAGGATGGCCACGAAGCAGAGCGCCGCCGTGGAAAAGACCGCTCCCATGATCAGCGCCGCCACCTGGGCGAGGGTGCTGAGGCCGTAATCCCTCAGCCGCTGACCCAGTTCGCGTGCACCCAGAACAGGCCCAGCCCGCATTTCGCCCTCACCGAGACCGACGCTACGCCACCCGGAGGATAGGTGATCGCGTAGGCTTGTCGAGACCGGCGCCAGCCGCCGGGCGTCTCCGTCCAGAAACGCCTGGCGAGGGTTTCCGGATCAGTTGAAGCGGGCGCTCAGCGAGACGCCGACCACGCGGGGCTCGTTGACGAAGCCCGTGAGGTTGTTGAAGTCGATGGCGCCGATCACGTTCTCTTCGTCGGTGATGTTGCGGGCGAATACGGCGGCTTCGTAGAAGTCCCGCGCGTAGCCGATCCGCAGGCCGCCTTCGACCTGGGAGTCGAGCCGGAATTCTGCGGCGTCGTAGAGGAAGATGTTGGCTTCCCCGCGCACCGTCCAGTCCGTTTCCGCAAACACCGATCCGCCGGCGGCGCCCACGGGGCGTTCGTAGCGGGCGTTGATGTCGAGCGTGTACTCCGGCGCCTGGGGGAAGGGGTTGCCGTTGACGAGCGCGTTGCCCAAGGCGTTGCGCGGATCGAGCACGGTGCACTGGCCCGAGCCGCACGGCGCGATCGTGAAGCCGGCGTCCTGGATTTCCGTATGGGCCCAGCTTGCGCCGAGGCCGAGGCTCAGGTGGTCGGTGACGTCGAAGTTCGCGTCCAGCTCGAAGCCGTAGGCTTCGCCCTCGTCGGCGTTGACCAGCTGGGTGAAGTTGCCCGCGCCGCCGATGGCGGTGAACTGCTGGTCCTCGATGGTGTAGTAGAACACCGCCGCATTGATGCGGCCCGTGCCGTTCAGCACATCGGCCTTCACGCCGGCCTCATAGGACAGGACCGTTTCGGAATCCGCCACGGAGGGCGCGCCCGGGCTGCCGAAGGCGACGTCGCGGCCCTGGATCGAGGGGGCGCGGAAGCCGGTGGCGATGCGGCCGTAAACGTTGAGGTCCTCGCTCACCGCGTAACGGGCGCTCACGTCCCAGCTCACGTTCTCGTCCTGCGTGGACACCGGCGCCGGCGGCGTCGGGTAGAGCGGGGCGACGAGCGCGGAGAAATCCTTCTCGTCCTCGGTGTAGCGCAGCCCGCCGGTGACGCTGAGCTTCTCGGTCAGCGCGTAGCCCGCCTGGGCGAACACGGCCCAGGACTGGTTGGCGTGAGCCACCGTGGCCGACGGCGGGAAGCCGAACGGGCCGACGCTGGTGACCTGGAAGTCCGCGTCGAAGTAGTACGCGCCGACCTGCCAGGTGAACCGCTGGTCGTCAGCGCTGGCGATGCGGATTTCCTGCGTGAACTGCTTGAGTCCTTCCAGGGAATCCTGCGTCGACGACGCGAACGGGATGAAGCCCGGGTACGTGACGGCGTCCACGCCCGCGCCGAACGGGAAGAAGCAGTCCGTCGCGCCCGAGGTCAGCCCTCCGGGCACCGCCGATCCCAGCGGGGCGCAGGCGCCGCCGTCCACATCGCCCACGCCGGATCCGTCGGCCTCGTCATAGCCGGTGATGGAGGTGATGGTGGCGCCGCCGAGATCGTACGAGAGCGTCAGCGCGCCGCCGTAGCTGTCGTACTCCTGCGGGTTGCCGTTGCCTTGGTCGTAGTAGACGCGCTCGCGGTCGAAGTTGCCGTTCAGCTCGTTGCTGCCGGTGGTGAAGATGTTGGCGCGGAAAATGGTGGAGGAGCCCTCCAGCTTGCGGCCATGGATGTTGGCCAGCGCGCTGAACGGTCCGCGCTCCAGCAGGAACTGGAGACGGCCGGCGAGGTCCTCGTAGCCGCCGAGCGAATCGTTGCGGCCGTTGAACCCGTTGTCGATCCAGTCGTCGCGCCGGGAGTAGAGCGCCGAGGCCCGCGCCGAGAGCCCCTGCGCCAGCGCGCCGCCGATGGCGCCTTCCACCTGGGCTGTGCCGTAGGTGCCGTAGCTGACGCGGCCTTTCGCCTCGAACTCCTCGGAGGGGCGCACGGAGCGGATGTTGACGATGCCCGCGGGCGTGTTGCGGCCGAACAGCGTGCCCTGGGGCCCGCGCAGAACTTCCACCTGCTGGATGTCGAACAGCGGGAAGCTCTTCAGCACCACGTTCTCCATCACGATGTCGTCCATGATGACGGACACCGGCTGGGAAGCGGCGAGATCGAAGTCGGTGTTGCCGAGGCCGCGGATGTAGAAGCGGGGTGCGGCGCGGCCGTTGGAGGATTCCACGTTGAGGCCAGGCGCGCGGGCGGCCAGCTGCAGGACGTCGCCGCCGCCGGACAGCAACTGCTCAAGCCGCTCGCCGGACACCGCCGTCACGGAGACGGGCACCTCCTGCAGATTCTCGGCGCGCCGCGTGGCGACGATGATCACATCTTCGGAGGCGTCCTGCGCCACCGCAGGCGAAGCCAGGCTGGCCACTGCCGAGAGGCAGGCCGCCCCCGCCGCCAGACCGCGAAAACCGTTGAACTTGTTCATGACTGGACTACCCCGCTGACACTGCCCGCACGCATGGCGCGACCGGCGCGCTTCGCGCAACCATCGCTGACATTAACCTGTCATATCTGCTGTGGATGACGCTTCCGGCAGCAGTTTCGCCCATGGGGCGAGGCGCCCGCCGTCAGCCGATCGTCACGACCACCTTGCCCTGCGCCTTGCGCTCGGCGAGGTGGGCGATGGCCTCCCCGCCGCGGGCCAGCGGGAAGCTGCCCGACACGCGGGGCCGGATCTTGCCGGCGCCGTAGAGGCTGAACAGCTCGGCGATGTTGGCGTCGTTGCCCTTGGGGTCGCGGGCGGTGAACGCCCCCCAGAACACGCCCACGATCTGGCAGCTCTTGAGCAGGGTGAGGTTCAGCGGGATTTTCGGGATGCCGGCGGGGAAGCCGATCACGAGGAAGCGACCTTCCCAGTTCATCGCCCGGAGGGCGGCTTCCGCGTAGGCGCCGCCCACGGCGTCGTAGATCACGTCCACACCTCCGCCGCCGGCCTGCTTGCAGGCTTCGGAGAACGCCTTGGTGGCGGCCTTGTCGTCCTCGTCCAGCTGGGCGGGGTAGACGATGCCCGTATCCGCGCCGCAGGCGAGCGCGAAGTCGACCTTCTCCTGGCTGGATGCGGCCGCGATCACCTTCGCGCCCATGGCCTTGCCAAGCTCGACGGCGGCGACGCCCACGCCGCCCGCCGCGCCCAGCACCAGCAGGCTCTCGCCCGGCTTCAGCGTGGCCCTGTCCTTCAGGGCGTAGTGCGAGGTGCCGTAGGTCATCAGGAACGCGGCGGCCTCGTCGAAGGGCATGGCGTCGGGAATCTTGCGCACCCGCAGGCCCGAGATGGCGATCTGCTCGGCCATGCCGCCCCAGCCGGTGGAGCCGATGACCCGGTCGCCGGCCTTCACATGCGTCACGCCATCGCCGACGGAGGCCACCACGCCGGCGATCTCGCCGCCCGGCGCAAAGGGCCGTTCCGGCTTGAACTGGTACATGTCGCGCAGCATCAGCACGTCGGGGTAATTGACGCCCACCGCCTTGACGTTGATCAGCACGTCCCCGGGGCCCGCCACGGGCGCCGGCATGTCTTCCAGCACCAGCGTTTCGGGCCCGCCCGGGCTTTTGCTCAGCAACGCCTTCATGGTTCTTTCCTCGTCGTCTTCTGGAACGGAATGTTGGGCGCAGGGTAGAAACTCCGGGCCCGCTTGGGAAGCGACGTGGGCGTGCGTGGAAACCGGAAACCGCCGATCATGACCCGCAGGGGCTACTTCATCCGGCTGGCGATATGCGTCGCGGTCGACGTGGCGGACTTCACGCTCGGGCGCGTGCCCGTCGTGGGGTCTGTGGGGGAGGGTGCGGGCGCGGCGCTGCTCTTCCTGCTCTGGGGCTGGCCCGGGCTGGTTTACCTCGGCGAACTGGCCGATCCCTCCGAACAGCTCGACGGCTTCCTGTCCACCGCCACCCTGATCGCCCTCTCCATCGGCGTGAAACAGGGCTATCTTTTCGGCAAGCCGTCGGGCGCGTCGCCGGCGCGCAAGTCGGGCAGCTAGGAGAGGACGATGGGTCAAGCCTGGGCGCTCGCGCTCCACGGTGGCGCCGGGCCGACGCGGGAGCGCACCTACGAGCGCGAAGAGGCCCACATGCGCGGCGTGCTCGATGCGGCGGCGGCGCAGCTGGAGGCCGGGGTCGGCGCGCTCGACGTGGTCACGGCCGCCGTGGCCGCGCTGGAAGCCAGCGGTCTGCATATCGCCGGCAAGGGCGCGTCCGCCAACGCCGACGGCGTGTGGGAGCTCGACGCCGCCGTGATGGACGGACCGACGCGCAAGGCTGGCGCGGTGGCGGCGCTCGTGGGGTTTGAATCGCCCGTGGCGGTCGCGCGCGCCGTGATGGATCGCACCCCGCACGTGCTCCTTGCGGGCGCGGGGGCGGCGGCGTTTGCGTCCGCTCAAGGTTTCGCGCGGATCGCGGAGCCCGCCGCCTACTATACGCCCGCCACATCGCGGCCCGTCCGGCCCGGAGAACTGGCGCACGGCACCGTGGGCGCCGTGGCCCGCGACCGGTCCGGCCGGCTTGCGGCGGCGACGTCCACGGGCGGCCTGCTGCGCAAGATGCCCGGACGGATTGGCGATACGCCGCTTATCGGCGCCGGCACCTGGGCGGACAAGCGCTGCGCCGTCTCCTGCACGGGGCAGGGTGAGCTGTTCATCCGCGCCAACGTCGCCGCCGACGTGAGCGCGCGCATGGTCTACGGCGGGCAGTCCCTCCACGCCGCGGCGGCGGGCGCGCTCGCGGACATGGCGCAGCTCGGCGGCGACGGCGGCCTCATTGCCGTGGACGCCGAGGGTGAGATCACCACGCCCTTCGTCAGCGACGGGATGAAGCGCGCGATGGCGAACGCCGACGGCCTGCGCGACGTCAGGACGTTCCGCTGATGCGCGGCTATTTCGGCATCGGGGCGGAGGAGATATCCAAGCCCATGAACCTCGGCGCCCTGCTGCGCACGGCGCACGCGTTCGGGGCAAGCTTCTTCTTCACGATCAATGCAGCGCCCAAAGTGCGCGACGCCTACCGGGCCGACACGTCCAAGGCGTTCGCGCATCTGCCGTACTTTCCCTTCGAGACCGCGGGCGACGTGCGTTTGCCGAAGGGGTGCGCGCTGGTGGGGGTTGAGCTGCTCGACGATGCGGTGGACCTCCCCAGCTTCCGTCATCCCGCCGCGGCGGCCTACGTGCTGGGCCGCGAGCGCGGCTCGCTGTCGCCGGAGGTCACGGCCGCATGCGCGCACGTGGTGAAGATCCCCACGGCGTTCTGTCTCAACGTCGGCCTTGCCGGGGCGCTGGTGATGTACGATCGCGTGATCGCGCTGGGCGGATACCCCGCACGCCCGATCATGCCGGGCGGGCCGCCGCCGTCGATGGATGTGGCGCTGAAGAAGAAGTAGGCGCGACCGACCCGGGTGCGCCAGCGGCGCCTAGTGCACGCCCAACGCCTTGCCGGCGGCCTTTGCGGCGTCGGTGATCGCCTGCCGGCTCACCCGGGACACCGCGGGCATGTTGAAGAAGCCGTGGATCTGGTCCTCGTAGTTGACGTACGTCGTCGCCACGCCGGCCCTGGCGAGCTTGTCGGCGTACTCCTTGCCCTCGTCGCGGAGCGGATCGAACCCGGCGGTGACGATGTAGGCGGGCGCCAGGCCCTTCGGCACGTCGAACTTGAGGGGGGAAAGCCGATCGTCGTCGTGGTCAACCCCGCCGGTGTAGTGCGCGTCGAACCAGTCCATCCGCGCCTTGGTGAGGAAATAGCCCTCCGCGAAATCATCGCGGGAGCCGCCGTTCCGCTGCATCTGCGTCACCGGATAGATGAGCACCTGCAGCGCGATGTTGAGATCGCCGTGCTTGGCCGCGTCGCGCGCCACCACCGTCGCCAGGTTGCCGCCGGCGCTGTCGCCGGCCACGACGATGCGCGCGGGATCGACGCCGTAGGCGGCGGGGGACTTGGCGATCGTGCGCGTGGCGGCGATGCAGTCGAGCGGCGCGGCGGGAAACTTCGCCTCCGGCGCCAGGCGGTAGTCCACCGCGATGACGCGGAAGCCCCCGTCAAGCGCCAGCTGCCGGCACAGCGTGTCGTGGCTGTCGAGATCGCCGATCACGAAACCGCCGCCGTGGAAGTAGATCAGCGGCGGGCGTGCCGGGCCGTCGACGGTGTCGTAGATGCGCGCCTTCAGCGGGCCGGCGGCGCCGTCCACCATGACGTCGCGCACCACCGGCAGCTGCGGCGGCGGACCGGACACGGTGTCGCGCATCGCGACGTACATCATGCGGCCCGCGGCGGGGGTATCCTGCTCCGGCGTGGGGACGGGCAACAGCGCCATTTGGTCGAGCAGGGCGCGCAGGCCGGGGTCGAGGGTCATGGAAGCGGTCTCCGGATGGGTCAGGGGGTCGCGCCGGCGGCGTTCACGCGCGTCACGGCGGGTGGTCGCGGCGCCGGGCGCACGGTGAGCGTGACGTCGGGCGACACCTTGCCGTCCTGCGTCCACGCCCGCGCCTTGTAACGGCCCGGGGCCAGCAGCAGCGGGATGCTTTCGCCCGGGTCCACCAGCACCCGGTCGGCCGGAACGGCGTCGGGCGGATCGGAGAACGCGCGCGCCTCCACGATGATGCGCTCGTTGGCGCGCTGAAGGCGGCGTGGAATCTCCACGGCGCGGGCGCCGGTGTCGTCGCGCCACGTCGGTCGCTGACGATCGAACGTCAGCGGCGGATGGGCGATGTGCAGGTCGCGGCCCCGCGGCAGCACGCCGCCGGCCGCATCCGTGACGCACACGCCGGGGCGGGCGGCGGTGAACGTCGTCTGGTCGATGGTGAGCGGGTCGACGCCGAGAATGTCCTTCAGCCGGCGCGCCATCCATCGCACCTCCCGCGGGCGCAGGAAGGCGCCGGGAAAGCGGGCGATCTCTTCGTCGTTGTGGGCGTAGCCCACATGGATCAGAACCTTGGCGTCGCGCCTGTCCAGGAAGACGCGGTTGATGAGGTTGGACGCCTGCGCAGCCTCGCGCCGGTTCAGGTCGTCGACGAAATCGGCGGCGGGGGGCGCGCGGTCCTGGTCCTCGTAGCCGACCAGCGCATAGCCCTCACGCTGTACGGCGCGCAGCAGGGCCCCGAACATCGGCTCCTGGGAGTACCACCCATCCCCCAGCCTCGGGGCGTCGGTCGCGGCCCGTGGCTTGACGGGGTGGGCCAGCGTCTCGGCGGCGTACGTATCGAAGCCAAGGTCTGAAAGGCGCACCGCCACGTCCGCGATGAAGGCGCGATCGCGGGGGCTGTCGTGGGCCTCATTGATGATCACCACCTGCGCTTCGGCGGCCGCGCGCGCGATGGCCTCCAGGGGATCGACGTCGGCGATGGCGCAGGCCGGCTTGTCCTGCGGGGCGATGCGGTCCTCACGGCCGACCATCGCCCACAGCTGCTCCTCCCCGGCGCGGGCGCGGCCCTCCGGTGGCGGCGGCGCGCCCAGCGGGGGAATGCCGGACAGCCAGCGGGGCGGGATCGCCACGGTCACGGGTTGCGCCGTCGCCACGCCGCAGACGGCGAGCGCCGCGATCGCCAAACCGATGCCGGCGCGCCAGGTCATGCGGGGGTCCTCACTGCACCACGATCACGCCGGGGCCCGGCGGGTCTGCGTAGATCGCATCCACCTGCGCCTTGCGGCGGTCAAGCGCCAGTCTCTGGTTCACATAGCCCTTGTCGGTGATCTCGCCGGCGTCGACGGACGGGGGCTCCAGCAGCACCATGAAGCGGCCGATCCGGCGCGACGATCCCCCCTCGCCGGCGTTGTGCGCCGCCAGTCCGGCCTTGATCCGGGCGGTCAGCCGCTCCAGCGGGGCGACGTCGGACTGTTCGGCGGCCAGCATCTGCATCGCCACCGGCGACGGCCACACAAGCGCGCCGATGAAGTTCTTGTCCTGGCCGGTGATGATGGCGTCGAACACCCACGGCGTGCATGCCGCCACCACGTCCGGTCGCAGGGTTCCGACCGACACCCACGTGCCAGAGGAGAGCTTGAAGTCCTCCGTCACGCGGCCGTCAAAGATGAGCCCCTGGGCGGGATCGGCGGGATCGACGAAGCGGCAGGCGTCGCCCAGCTTGTAGTAGCCCTCCTCGTCGAAGGCTGCGGCGGTCTTTTCCGGGTCGTTGTGGTAGCCGGTGGAGACGGTAGGCCCCTTCACCCGCACCTCGAGTTTGTCGCCCGACGGCACGAGTTTGAGCGTCATGCCCGGCAGCGGCAGACCGATCAGGCCAACGCGCTCGGCCGCCCAGTGAACGACGGTGATCCCTTGCGTCTCGGTGGCGCCGTACATGGTGGTGAGCGGAATGCGGTGACCGGTTTCGGCGATGGCGAGCGCCTGCAGGCGGTCATAGAGATCGTCGGACAGCGTGGCGCCGCCGTAGCCCATGTACACGAGGTTCTTGAAGAACGAGGCGCGCAGCCTGGGGTCGCGCTCCATCGCCTCGGCCAGCATGCCGAACGCCACCGGCGCCGAGCCGAAGACCTCCGGGCTCACCTCGTAGAGATTCTGGATCGTGGTCTCGAACATGCCCGGCAGGGGCTTGCCGTCGTCGATGTGGAACGTCGCGCCGCTGAACAGCGCGCCATTGAGCGAGACGTTGGCGCCGGAGATGTGGTTCCACGGCATCCAGTCCAGCGTCACGGGCGGAGTGCTCTCGTCGCGCGTCCCGTCGCGCAGGCCGTCCGACCCCGCGATCTGCGCGGTGAGCATGCGCTGGTACTGCGGCACGCCCTTCGGCATGCCGGTGGAGCCCGATGTGAACAGGAACTTCGCGACTGTCTCGTCGGTGATCGCCGCCATGCTGGCGGCCACCGCGGGCGTGACGGGCGTTCGGGCCAGGTCCGCGTAGCGCAGGACGCCATGCGGCGGCGCCTCGTCGGCGCTGATGACGATGAGCGGTCCGACGGCCTCTTCTTCGAGCGCGGCGATCGCCTTGGCGAACAGTCCATGGCTTTGCACGAACACGGCCTTCGGCCTCAGCAGGCGAAACGCGTGGCGGATCTTGCCGTGATCAGCGCTCATCAGCGAGTAGGGGACGCTCATCGGCGCGATGGGCGCACGCGCCTTCATCGCGGCGTGCATGAGCATTGCGTGCTCGATGGAGTTGCCGGACAGCACCATCAGCGGCGCATCGGGGCCGAGGCCGAGCCCGATCAATGCCTGCGCGAGCGCATCGGAGGTGTCTTTGGCGGCGCCGTAGCTGATCTCGCGCCAGGGCCCGAGCGGCTCGCCCGGCTTGGACGGCAGGCGCTGTCGCATGTACGCCCGCCCGGGATGCTCGGCGGCGCGTTGATCGAGCAGATGGGGGATGGAGCGGGGACGCTCGCCCGGGCTTGAATTGCTCCAGAGGTAGATCGTCCCGTCGGCGCGCCGGTCGACGCTGACGTCGGGCGCCTTCATGGGAAGCTTCTTGAACGGCGGCGCGTCGGCTTTGGCGTGGCCTTCGGCCATCGGTCTCTCCCTTGCGTGCTTGATCTTGTCGTTGGCCGCACTTTAGGCGCGCCCGGCTGGACAAGCCAAGCGCCGGCTGTGGGTGACCTTGCGGGCTGACGCAGCGTGAGCGGGGCCAAGGGCCCCGACGGCGCTAGCCCACCATCCGCTCGCGGCCTTCCCAGTAGGGTTTGCGCAGTTCCCGGCGCAGGACCTTGCCGGTCGGGTTGCGCGGGATCGCGCTGACGAAGTCCACGCTCTTGGGCGCCTTGTAACCGGCGACGCGCTCGCGCGCCCACGCGATGATGGCCGCCTCATCGGCGCTTTCGCCCGGCTTGAGGACGACGACGGCCTTCACCGCTTCGCCCCATTTGTCGTCGGGCACGCCGATGACGGCGACGTCCGCCACGGCTGGGTGGCCAAACACGGCGTTCTCCACTTCGGCCGGATAGACGTTCTCGCCGCCCGTGACGATCATGTCCTTCACGCGGTCGTAGATGAAGAAGTAGCCGTCGGCGTCCTTGTAGGCGGCGTCGCCGGTGTGCATCCAGCCGTTGCGGATCGCCTCCGCCGTTCCGTCCGGCTTGTTGAAGTAGCCCTTCATCACGATGGGGGCCCGGATGACGATCTCGCCCACCGCGCCCACGGGCATCTCGGCGCCCTCGGCGTCGACCACCTTCACCTCCACGCCCGGCCATGGAATGCCGCAGGAGCGCAGTTTGCCTTTGGCGGGATCGTGCGCCTCGGGCGGGAGGTAGGTGCCGGCGCCGACGGTCTCCGTCATGCCGTAGAACTGCAGGAAGCCGCAGCCGAAACGCGCTTGCGCGCGCACCAGCA
>JANRIM010000100.1:0-3895 GCA_033764865.1 Hyphomonadaceae bacterium
CGCGGCGCATGGACGGCCGCTTCCGTCGCGAAGGGCAGAAGGGCACGGAATTCTTCCACACGCTCAACGGCTCGGGCCTCGCGGTAGGGCGCACGCTGGTGGCGGTGCTGGAGAACTACCAGAACGCCGATGGGTCCATCACGGTGCCGGAGGCGCTTGTCCCGTACATGGGGGGGCTCACGATGATCGCGGGCGCGTGAGGATCGCGGGCCTCCGGCCCGCAGTGTTGTTAAAGGCGCGGCTGAAAGTGGCGGGCCGGAGGCCCGCGGTCCTCCATCCCACCCCCGGCCTTGTTTCCGCCACGGCCCGTGACCAGATAGCCGCCGCCGTTCTTCGCTGAGAGGCCCCGATCCGATGCGACCCGCCCACATGATTTCGCTCGCGGCGTTGGCGCTCATCGCCTGCTCCCCCGCGCCCAGCGGCGCCCAGGACGCCCGCGACCAGGCGGGCCAGCCGCCGCTGGTGATCGCCCAGGCCCAGCAGGTGGACCGGCGCGTGCCCGGCTCGCGCGCGGAGGCGCAGCTGTCGCTGGCGCCCGTCGTGCGCCAGGTGTCACCGGCGGTGGTGAACGTCTACGCCCAGCGGGTGGTGCGCCAGCGGCGCTCCATCCTGGAGGACATGATGCGCGGCCTGCCGCCCAGCGCCTTCGGCGGCATGACGCGGGAACGCATCGAACAGTCGCTCGGCTCCGGCGTTCTCGTGCGCGCGGACGGTGTGATCGTCACCAACAACCACGTGGTGGAGGGCGCGGACGCGCTCAAGGTGGTGCTGTCGGACCGGCGGGAGTTCGAGGCGCGGGTGCTGGTGGCGGATTCGCGCACCGATCTCGCCGTGCTCAAGATCAACGCGCCTGGCGAGCAGATGCCGTTCCTCGCCTTCGCCGATACGCGCCAGGCCCAGGTGGGCGATTTCGTCATCGCCATCGGCAATCCGTTCGGCCTGCAGCAGACGGTGACGAGCGGCATCATCTCGGCGCTCGCGCGCACGGAAGTGGGCATTAACGATTTCTCGTTCTTCATTCAGACAGACGCGGCAATAAACCGCGGCAATTCCGGCGGCGCGCTGGTGGACATGAACGGCGCGCTCGTCGGCGTGAACACGGCGATCTTCTCCGAAAGCGGCGGCTCCAACGGCATCGGCTTCGCCATTCCCTCGGAGATGGTGCGCCGCGTGGTGGAAAGCGCGTTGCAGGGTGGTCAGGTCGTGCGGCCATGGCTCGGCGTGAGCGCCCAGCCGGTCACCTCGCAACTGGCGCGCAGCCTCGGGCTCGACCGCCCGCGCGGCGTTCTTGTGGACGATGTCTGGCCCGGCGGGCCGGCGCAGCGCGCAGGCGTCCAGCGTGGCGACGTCATCCTTGCGGTGAACGGCGTGGACGTGAACGACGATCAGGCCTTGCGCTACCAGGCGGCCACGCAGCGCCCCGGCGTCAGCATCCCGCTGCGCATCGTACGCGGCTCCAGCCAGCAGACGCTCAACGCGCGCGTGGACGCGCCCCCCCGCACGCCCGCGCCCGATCCCCGCACCATCAGCGGCGCCAACCCGCTGGACGGCACGCGCGTCGTATCCCTCTCGCCAGCGACCGCGGAGGAGGCGGGCCTCAGCCCGTTCATCACGGGCGCCTACATCGACCAGATCGACCGGCGCGGCACCGCCGCCCGCTTGGGGTTCCAGCCGGGCGACGTGATCCGGGAAGTGAACGGCCAGCCCGTGCGCAACAGCGCCGAGCTGCAACGGGCGATGGCGGCGGGCCCCTGGACGATTGCGCTGCTGCGCAACGGTCAACCCATCCAGGTGCAGTTCGGCCGGTAGGCCTACATCGACACTTTGCCGTCCTTGCCCACCGCCGGCGGGCCGCCCGTGACCGCGGCGGCGAGCATGGCGATGGTGGTCAGCAGACGGCCCGGCGTCTCCCAATAGTGCGCCTCGTCGGGCGTGACCGTGATGAGGCGGATGTCGGGATCATCGGGGCTGTCCCACCACGCCTTCGCGAACGGCGACCACAGCGCGCGGATCTTCGCCACGTCGTGGCAGATGGTCGCGCGACCGGACACGGAGAGGTAGGCGCGGCCCTCCTGCACCGTCAGCGCCACTTCGGGGTGATCGGCGATGGCGTCGTTCTTGTCGTCGGCGGCGCTCGTCAGCATGTAGATGGCGTTGTCGTCGCGGCGCGCGTAGAGCGCCATCGGACGCGCCGCGATGGCGTCGTGGTGTCGGGTGGTGAGAAAGGCCGACTGCGCATCGTCCAGCAGTTTCCAGACGGCGTCCTGATTGATCGTGGTCATGGCTGTCCTCCAGGTTCGGGAGGACAACGGCGATGGCGCGCGTGCGTTCCGTCGCCGTCTCAAGCCTTGATGGGCGCGCCGATGGACCAGCTGTGGCCGAAGGGGTCCTTCAGCACGCCCCAGCGATCGCCCCAGAACTGGTCTGCGAGCGCGATGACGGGCGCGGCCCCTGCGGCGATGGCGCGGTCCCACCACGCGTCGGCGTCCTTCACCGCAAGGTGCAACAGCATCGCAGCGGGAACGGGCGGCGGGCCGCCCCCCTCGTACTCCGCGAAATGGTCGGAAAGGAACACGACGCCGCCGTTGATCTTCAGCTGGCTGTGCATGATCCGCCGGTCGTCGTCGGCGACGCCCCGAAACACCTCGATGGCCCCGAACGCCTTTTCGTAGAACGCCACCGCGGCCGCTCCATCGCTCACGGTCAGGTATGGCGTCACCCCGTCGACGGGGTCCTCACGCTTGCCGATCTCTCTCACCGACGCCTCCTGCAGCCGCCGCACGCCGTGATATCATGCGCCCATGAGCGATCTTTTTGAAGCGGCGGGTCTGACGCCGGAGCAGCCGCGCCCTCTGGCGGACCGTCTGCGGCCGCGCACGCTCGCCGAGGTGGTGGGCCAGGATCACCTCCTTGGCCCCGACGGGCCGATCGGGCGCATGCTGGCGGGCCGGCGGCTGTCGTCGATGGTGTTGTGGGGGCCTCCGGGCGTCGGCAAGACCACCATCGCCCGGCTGCTCGCACAGGGCGCGGGGCTCGAGTTCCAGCAGATCTCGGCCGTGTTCTCCGGAGTGGCGGACCTCAAGAAGGCGTTCGAAACCGCCCGCGGGCGCCGCGCCGCGGGCAAGGGCACGCTCCTGTTCGTCGATGAGATCCACCGTTTCAATCGAAGCCAGCAGGACGGCTTCCTGCCCTTCGTGGAGGAGGGCGTCATCACGCTGGTGGGGGCCACCACGGAAAATCCCAGCTTCGAGATCAACGCGGCGCTGCTGTCGCGCGCGCAGGTGTTCGTGCTGCGGCGGCTGGAGGCGGACTCCATGGAGAAGCTGCTCGCCCGCGCGGAGGCGCACCTTGCGCGCGCGCTGCCGCTGACCGGAGAGGCGCGCTCGCTGCTGTGCGATCTTGCGGATGGCGACGGTCGCTATCTGCTGACGCTGGCGGAGGAAGTCTTCGCCCTCTCCGAAGGGGCCTCGCTCGACGCGGCGGCGTTGTCGCGGCTGCTGCAGAAGCGCGCGCCGGCCTACGACAAGGATCGGGAGGAGCACTACAACCTCATCTCCGCGCTGCACAAATCCATTCGCGGGTCCGATCCGGACGCGGCGCTCTACTGGCTTGCCCGCATGTTGGCGGGAGGCGAACAGCCGCTGTTCCTCGCGCGCCGTCTCGTGCGCGCGGCGGCGGAGGATGTGGGCGCGGCCGATCCCACCGCGCTTCTGGTCTGCATCGCCGCGCGAGACGCGGTGGACTTTCTCGGCCAGCCGGAGGCTGAGCTGCACCTGGCGCAGGCGGTGATCCATCTCGCCTGCGCGCCGAAATCCAACGCCGTGTACCGCGCCTGGAAGGCCGCGCAGGCGGCGGCGTCGGAAACAGGCGCGCTTGCGCCGCCAATGCACATCCG
>JANRIM010000017.1:0-89365 GCA_033764865.1 Hyphomonadaceae bacterium
CACGTGGAACGGCTGGCTCAGGAAGCGCTCCACCTTGCGGGCGCGCGCGACGACGAGCTTGTCCTCTTCCGACAGCTCATCCATGCCGAGGATGGCGATGATGTCCTGCAGGGCCTTGTAGCGCTGCAGCGTTTCCTGCACCGCGCGGGCGACCTTGTAGTGCTCCTCGCCCACCACCAGCGGATCGAGGATGCGCGAGGTGGAATCGAGCGGGTCCACCGCGGGGTAGATGCCTTTTTCCGAGATCGCGCGGTTGAGCACGGTGGTGGCGTCCAGGTGCGCGAACGACGTGGCGGGCGCGGGGTCGGTCAGGTCGTCCGCCGGGACGTAGACGGCCTGCACGGACGTGATGGAGCCCTTGGTGGTGGAGGTGATGCGCTCCTGCATGGCGCCCATCTCGGTGGCGAGCGTGGGCTGGTAGCCCACCGCCGACGGGATGCGGCCGAGCAGCGCCGACACTTCCGAGCCCGCCTGCGTGAAGCGGAAGATGTTGTCGACGAAGAAGAGGATGTCCTTGCCCTGGTCGCGGAAGTGTTCGGCGATGGTGAGGCCCGTCAGCGCCACGCGCGCGCGCGCGCCGGGCGGCTCGTTCATCTGGCCGAACACCAGCGCGCAGCGCGAGCCCTGGCCGCCGCCATGCTTGTTCACGCCGCTCTCGATCATCTCGTGATAGAGGTCGTTGCCCTCGCGCGTGCGCTCGCCGACGCCGGCGAACACCGAATAGCCGCCGTAGGCCTTCGCGATGTTGTTGATCAGTTCCTGGATGAGCACGGTCTTGCCGACGCCAGCGCCGCCGAACAGGCCGATCTTGCCGCCCTTCGAATAGGGGCACAGCAGATCGACGACCTTGATGCCGGTGACGAGGATTTCGGGCACGGGCTTCTGGTCCACGAACGCGGGCGCCAGCTGGTGGATCGCGCGGTTCGTCTCGCCCACCACGGGGCCCGCTTCGTCCACCGGCTCGCCGATGACGTTCATGATGCGCCCGAGCGTGCCCTCGCCCACCGGCACCGCGATGGGGCCGCCGGTGTCGGTCACTTCCATGCCGCGCACGAGGCCGTCAGTTGAGTCCATCGCGATGGTGCGCACCATGGATTCGCCCAGGTGGCCCGCCACCTCGAGCACAAGGCGCGAACCGCGCAGCTGCATTTCCAGGGCGTTGTAGATGTCCGGCAGCGCGCCATCGAACTCGACGTCGACGACGGCGCCGATCACCTGCGCGATTTTGCCTTTCATGGGTTTGGTCATTTTAGGGTCTGGTCCTTCAGGTCGCTGTCGTTCGGTCGAGAGCCGCGCATGCAGCACGCGGCCCCTGGTGATTTGCGCGCCGGCGGCGCTGCTCTGGTTATGCGTCCACGAGATCGAGGCGCCGCTCGATCCGGCCGAGGCGCTCGTCGAAGCGGTCCATTCGGCGGTTGAGGGCGGCGAACTGGACCTCCTGCTGGGCGAGATGGCCTTCCATGGCGCTCATCCGCACCTTCATGTCCGTCAGATCGGCGGAGACGGCGCTCAGCGTCGCCTGGATGCGCTTCAGCTGTTCGAGAACGAGGTTCTGGATGTCATCGGCCATGGGACGTCTCCAACCCTACTCTACCACAAGTTCCACGGGCATGTTGCCCCGTGTCGCGTTGGAGTAGGGGCAGACCTGGTGGGCGGCGTCGACGAGCTCGCGCGCCTGCGCGGCGTCCATGCCCGGGATCTTCACGGTGAGCTTCGCCTGCAGGGCGAAGCCGCCGGCTTCGCTGCGGCCGAGGCCGACTTCGCAGGACACCTTGGCCTTCGAGGCGTCCACCTTCTTCTGGCCGGCGACGAACAGCAGCGCGGAGTTGAAGCAGGACGCGTAGCCCATGGCGAACAGGTCCTCCGGCGTGGAGCCGAGACCGGAACCGCCGAGCTCCTTGGCCACGGCCATCGCGACCCAGAGCTTCGAGCCATCCAGATGCACCTTGCCGTCGCGCCCGCCGGTGGCGTGCGCCGTGGTGCTGACGAGAACGGACGTGGGACCGGCCATCAGAGTGCCTCCGCGCCGGAGATGATCTCGATCAGCTCCTTGGTGATGTTGGCTTGGCGCTGGCGGTTGTAGCGCAGGGTCAGTTTCTTGATCAGGTCGCCCGCGTTGCGGGTGGCGCTGTCCATCGCGCTCATCTGCGCGCCGTAGAAACCGGCCTGGTTCTCCAGCAGCGCGGAGAGCACCTGCCCTGAGAGATAGCGGGGCAGCAGCGTCTCCAGGATGTCGGCCTCGCTGGGCTCATACGCATACACCGCGCCCTTCAGGTCCGGCGCTGCGGCGCCCGCGGGCGGCACGGCGGGGATGAGTTGCTGCACCGTGGGGATCTGGCTGATCACGGACTTGAAGCGGGAGTACACCAGCGTCGCCACGTCGAACGCCCCGGCCTCGAACATGTCCACCACACGGGTCGCCACGAGGGCCGCCGCGGTGGCGTCGATGGTCTTGAACTCCGAAAGATCGATGTGCTCGACCAGCAGGTCGCCGTGGACGCGGCGCAGCTGGTCGCGCCCCTTCTTGCCGGCGGTGAGGATCTTCACCGTCTTGCCGGCGGCCAGCGGCTCGGCAATCACTTCGCGCGCACGGCGCACGATCTGCGTGTTGAAGCCGCCGCACAAGCCGCGCTCGGACGTCAGCACCACAACCAGGTGGACGTCGTCCTTGCCCGTGCCGCGCAGCAGCAGCGGCGCGCCATCGCCCTTCACGTTGGACGACAGGTTGGCGATCACGCTGGCCATGCGCTCGGCGTAGGGCCGCGCAGCCTCGGCGGCGCCTTGCGCGCGCTTCAGCTTGGCGGCGGCCACCATCTGCATGGCCTTCGTGATCTTCTGCGTGGATTTCACGCTGGTGATCCGGTTGCGGAATTCCTTCAAGCTCGGCATGGCGACCTCAAGAACGCTCAAGGGCCAGGCGGCCGCCCAAACCGATGAAGGCGACGCCCAGGGCCCCTTCGAGCCAACGGGTGATCGGATGATCGCGGACGACGCCGGACGCCCGCGCCGCCAGCACCGCGACGATGCTCAGCCACACCGCCCCGATCGCGCCGTTGATGGCGATCAGCGCCACCCCGATCATCGGCCCATCGGGACCGTTCGGGATGAACTGCGGCAACACCGCCACGTACAGCAGGGCGAGTTTGGGATTGAGCACGTTGGTGACGAGGCCCTGGATGAACGGTTGGCCCGCCTTGATCGCTCCCGGAGCCGCGGGCGCATCGGGCGTCTTGCGCAGGGCGGACCGGATGGCCTGGACGCCGAGCCAGATCAGGTAGGCCGCCCCCGCCGTCTTCACGATGGCGAACAGCCACGGCGTCACCGTCAGCAGCTTCAGCAGGCCGAAGCCGAACAGCGCCGCATACCAGATGCCGCCCGTGGTGATGCCGGCCATGGCCAAGAGGCCCGACCGAAGACCGCCCTTCGCGGCGTGCCCGACCACGAGCATCGTGTCGGGCCCCGGCGTCAGGACGGCGAGCGTCGCGACGGCGGCCCAGGCGATCAGGATCGTCGACAACTCCATCGGACGCTCAGACCGCGAACACGGCGGCGAACTCGTCGAGTGCCGCCTTGATCTTGCCTTCGACGGTTCCGGCCTTGTCGAGCTCCTTCTTGGTGCGGATTTCGCCCAGCAGGTCGGGCTTCTTGCTCCGCAGCCAGGACACCAGCTCCGCCTCGTAGCGGCGCACGGCGTTGGTGGGGATGCGGTCGAGGTAGCCGCGGGTGCCGGCGAAGATGAGCACGACCTGCTCCTCCACCGGGCACGGCGCGAACTGGTCCTGCTTCAGGAGCTCCGTCAGGCGCGCGCCGCGGTTGAGCAGGCGCTGCGTGGAGGCGTCGAGATCGGAGCCGAACTTCGCGAACGCGGCCATTTCCCGGTACTGCGCGAGCTCGCCCTTGATGGGGCCGGCCACCTGCTTCATCGCCTTGATCTGCGCCGACCCGCCCACGCGCGACACCGAGATGCCGACGTTCACCGCCGGCCGGATGCCCTGGTAGAAGAGATCGGACTCAAGGAAGATCTGCCCGTCGGTGATCGAGATCACGTTGGTGGGAATGTAGGCGGAGACGTCGTTGGCCTGGGTCTCGATGATGGGCAGCGCGGTGAGCGAGCCCGCGCCGTTCTCCTCGTTCAGCTTCGCCGCGCGCTCCAGCAGGCGGGAGTGCAGGTAGAACACGTCGCCAGGATAGGCTTCGCGGCCCGGCGGGCGGCGCAGCAGCAGCGACATCTGGCGGTACGCGACGGCCTGCTTGGAGAGGTCGTCGTAGATGATGAGCGCGTGCATGCCGTTGTCGCGGAAGTACTCGCCCATCGTGCAGCCGGCGAACGGCGCGAGGAACTGCAGCGGCGCGGGCTCGGAAGCCGTGGCCGCCACGATGATGGAGTACTGCAGCGCGCCCTTGTCCTCGAGCAGCTTCACGATCTGCGCGACGGTGGAGCGTTTCTGCCCGATGACGACGTAGATGCAGTAGAGCTTCTCGGTCTCGGACAGGTTCTTGTCGTGCGCGTCCTTCTGGTAAAGGATCGTGTCGATGGCCACCGCCGTCTTGCCGATCTGGCGGTCGCCGATGATCAGCTCCCGCTGGCCGCGCCCGACCGGGATCAGCGCGTCGATGGCCTTGATGCCGGTCTGCATCGGCTCATGCACGGACTTGCGCGGGATGATGCCCGGCGCCTTCACGTCCACCCGGCGCCGTTCGGTGGAGACGATGGGGCCCTTGCCGTCGATCGGTTCGCCCAGCGGGTTCACCACGCGGCCGAGCAGGCCCTTGCCCACCGGCACGTCCACGATCTCGCCGAGGCGCTTGACGGTGTCTCCTTCCTTCAGGCCGCGGTCTTCGCCGAATATCACGACGCCGACGTTGTCGCGCTCCAGGTTGAGGGCCATGCCCTTCACGCCGCCGGGAAACTCCACCATCTCGCCGGCCTGCACGTTGTCGAGGCCGTAGACGCGCGCGATGCCGTCGCCGACGGAGAGCACGCGGCCCACATCGGCCACCTGCGCTTCCGCGCCGAAATCCTTGATCTGTTCCTTGAGAATGGCGGAGATTTCCGCGGCGCGGACGTCCATGAGCTTCAGGCTCCGTTCTTAAGCAGTCTTGAGGGCGAGTTTGAGGGAGGCGAGCTTCGACTTCAGCGACGCGTCGAACTGGCGCGAGCCGGCCTGCACGACGAAGCCGCCGATGAGGCTTTCGTCCACGCGCGTCGTCACGTCGATCTTGCCGCCGAGCGATTTGGACAGGCCCGCGAGGATCGCGTCCACCTGCGCCTGGTCCAGCGGCCGGGCGGAGACGATCTCCACCTGCCTGGCGCCGCGATGACGGGCGAGCCTGGCCCGGAAGGCGCTGGCGACGCCCGCGATCTCCGCGGCGCGGCCGTTCCTGGCCACAAGCCCGACGATGTTGGCGCCCAGCGTGGACAGGCCGATCTTCTGCGCCACGGCCACCAGCGCGCGGCTCTTTTCGTCGGCGGCGATCAGAGGCGAAGCCAGCACCTGGCGCAGGTCCGCGCTTTCGGCGATGGCGGCGTCGAACGTGGCGAAATCCTTCTCCAGCGTCTCCAGCGCCTTGGCGTCCAGCGCCAGTTCAAAGGCCGCCTGTGCGTACCGTTCAGCCGCCTCGGAGGCGCCGCCTGCGATCGAATTCGCCACGTCTCATCCTTGGAGATTCGCGGTGCCGGGCAAGAACGCCGACAACGCGCCGCGGCCGGCGACGGGCCGGCGCCGCGAACAATCGAAAATTGGCGCGCTCGAAGAGCCGGCGGCGGCGTCTGCCCCCGCCGATTGCGCGGGCGGGTGGTACCACGCCTGTCACAAAAGACAACGCCCCCCACCCCATTGCGCGCTCCCGCCGCAGGATGGGCGCGCCGTGCGGGGCGCAGGGGGCGACTTATCCACCGGACCGGCTCCTCGGCGGGGCTTTCGACTCCATGGCGGCCAAGCGGTTCGCCGTCGGCGCAGTGATTCGTCGTCCGCCCCCGCCAAAGCCGGGGTATACTGCGCGCGTCGCCACCGCGGGAGGGCAGCCGGATCCAGCTGTTGTCGGTGCGGGGGCGATGCGGTCGAGCGTGGCGAGACCGGACGCCTGCACAGGGAAGCGTGCAGGGACAACGTCCGGCAGTGCCGGGGAACAGGGTGCAGCCCCCGTCCCGCACGCCATCGGCGATCCGTGCTTCGGGTGTGAAAAACCGCCCCGCCGGAGCCGATGCGGAACGATCGCGGGGACGCGGGGGCGGTTCGCCCTCTCTCTCTACCCCATCCCATCCGCGAGCCGACCTCGCGTCCCCAGCCCTCCACCCGCACGGCGCAAGCCGGTGCGGCGCTCGGCGTGGCCGGCCCGTCCGGCGCGGCGCTAGTGCGGGACCGCCTTGGGCTTGCCGGCCTCAGCCTTCCGGCGGGCGCGGATGTTGAGCAGCTCCACCGCCACCGAGAAGGCGATGGCGAAGTAGAGATAGCCGCGCGGGATGTGGAACCCGAGCGCGTCCGCCACCAGCGCCACGCCCACCAGCAGGATGAACGCCAGCGCCAGGATCTTGGTCGTCGGGTGCTGTTCGATGAACTCCGCCAGCGGCTTGGCCGCCACCGCCATCACGATAGTGGAAATCACCACCGCCGCCACGGCCGTCGTGATCGCCTCCACCGGCGCGCCCTCGATGTCCACCAGCCCCACCGCCGTCAGCACGCTGTCGATGGAGAACACGAGGTTGATCACGAACAGCTGGATCACGACGGCGCGGAAATCGGCCTTCGCCGCCGCCTGCTCGTGGTGGGTGCCCTCCACCGAGGCGTGGATTTCCTGCGTGCCCTTCACGAGCAGGAACAGGCCCCCGGCGAACAGCACGAGATCCTTGACCGTGAACGCCACGAACTCCTCGACGTGTTCGGGATCGTCGCCCACGAAGGCGTTGGCCAGCCATTCCGGCAGATGGAACAGCGCGATGCCGCTGGCCCCGATGATCACGAAGATGCCCGCCAGCATCACGATCCGCAGGATCATGGCGCCCCAGATGCCGATGCGGCGCGCCCGCACCTGCTGCTCGCCTTTCAGCTTGGCGACGGCGATGGACACGAAGAGGAGATTGTCGATCCCCAGCACCACCTCAAGGAAGGTCAGCGCGGCGAGGCTCGTCCAGAAGGCCGGCGAGGCGAGAAAGTCGATCATGGGGATCCCCTCGAACACCGCGCTTTGGCCACGCGCGCGGCCGTTGCGTCAAGGCGCCGACGCCGGGGAACCCGCAAAGGACGCGCTTGCGCCCAGGCCGGCGCGCACCGAAAGTGCGGTGGAAGGGCCGGAACGAGACCCGACAGCGTTGACGTACGGGGAGTGCGCGCCATGGCGACGGAACGATACGATCTCATCATCGTGGGTGGAGGCATCGGCGGCTCCGCGCTCGCAGCGGTGATGGCGCGGGCCAGCAAGTCCGTGCTGCTGCTCGAAAAATCCGACGTCTACATCGACCGCGTCCGCGGGGAATGGATCGCGCCATGGGGCGTCGCGGAAGTGCGCCGGCTCGGCCTGTATGACCTGCTCATGGGCGCCGGCGGTCACCACATCACGCGGCACATCACCTATGACGAGACCATCGCGCCGGCCGCCGCCGAAGCCGCCGTGCAGGGGCTCGACATCTTCGTCCCCGGCGTGGCGGGGCCGCTGTGCATCGGCCACCCGCTGCACTGCCAGACCCTGTTCGACGAGGCGGCGCGGTCGGGGGCCACGGCGCTTCGGTCCGTCACCGTGACCGACGTCACGCTCGGCGCCGCGCCCTCTGTGACGTTCACGCATGACGGGGTGACCCGCACGGCGCAAGCGCGCCTCGTGGTCGGCGCCGACGGGCGGACGTCGGACGTGCGGGAGGCAGCGGGGATCGGCCTGCGCCAGGACGCCCCGCACCACTGGTTCGCGGGCCTGCTCGTGGACGGCGTGACGGACTGGACGCCGGACGTGCAGGCCATCGGCACGGAGGACAGGTTCGCGTTCCTCGCCTTCCCGCAGGGCGACGGGCGGGTGCGCGTCTATGGCGGGTGGGCGCTGGATGAGCGCGCGCGCTTCGCCGGCGCAGACGGGCCGCGGCGTTTCCTCGATGCATTCCGCATGCACTCGGCGCCGGCGAACGAAGCCATCGCCGCCGGCCGGCCGGCGGGGCCGTTGCACGCCTACTTCAACAACGACAGCTGGACCGACGCCCCCTTCGCGCCCGGCGCGGTGCTGGTGGGCGATGCCGCCGGCTGGAACGACCCGATCATCGGCCTGGGCCTGTCCATCACCTACCGCGACGTGCGCCTCGTCTCCGACATCCTCAAGGACACACCCGACGGCGCCGCGCCGGACTTCACGCCCTACGCCGAGGAGCGCCGCGAACGCATGCGACGGCTGCGCTTCACCGCCAGCATCCAGGCGACGCTCGACATGGAGTTCGGAGAGGAGGCCCGCGCGCGTCGCCAGCAGTACCACGCGCGCGCAGCGACCGATCCGATGGTCAAGGCCCACTCCGCAGCGGTGATGGCGGGGCCGGACGTCCTGCCGCCGGACTTTTTCACTGACGCCCACCGCGGATACGTCCTCGGCGCCGCGTGACCCGGTCACGCCCTCGCGCCGCTTCTCAGGCGTTCTCGCCGAAGAAGCGGTGCACGTCGGCGATGAGCGCCGCCTTCGCCGCCGCGACGATCTCCGCCCCGGCGCCCACCGAGGCCTGCGAGGGATCGGAACCGATCCGCCCGTCCGGAAACCGGCGGCGATAATCGGCGGCGTCGCGGATGGGGCCATCGGGCGCAATGCGCGGGTCCATGGTCACGCGCTTCTGGAAGGCGGGATACTTATGGTATGTGACGCTGACTTCCGACGCCGTGGCGTGGCTGCCGTCTCCGACGGGGAACAGGCGCCGGCACAGCGCGCCCACGCCCTTCAGCTCCCACCAGTTCACCAGCGTGCACGCGAACGGCGCCGCCTCACCCTTGAGGCTCCACGGCGCGTACGCCTCGGCGAACGCCGCGTTGATGGTGGCGATGTTGCCGCCGTGGCCGTTCAGAAAGTAAAGCCGCGTGAACCCGTGACGCGTGAAGCTCGCCACCCAGTCCTGCAGCGCCGCGATCATGGTGGACGGCCGCAGGGTGACGGTGCCGGGAAAGCCCAGGTGGTGCTGCGCCTGGCCGACGTTGAAGGTGGGACCCACCAGGAACCCGTCCTCGTCGCCCGCCTCCGCGGCGATCACCTCCGGGCAGATGGCGTCGGTGCCGATGAATCCGTTGGGGCCGTGCTGCTCGTGCGAGCCGATGGGGATCACGATGCCGCGCGACCGGGCGAGATACGCTTCGATCTCCGGCCAGGACGCCGTGGACAACTGCATGGGCCTTACCCTCCGCATGGGCCGCGCCAGAGGCGAGCCCAATGGCGCGGCGGCGACGTCATGGTAAAAGCCGGCATCCGGCTTCGATAGGGGGAACACCGCATGTCCAACACCCACGCCGGCGGCGGGCCCAGCCTGCTCACGCTGGCAGCCTTCGCGGCCTGCGCATTCCTGGTGGCGGTGGCGGCGGACCTGATGCAGCCGCTGGGCCCGTTCGCGCTCGTGCTGACGTTGACGTTCGCGGGCGCCGCGCTGGTCAGCGGCCTGCTCTCGCTGTTCCCGCCGACGCGCGCGCTGTTCGGCGGGCTGTTGATGTTCTGCCTGATCGCGCTGGCGATGTTCGGCGGCCTGTTCGGGCTGCAACGGTTCGCGACCCCGGCCACGGACGGCGTCCGCAACGGCGTGCTGACCACGGTGGTTTCCCCCGCGCGCGACTTCCAGCGCCTGCTCATCCGGGAGGCCCCGCTGTGGGACGGGCGCCCCGCGCCGCAGCCGCCGCCGGCCGAGCCCGCAGCCGCGCCGGAGCCGCCGCCGCTGCCGGCGGCGCAGGCCGCGCTGCAGAAGCTCACCGCATCGCTTGCTTCCCCCGATCCCGCCGAGCGCCTGCGCGGCGGCGTGGAGGCGCTCGCCGAGAAGGAGCCCGCCGTCGTCGCGGCCGTGATCGACAAGCTCTACCGCAGCGCCGATCCCGCCGTGCGCCAGCTCGCGGTGAAGCGGCTGATGGCGCAGCGCCGTGGCACGCGCATCCCGATCCTCGCCGTCGCCGCCAATCCCGAGAGCGAGGCCTTCGCCAACGCGCTGCAGGGCGTGGGCGTCACCGTGCGCAGCATCAACGAGACGTCCGGCGCCTTCGACGGCGGACTGTGCGCCGCGAGCGGCATGTCCGGCGCCGTCAACCGCACGGGCGTGACCATCGCCACGCGCTGCAAGGTGGGCGACGCGGAGCGCAACACCGTGCTCGTGCTGCAGGCCGCCGACGACTTCCAGCTCAAGGGCGAAGCCAGGAACGATCAGGGCCAGACGGCGCGCGTGGAACTGCCGCTCATGTGATCCTCACAGGAAGCTGTAGGGATCCACGTCGATCTGGACGCGCACGGCGCCCGTCACCTTCACGCGCTCGCGCCACGCGGCCATGAAGGCCGAGAGATCGACGCCGCGGTCGGCGCGCACCAGGAACCGGCGCCGGTGCTGGCCGCGGATCACCGCCAGCGGCGCGGGCGCCGGGCCCCAGACGTCGACGCCGTCGGCGCTCGGCGCGGCCTCTCCCATCTCGAACGCGAAGCGGTTGGCCGCCACCTCGTCCGGCGCCGAGATCACCACCGCCGCGAGACGTCCGTACGGCGGCATGCCCATGGCCTCGCGCGCCGCCGCTTCGGCGGCGAGGAAGCCATCGCGGTCATGCGCTGCGAGGGCGATCATCGCCTCATGTTCCGGCGCGTAGGTCTGCACGAAGGCGCGGCCCGGCCGGTCTGCGCGGCCCGCGCGACCCGCCACCTGGCTCAGCAGCTGGAAGGTGCGCTCGCCTGCGCGCAGGTCACCGCCCTTGAGGCCGAGATCGGCGTCGAGCACGCCCACGACCGTCAGGCGCGGGAAGTTGTGGCCCTTGGCGACGATCTGCGTGCCGATGAGGATGTCGATCTCGCCGGCGGCCATGCGCTCGACGATGGCGCGCACCTGGTCGCCGGTCTGCGCGGTGTCCGAGGAGAAGATCTCGATGCGCGCCTGGGGAAACAGCGCGCGCGTCTCCTCCTCCACCCGCTCCACGCCCGGCCCGATGGCCACGAAGCTGTCGGGGGCCAGGCAGTTGGGGCACGTCTTCGGCTTCGGCATGGAGAAGCCGGTGAGATGGCACACGAGGCGGCCGGAGTACTTGTGCTCCACCAGCCAGCTCTGCGTGTCCGGGCTCTGCATCCGGTGCCCGCAGGCGCGGCACAGCGTGAGCGGCGCGTAGCCCCGCCTGTTCATATAGAAGAGCGCCTGCTCTCCCCGCGACAACGCCTCCGCCGTCGCGGCGATGAGCTTGGGCGCGATCCAGGCGCCCTTCTCCGGCGGATCGGTCTTCAAGTCCACGAGCACCACGTCCGGCAGCACGGCCGCCCCGTGGCGCGCCGTGAGCTTCACGTGCCGGTACCGGCCGGCCTGGGCGTTGACGAGGGTTTCAAGAGACGGCGTCGCGCTGGCGAGGACTACCGCACAGCCCCCGAGTTTCGCCCTCGCCACCGCGAGATCTCGCGCCTGGTACGCGACGCCGTCCTCCTGTTTGTAGGACCCATCATGCTCCTCGTCGACCACGATGAGGCGCAGGTTGCGAAATGGTAGGAAGAGCGCCGACCGCGCGCCGGCGACCAGCCGCGCGCGCCCTTCGTTGACCTCCCGCCACGCGCGGCGGCGCGCTTTCTGGGTGATCGCGGAGTGCCACTCCACAGGCTTGGACCCGAATCGTTCCGCGAATCGGGCCAGCACCGCCTGGGTCAGCGCAATTTCCGGCAGCAGCACCAGAACCTGCGCCGATGGGTCGCGCGCGAGCGCTTCGGCCACCGCTTCAAGGTACACCTCCGTCTTGCCGGAGCCCGTCACGCCGTCGAGCAGCACCGCCGCGAAGGCGTCCTCGCGCACGGCGTCCTGCAGCATTTCCGCCGCCGCATGCTGCGCCGGCGAAAGCGTGTTGCCCGGACGTTGCAGATCGGGCGGATCGAACGGCGCATCCTCCGGCAGATCGATGCGCGTGAGCGCGCCCATCTCGATCAACCCTTTGACAACACTTTGAGAAACGCCCGCGCGCCTCGCGAGGTCTGCGGGCGTGCCGGGCGCCGTGCGCGCCTCCTCAAGCACGCGCGCGCGCGCCGGCGTGAGCACCGCGCACGGCGTTTCGGCGGGGGTGTAGACGCTGTACGTGCGCGACGGCGAAAGCGCCTCCGTGGAGCGCAGCACCATGCGCAGGATGTTGCCCGGCGGCGTGACGACGTACTTCGAAGACCAGTCGATGAAGCGGCGAGTCACGTCAGGCAACGGCGCCGCAGACGCGCAAGATTCGATGCTCTTCAGATTCGCTGCACTTGCGTTATTCTCGTCAACAGACCAAACGACACCATGCACGCTGCGTGAGCCGAGAGGTGCAACGACGTGATCGCCCGGTTTGAGACTCCACTCGAGCGGCGCGCGATAGTCGAACGGCTCGGGCAGCGGCAGCGGAAACAGAACGGCGACCTTGGCCAACGGCACACTGTGGATGAACGCATCGCTCTCTTCTTCGAAGCCCGGCAACGGCGCGCTCTCGTTCGCGGAGCGGCGGCGTGCGGTGCGGGTGCGAGGGGGCGGACTCATGCAGGCCCAACGTAAGGAACCGGCAACCATGGCGCCAGCACCGCAAACGCCCGCAGGCGACGCCCTGACCGCATGGGTGGCCCATCTGGCCGATGAACGCCGCTTCAGCGCCCACACCGTGGACGCTTACCGGCGCGACGTTTCCGCTTTCCTTGGCTTCCTCGTCGGCCATCTGGGCGTGGAGCCCGCGCTGGCGGATCTTGGCCGCCTGACGCCGCGCGACGTGCGCGCCTACATCACGCGGCGACGCGCGGACGGCCTGGGGGATCGCTCCGTGATGCGGGCGCTGGCGGCCATCCGCGCCTTCTTCACCTGGATGGAGCGACGGTGCGGCGTCGCCAACCCGCGCCTGCGACTCGTGCGCGGGCCCCGCCTGCGCGCGACGCTGCCGCGGCCGGTCTCCGAGCGCGGCGCCTTCGCCATGATCGACGCCGCGGGCGACGCGACGGCCGCCGCCGAGACCGCCCCCTGGATCGCGGCGCGCGACGCGGCGGTGATCACGCTCCTCTACGCGGCGGGCCTGCGCATCTCCGAGGCGCTGTCGCTCACCGGCGCCGATGTTCCCCTGCCCGACAAGCTGCGCATCGTCGGCAAGGGCGGCAAGGAGCGCATCGTGCCCGTGCTGACCGCCGCGCGCGACGCGGTGGCGCGCTACGCTGCGCTGTGTCCGTTCGCGCTCACGCGCGGCGAGGCGTTGTTCCGCGCGACGCGCGGCGGCGCGCTGTCGGCGCGCGCCGTGCAGGCGACGGTGGCGGCGCTGCGCGCGCGTCTCGGCCTGCCCGACTCAACCACCCCGCACGCGCTGCGGCACGCATTCGCCACCCATCTTCTCGCGCACGGCGGCGACCTGCGCGCGATCCAAGAGCTGCTCGGCCACGAATCTTTGTCGACGACGCAGCGCTACGCAGACGTGGAGGCCGCGCGCGTCATCGACGCGTACAGGAGCGCGCATCCCCGTGCATGAGGCCAAAAAACCCTTGTGCGCCAACGACTTATGGCAATCCCGCCCCAACCCGAAAGTAGTCCGAAGCACATCTTCAAATTAACTCCAATATAACGAAAAAATATTTGCGTAATCGTGCTGTATAAACGACTTGACAACTATATGTGGCCCAAATTGGCACGAGCGATGGAGCAGATCGCTTTTGGTGAAACTGAGTAAATCGTAAACAACGGGAGAACTGAAAATGGCTATGAAAGCAAAGACCGCGAAAAAGGCCGTCCGCAAGACCGCGAAGAAGGCCACGAAGAAGACCGTGAAGAAGGCCGTCCGCAAGACCGCGAAGAAGGCCGTGAAGAAGACCGCCAAGAAGGCCGTGCGCAAGACGGCGAAGAAGGCTGTCCGCAAGCCGGCGAAGAAGGCCGTCCGCAAGACCGCCAAGAAGGCCGCCCGCAAGCCGGTCGCGCGCAAGACGAAGCGCGTGAAGAAGGTTGCGGCGTCCGCGAAGCGCGCCACGGTCTCCAAGACCCGCGCCCGCAAGGCCAAGCCGGTCGCCGCGACGCCCGTCGCGAAGGCCTAAGACTGCGCGCGGCGGCGGCGAACGCCGCCGCATCGCCGTCGAGTACCGTGCTGCGCCCGGCCGCAAGGTCGGGCGCAGTCTCGTTTCGGGGCCGTCGCCCGCACGCCCGTCGCAACACAACCTTAGCGGCTTGTGTGCCATGAACGACGACCGTGGAACGGAGCCCAGCGTTGAAGCCCCCGCCGCACCGCCTCGAGCCGCGCGCGACAATCTCCGTGCTGCTGCGCCACCGGCTCATCCGCTGCGTCCTGATCGCGATGTGGGGCGTCGGCATGGCGATCATGGTCGCCCCACTCCCCACGCTCGCCTGGACGGCCGCGACCATGGTCGCAGCCCTCGTGCGGATGGAGATCGAGCAGCGCCGCTACGGCGGGGCGGAAAACCGGCGCTTCGACGCCGTGTTCATCCTCATCTCGTTCGTCACCTGCGCGTTCTGGGCGGCGGCGCCGCTGATGATCTGGTTTTCCGGCCATCCCGCCGCGGAGGCGGCCGCGATGCTCTACCTCGCGGCCGGATGGATCCTCTTCGGCACGCAGCTGCGCGCGGCGCCGCACGCCATGGCGCTGGTGACGGCGCCGTTCACGCTGGCGGCGCTGATCCTCGCGGCGGACGCATTCCACACCGGCGGCGCAGGCCTCGCCACGCTGGCGGCCATCGTGGTGTTCGCGGCCGCGATGATCGTGCAGACCGGCCTTTCGGCCCGCGTGGAGCGGGAAATGGCGCTGGCCCACGATGACCGGCGCCAGCTTGTGGCGCAGCTGCGGCTGGCCGTGGACTCCATCGACGCGGTGTCCTAGCACCTCGACTTCCGCACCCGCCAGTTCACCGGCGGCGACAGCATGGCGCGCCTCTACGGCCGCGAGATGGCGTGGGAGGACGTCAGCATTCCCGGTACACCGCTCTGCCACCCCGACGACCGGCCGCTGGTGGCCGCCGCCATCGACGGCCTGACCCCGCAGGCGCCGCGCGCGGCGTGCGATCACCGCATCCTTCGGCCCGACGGCGCGGTGATCTGGCTGCGCACGACCGCCATCGCCGGCTTCTCGCGCTCCGGCGCTCTCGCGCGGCTCTCCGGCATGACGTTCGACGTGACCGCCGAGAAGCGCCTTGAACTCGAGGTGCTCAACGCGACGCGCGAAGCCGAAGCGGCGTTGGCCGACCAGCGGCGCCTGTTCGACGAGCCCCTCTGCCCCGCCGCGACGGACGACGCCCCGCACAGCACGGTTCACACGCTGGAAACCTCCATCCACCACCTGCGCACGATCATCACCGAGATCGCCGTGCGCGATGCGGCGCTGGCGCGGATGATCGACGACCTGGCCCGCGCGCGCACCGCCGCCGAGCAGGCCAATCTCGCCAAGTCCCAGTTCCTCGCCAACATGAGCCACGAGCTGCGCACGCCGCTCAACGCCATCATCGGCTACGGAGAACTGCTGCAGGAAGGCGCCCGCGACCGCCAGGACGCCGAAGCGGAGGCCGACCTCACGCGCGTGCTGGCCGCCGCGCAACGCCTCCTGCGACTCATCAACGACGTGCTGGATCTCTCCAAGGTGGAGGCCGGGCGCATGGACGTGATGGTCCAGACCTTCGCCGTCGAGCCGATGATCGACGACGCGCTGGCCACGGTGCGCCCTGCATCGGCCGCCAACGGCAACACCCTGACGCTGCACTGCGCGCCGGACCTTGGCGAGGCCGTGAGCGACCGCTTCCGCATGAGCCAGTGCGTGCTGAACCTTTTGTCCAACGCCGCCAAGTTCACCCGCGGCGGCGCCATCACCGTCACCGCCAGCCGGGAGCTGCGCGCCGACAGTCCATGGATCGTGATCGCCGTGGCCGATACGGGCGTCGGCATCGCGCCAGACCAGCTCGCCCGCCTCTTCCAGCCCTTCGCCCAGGCCGACGACACGCGCGTCCACGCCATCGGCGGGACGGGCCTGGGGCTGGTGATCACACGCCGCCTGGCGCGGCTGATGGGCGGGGACGTCACCGTCGAGAGCGCGCCCGGCGCGGGGTCCGTGTTCACGCTGGCCGTGCCGGCCCGGCTGACCGAGGCGAGCCAGGCGGCGGCCGCCTAGAGCACGATCGTTTCAGGCTGGACCGTGGATCGCGCTCCAGACAAGTGGTGGCGCCCCGATGGACGCACGCGCCCCGCAACTGCGTGCTTTTGCGGCCCTGCAGCCACAGTTACGGGCATTGTCTCCGATGAAGCGTGATTATCTTCCCATGCCCAGACCGGCTGGCGGATGCCCTTTATACTTGGCTTCGTCTTGCAAGGTTCAAAGATTTACTTGGGTGGCCGGGCGAAAGTGGCTTCGTGTTTTCTTGGAGTTGGCGTGATCCCGGGCGGCAACGAGCCCCAGTCGACTGTGTGACATCATGCGCGCGGTCAATCCGCGCGGCGATCACGCCTGCATAGTCCAGCCGTCCACGCCCTTGCCGGCCTCCCGAAGCGCTTCCGACATGGTGGGGTGGGCGTGACAGGTGCGGGCGATATCCTCGGCGCTCGCGCCGAACTCCATCGCCACGCAGATCTCCCCGATCAGTTCGCCCACGCCTACGCCGATCATGTGGGCGCCCACCACGCGGCGGCTGGCCTGGTCCTCCAGGATCTTCACGAAGCCCTCGGTCTCGTGGTTTGTGCGCGCGCGCGAGTTGGCGGCGAAGGGAAACTTTCCGACCTTGTAGGCGACGCCGGCGGCCTTGAGCTCCTCCTCCGTCTTCCCGACGCTGGCCACCTCGGGCTTGGTGTAGATGACGTTGGGGATGATGTCGGGGTTCATGTGCCCCCACTGGCCGGCGATGAGCTGGGCGACGTTGGCCCCCTCCTCTTCCGCCTTGTGCGCGAGCATGGGGCCGGTGGTGACGTCGCCGATCACCCAGACGCCGGGGGCGCTGGTCTTCCAGTGATCGTTCGGGATGAAGCCGCGCTTGTCGGTGACGATGCCCACGCTCTCCAGGCCCAGACCTTCCGTGAACGGCCGGCGCCCGATGGCGACGAGAACGACGTCGGCCTCGATCGCGCGCCGCTCGCCGCCGGCGGCGGGCTCCAGCTGGACGGAGAGGCCCGCTTTGCCCGCCTCGATGCCGGTCACCTTCGTCGACAGCTCGAACGCGATGCCCTGCTTCTTGAGGATTTTCAGGAACTGCGCGCTGACTTCGCCGTCCATCGTGGGGGTGATGCGGTCGAGAAACTCCACCACCGTCACCTGCGCGCCGAGCCGCCGCCACACGCTGCCGAGCTCAAGCCCGATCACGCCGCCGCCGATCACCACCAGCTTGCCGGGGACCTTCTCCAGCGCCAGCGCGCCCGTGGAGGAGACGATGCGCTTCTCGTCGATGGCGACGCCCGGCAGGCCCATCGGCTCGGAGCCCGTGGCGATGACGATGTTCTTGGCCTCCAGCGTCTGCACGCCGCCCTCGCCGGAGACTTCCACCCGGCCTGCGCCGGCGATCCGTCCCGTGCCTTTCAGGTAGGTGACCTTGTTCTTCTTCATGAGGAACTCGACGCCCTTGGTGAGGCCGGTCACGGCGTCGGTCTTCTGTTTCATCATGGCCGCGAGATCGAGCCGCGGCGGATCGACCAGGATGCCCATGGAGGCGAACGTCGTGCCCGCCGCCTCGAAATACTCCGAGGCATGCAGCAGCGCCTTCGAGGGGATGCAGCCCACGTTGAGGCAGGTCCCGCCCAATGCGCCGCGGGATTCCACGATGGCCGTCTTCAGCCCGAGCTGGCCGGCGCGGATCGCGCAGTTGTACCCGCCGGGGCCACCGCCGATGATGACGACGTCGAATTGCTGGGACATGGGCGGCCTTCAGGGTTCAAGGATGCGTGACCGGATATATAGGCCTTCCCCGCCGAAGCGAAGGGAAGAGCCGCGCGCGGGCGCGCTTACGAAAGCACGCCGTTCCGCTCCAGCCACGCGGCGAGCACCGTGAGGACGAGACAGACGAAAAAGCTGTTGCGCGTCGCCTGGGTGGGGCGGGCGTCCTCGGCGGCGTCGGGCGTTGCGGCCGCCAGTTCGCGCCGGCGCTGGCGGACAAAGTAGGCCAGTTGGTGCAGCACGAGCAGAGCGAGCGCCGGAACCGCCAGCCGCAGGCCCAGCGCCATCGTCACGCCTGCGCCGAACAGGATCACGCCGCCGACCGCCCACCACCACGTCCGCCCGGAATCGTTCGGCGTCGTGGGGCGGAGGGGCTGGCCGGCGTCCGCGGCGATCTCGCTGGCGAGGCGATCGAGCGTGTCGATGGCGCGGTCCATGAACAGCGCCATGCGCAGCTGGTTGGCCAGAAACACCGCGCCCACGACATAGAAGGCGCCGAACAGGCGCAGCACGCCTTCGCCGAGGTCCAGCAACGTCACGGGGCCTCCCTGGGCGCGGCGGTGTTGACGCAGTGACAACCGGGCGCCTGTCGCTGCGGGGGGGTTCGTCCTATCTTGGCCGGGCTAGGTCAAGGAGCGCGTCATGCCCCTGGAACTGTCGACCCGCCATCCGCCCTCGGGCGTCTCCGACCACGTCGCCCTCTGGCTCACCAAGCTGCTGCGCTTCTTCGCGGACGCCTTCTTCGCCCAGCGGTACGGCCACCGCGCGGTCGTTCTGGAAACGGTGGCGGGCGTGCCCGGCATGGTGGGCGGCATGATGAACCACCTGAAGAGCCTGCGCCGCATGCGCGACGACGAGGGCTGGATCCGCACCCTGCTGGAGGAGGCGGAGAACGAGCGGATGCACCTGATGACGTTCATCGCCATCGCGCAGCCGAACCGGTTCGAGCGGTTTCTGGTGATCCTGGCGCAGGGCGTGTTCTGGAACGCGTTCTTCGTGCTCTACCTGCTCTCGCCGCGCACGGCCCACCGGCTGGTGGGGTACTTCGAGGAGGAGGCGGTGGTCAGCTACACGCAGTATCTGGCCGCGATCGAAGCCGGGAAGATCGAGAACGTGCCGGCCCCCGACATCGCCATCAAGTACTGGAAGCTGAAGCCCGACGCGCGCCTGCGGGACGTGGTGATCGCCGTGCGCGCCGACGAGGCGGGCCACCGGGATGTCAACCACGCGTTCGCCGACACCCTCACCCGCCGCGAAGCGACCCATCAGCAACCCGAGAAGGTGCACTGACCCCGCGGGCGCCGCGCTCTCACAGGTCGAGCAGCATCCGCTCCGGATCCTCAAGGTTCTCCTTCACGCGGACGAGGAACGTCACCGCTTCCTTGCCGTCCACCAGGCGGTGATCGTAGCTCAGCGCCAGGTACATCATCGGGCGGATCACGATCTGGCCGTTCGACACCACGGGGCGATCCTGGATCTTGTGCATGCCGAGGATGCCGGACTGCGGCGCGTTGAGGATCGGCGTGGACATGAGCGAGCCGTACACGCCGCCGTTGGAGATGGTGAACGTGGCGCCCTGCAGGTCCTCCAGCTTGAGCTGGCCGTCGCGGGCCTTCTTGCCGAGGGCGCCGATCTCCTGCTCCAGCGTCGCCATGGACTTCCTGTCCGCGTCGCGCACCACCGGCACCACGAGGCCCTTGTCGGTGCCGACGGCGATGCCGAGGTCGTAGTAGTTCTTGAAGACGATCTCGTCGCCCTCGATCTCGGCGTTGACGGAGGGCACTTCCTTCAGGGCGGTCACGCACGCCTTCACGAAGAAGCTCATGAAGCCAAGCTTCACGCCGTGCTTTTCCTCGAACTTGTCCTTGTAGCGGGCGCGCACCGCCATCACGGGGCTCATGTCGGCCTCGTTGAAGGTGGTCAGCATGGCGGCGGTGTTCTGCGCCTCCTTGAGGCGGCGCGCGATCGTGGCGCGCAGGCGCGTCATCTTCACGCGCTCCTCGCGCGCGTCTGCGCGGCGCGGGGCGGCGGGCGGAGCCACGGGCGCCGGGGCGGGCGCGGATGCGGGCGCTGGCGCAGGAGTCGCCGCCGGCGCGATCGGCTTGGCGGCGAGGGCGGCGAGCGCATCCCCCTTGGTGACGCGGCCATCCTTGCCGGTGCCGGCGAGGCCGCTCACGGAGATCCCGTTTTCCGCCGCAAGGCGCTGGACGCTGGGCGGCGCCGGCGCGGCGGCCGGCGCGGGTTGCTGCGCCTTGGCCGCGGGCGCGGCGGCGGCCGGCTTCGACGCAGCCCGCGCGGCGCCGGCGCCGAGACGGCCCAGCAGCGCGCCGATCTCCACCGTCGCGCCCTCCGCGGCGACGATCTCGCCCAGCGTGCCGGCTTCCGGCGCGGACACCTCCACGGACACCTTGTCCGTCTCCAGCTCCACGAGCGTCTCATCCTTTGCGACTGCATCGCCCGGCTGCTTCAGCCACTTGGCGACGGTCGCCTCCGTCACGGACTCGCCCAGCGTGGGCACCACGATATCGGTCATGTTCAGCTCGCCTGTGCTTGACTTTGCGGGGCCTGACTGGAGGCGCCCAGCGCGTCTTCGAGAAACGTCTCGAGTTCCTTCTGGTGTTTCGACATGAGGCCCGCCGCCGTCGACGCCGACGCGGGCCGTCCGGCGTAGCGCGCGCGCTTGGCCTTCACGTCCATCCGCTCGAGCGTGAGCTCAAGCCATGCGTCCACGTGCGTCCAGCCGCCCATGTTCTTCGGCTCTTCCTGGCACCACACGATCTCCGCGTTGGGAAACCGTTGCAGTTCGGCGGTGAGGGACTTGAAGGGCCACGGATACAGTTGCTCCAACCGCAGCAGGCAGATGTCGTCCAGACCGCGCTTTTCGCGTTCCTCCAGCAGGTCGTAGTAGACCTTGCCCGAGCACAGCACGACGCGGCGGATGTCGGCGTCCGGCCGCAGGCGGATGGTGGTGAGCCCGTTGTCGAGGTGGGCGTCGGCGTCGTCCCAAAGCACGCGGTGGAACGAGGCGCCTGGCCCCATGTCCTTCAGCGTGGAGACGCAGCGCTTGTGGCGCAGGAGGGACTTGGGCGTCATCACGATCAGCGGCTTGCGGAACGGGCGGTGCAGCTGGCGGCGCAGGGCGTGGAAGTAGTTGGCGGGCGTCGAGCAGTTGACGACCTGGATGTTGTCCTCCGCGCAGGCCTGGAGGAAGCGCTCCAGCCGCGCCGAAGAGTGCTCCGGCCCCTGCCCTTCATAGCCGTGCGGCAGCAGCATCACGAGGCCAGACATCCTGAGCCACTTGCGCTCCCCCGAGGAGATGAACTGGTCGATCACCACCTGGGCGCCGTTCACGAAGTCGCCGAACTGGGCCTCCCACAGCGTGAGCGTGTTCGGCGCCGCCAGCGAGTAGCCGTACTCGTAGCCGAGCACCGCTTCTTCCGAGAGCAGCGAATCGATCACCTCGTAGTGGGCCTGGCCGGGGCGGATGTTGTTGAGCGGCGTGTAGCGCTCCTCGGTCGTCTGGTCGACGAAGTGGGAATGACGCTGGCTGAAGGTGCCGCGGCAGGAATCCTGGCCGGAAAGCCGCACAGGGAAGCCCTCGTCCAGCAGCGTCGCGAACGCGAGGTGTTCGGCGGTGGCCCAGTCGATCCCCTCGCCCGCGTCGATCGCCTTGCGGCGGCCCTCGATGACGCGCGCCAGCGTCTTGTGCATGTCCACGTTGGACGGGATTTCGGTGATACGGCGACCGATGGCGCGCAGCTTGTCCACGGCGACGCCCGTCTCGCCGCGGCGCTCCTCGTCGCCGGGCAGGCCGAGGCCCGACCAGACGCCGTCCAGCCAGTCCGCCTTGTTGGGGCGGTATTCCTTGCCGGCCTCGAACTCCGCCTCCAGGAAGGTCTCGAACGCGCTGACCCAGCCGTCCACCTCCGCCTGGCTCACGGTGCCGTTGGACAGGAGCTTGCGTGCGTAGATTTCGCGGACCGGAGGCTGGTCCTTGATCTTCTTGTACATCAGCGGCTGCGTGAACGAGGGATCGTCGCCCTCGTTGTGACCGAACCGCCGGTAGCAGAACATGTCGATGACCACGTCCTTGCCGAATTCCTGGCGGTACTCCGTGGCGATCTTGGTGGCGTAGACCACCGCCTCGGGATCGTCCCCGTTCACATGGAAGATCGGCGCCTGCACCATGAGCGCCACATCCGAAGGATACGGGCTGGAGCGGGAGTACCGCGGGCTGGTGGTGAAGCCGATCTGGTTGTTGATGATGAAGTGCACCGTGCCGCCCGTGCGGTAGCCGCGCAGGCCCGACAGCGCGAAGCACTCCGCCACGACGCCCTGCCCCGCGAAGGCTGCGTCGCCGTGGATCAGCAGCGGCATCACGCGGGCGCGAAGGTCGAACAGCTCCTTGTCGTTTTCCTTGTGCGTCTGCCGGGAGGCCTGCTTTGCGCGCGCCTTGCCGAGCACGACCGGGTTGACGATCTCCAGGTGCGACGGGTTGGCCGTCAGCGACAGGTGCACGGCGTGGCCGTCGAACGTACGGTCCGAGGAGGCGCCCATGTGGTACTTCACGTCGCCGGAGCCCATCAGGTCCTCCGGGTTCGCCGAGCCGCCGCGGAACTCGTGGAAGATCACGCGGTAGGGCTTGCCCATCACGGCGGCCAGCACGTTCAGGCGGCCGCGGTGCGCCATGCCGAGGACGATGTCCTCCACGCCGTAGGCGCCGCCGCGCTTGATCACCTGCTCCAGCGCCGGGATCATCGCCTCGCCGCCGTCCAGACCGAACCGCTTGGTGCCGGGATAGCGCTTGTGCAGGAAGCGTTCGAACGTCTCGCCCTCGATCAGCTTCTTCAGGATCGCCTTCTTGCCCTCGACGGTGAAGCTGATCTCCTTGTCGGGGCCTTCGATGCGCTGCTGGATCCACGCCTTCTCGCGCGGATCGGTGATGTGCATGAATTCGACGCCCAGGTTGCCGCAGTAGGTGCGGCGCAGGATGTCGAGCATCTGGCGGACGGTCGCCGTCTCCAGGCCAAGCACGTTGTCGATGAAGATCGGACGATCCATGTCGTCGGGGCCGAAGCCGTAGTCGGCGGGGTCGAGGCCGTCCACCGGGCCCTTGGTCTCGATGCCGAGGGGGTCAAGCTGGGCGGCGAGGTGGCCGCGGGTGCGGTAGGCGCGGATCAGCATCAGCGCCTTGACGCTGTCGCGCGCAGCCTGCTCGATCACCGCCTTCGTCGGCGTCGCCGCGCCGGGCGGGAGCTCGGCGTTGGCGCGGACCTCGATCTTCTTGGCGAGTTTGGGCTCCAGCGCGGCCCAGTTGCCGTCGAGCAGCGCGGTGATTTCCGAAGGCTTGGGATTGGCGATGCCGGGCTTCGCCCACGACGGGCCTTTCAGCGCGGCGGCGTCGCCCATCTCGGCGAAGAACGTTCGCCACGACGCATCCACCGACTGGGGATCGTCCAGGAAGCGGGCGTGCATCTGTTCGATGAAGAGGGCGTTGGCGCCGTCGAGGAAGCTGGTTTCCAGGAACGCCGAGTTGGAAATGCCGCGGGCGCCGTCGGCCATGGAGATCGGTCCTTACAAATCGAGTTCGTCACGCGGAGCGTCGGGGCCACATATAGGGCGGTTTCGGCCGCTGCGCTTCACCAAATACGCGTATTCGATCCACGGCGTCACATGCCGGCCCGCAAAGCTTGCATGCGGGAACGCGCCCCGCCCCTCACGCGCCTTTCAACAACTCCGCCATCGTCCGCCCCAGCGCGGCGGGATGCGGGGCGACCCGGATGCCGGCGGCCTCCATGGCCGCGATCTTGGATTCCGCATCGCCCTTGCCCCCGGAGATGATGGCCCCGGCGTGTCCCATGCGCCGCCCGGGCGGGGCGGTGCGGCCGGCGATGAAACCCACCGTCGGCTTCCTGCGGCCCTTCTTCGCCTCGTCGGCCAGGAACTGGGCGGCGTCCTCCTCGGCCGACCCGCCGATCTCGCCGATCATCACGATGGACGTGGTCTCCGGGTCCGCCAGGAACATCTCCAGCATGTCGATGAACTCCGTGCCTTTCACGGGATCGCCGCCGATGCCCACCGCCGTCGTCTGGCCGAGGCCCTCGTTGGTGGTCTGGAACACGGCCTCATAGGTCAGCGTGCCGGAGCGCGAGACGATGCCCACGTGGCCCTTGGAGAAGATCGACCCCGGCATGATGCCGATCTTGCACTCGTTGGGCGTCAGCACGCCCGGGCAGTTGGGCCCGATGAGGCGGGATTTCGACGTCGAGAGCCTAGCCTTCACACGCACCATGTCGAGCACGGGGATGCCCTCCGTGATGCACACGATGAGCGGGATCTCGGCGTCGATGGCTTCCTCGATCGCCGCGGCGGCGCCGGGCGGGGGCACGTAAATCACGGTGGCGTCGGCGCCGGCCTTGTCGCGCGCTTCCGCCACGGAGTTGAAGATGGGAAGGCCAAGGTGCGTCCCCCCGCCCTTCCCGGGGCTGACGCCCCCGGTCATTTTCGTGCCGTAGGCGATGGCCTGCTCGGAGTGGAAGGTGCCGTTCTTGCCGGTGAAGCCCTGGCAAATGACCCGGGTGGACGCGTTCACGAGAATGGACATGGAGATCGAGCCGCCAGCGCTGAGGGGAGAATTCGCGGGGCGTTCGTAGCGCAGCGCGCACGAAAGGCAAACCCGCCGGCCAAGAGCTGAAAGCAACCGCCGTTGCGGGCTTCCGCCGCGTCAGATCACCGTTGCGTATTCGCAGGGCGCGCAAAAACACGCGCGATTACGGGGCGTTGGAAACGCGCATGACAATGGCGCGACGCGCAGGCGACAGAGGATTCATCGTGCTGCGATCAGCCTGTCAAAGGAATCACCTACCCCCGCGCCGGTTCACGGCGGCGCCAATGACCGCCGGTCACACCGGAGCGATCTCATGAAGTCCATCCATCTCGCCCTCGCCGCCGCCTCGGCGACGCTCGCCATCGCCGGCGCCGCCGAAGCCCGTGACGTGGCGGTTTCCACCCGCGCCGTCGATTTCAGCGACGTCGCGTCCGTCGACGCGTTCCACCGCGACCTCGCGGACGCCGCCGCCGAAGCGTGCGCGGACCAGGCCGCGCCGGGCGTCCTCGCGCTCACGCTGGAGCGCCAGTGTCGCCGCGACGCGCTGGACGCCGCCGTGGAGACCGTGAACCGCCCGCTGCTGAGCGCGCTGAACGACACGCTGGACGCACGTCTGCGTCTGAACCCCGCGCGACCGGCGCTGACCGATGCGCTGGTGGCCGACGTCCGGAGCCAGGTGCAGGAGCTGCGCGCGGAAGCGCCGGCCGGCAGCGTCGTCCGCTGACCCCATGGGCCTGTCGCGGTGCGCAGCGGCGCGCCGCGACGGCTTGCGGCCGCCCCCGACGCCGCGACCGAACCACGACTTCGGGCGTCCAACCGTCGCAAAACGGCGCCCGACGCCATCGCAAGCGGCAAGGGTTCGGGCGATTTCCCAAATGTAACGAAAAATTCACGGGGGCGCGGCGAGGCGCGCCGTGCGGCGGGGGCCTTGCGTCCCATGGCCTGCGCGCGCTGCGCCATCATCCGCCGACAAACTTTTTATAAGAGCCGGCGTTCCTCCTAGGATAATTCCCTTTTGTGACACCCGTATGACAGTTACAGTCACACGGACAAACGGCACAGCGCGCCGGTCCACGGCGCCGCGCCCAAAGGGAGCCTGAGCATGATCCGTTCGACTGTCGCCGCCATTGCCCTCCTCGTCGCCGCCGGCGCGCCGGCCGTGGCCGAGGAGCGTCCCGTCGCCGATGCCGCATCGGAAAGCCGCGCCACCTCCGTCCGGCAGCACGACCTCGACCTCACCAGCGAGCGCGGCGCCGCCGCCATGCTGATGCGTCTGGAACGGGCGGCCCAAGCGGTGTGCGATGCGCCCGAAGTGAACCGCCCGTCGCCGGCGGCGCGGCGCGCCATGGCGGCCTGCCGCCGCGATGCGGTGGCGGAGGCGGTGAAGCTGCTCGACGCGCCGTTGCTGACGCAGCTGCACCGCGACGGCGGCGTGACGCAGACCGCGTACACGCGCTAGCGCCCCGGCAACGGCGGGGCGGCGGCTAAGGCGCGCGCCGCCCCATCCCGTCGCGCAGCGCGGTGACGGCGATCGCCAGCAGCGCGGCGTGAAAAAGCACCGAAATCCACTCAAGGCCCGAAAGGCGCCAGAGCGCGCCGGCGACGCCGGCCATGGCCGCCACGGACCCTGCGTAAACGCCCGTGACCGCCCAGGAGGCCGGTTGGCCGAAGCGCCACCAGACTGCGAGGCCCGCGGCGAGCGCGATGGCCGCCTTAAGCACCGCCATGCCGCGCAGCAGCCGCGCGAGATCGGGATCGGCGGCGAGCGCGCGCGCCGGCTGCCCCAGGGCGAACGCCAGCGTCACCGCCAGCGCGACGCCCGCAACGAGCGCGCCGCGCCGGATGACCGGAGCGCGAAGCCCGACCGATGGCCCCGCCCGCGGCCGGGCCGGCATGTCCGTGAAGATCGCCATGCGCTCAGTCTAGCGGATTTTCTCCGCGACCGCACGGTTTGACGCGCGCGCGGACTTCCTATCTAGCGCCCATGACGCCGCCGCTCGACCGCCGCCGCCTTTTGGCCCTGTTCGCCGGGACGCTGGCGTTTCCCGCCGCCTGCTCGGAGAATCCCGCCACCGGTCGCCGCCAGCTCGCGCTCGTCTCCGACGAGATGCTGGCGCAGATGGCGCAGACCGCCTGGGCCGACATCCTGCGCCAGACGCCCCGCGCGCCGGACGCGGGGCTCCAGCGGCGCCTGGAGGCCATCGGCGCGCGCGTGGTGTCCGCCGCCGGCGTGGCGCAGGGCGACTGGGAGTTCGTGGTGTTCGACAGCCCGGAGATCAACGCCTTCGTGCTGCCGGGCGGCAAGGTCGGGTTCTTCCGCGGCCTCATGGACCTTGCTGACGACGACGCCGCCATCGCCGCGGTGATGGGGCACGAGGTGGGGCACGTATCGGCGCGGCACGCGGCGGAGCGCATGACCCAGCAGCTCGCCGTGCAGGCGGGTATGACGGTGGCGTCCATCGCGCTGTCGGAGAGCCTTGGCCAGTATGCCGACGAAGCCGCCGCCGCGCTGGGTGCGGGCCTCATCTACGGCGTGGTGCTGCCCTACTCCCGCACCCACGAGTTCGAGGCCGACCGCCTCGGCGTGCGCTACATGGCCGACGCCGACTATCCCCCCACCGCCGCGCTCACGTTCTGGCAGGCCATGATCGCGCGCAACGCCGACCGCCCGCAGCCGCTGGAGTTCCTCTCAACGCACCCGGCGGACGAGGACCGGCTGGCCGCGCTGCAGGCGGAGATCGCGAAGCTGTGAGGGGTGGGGTCAAGGCGCGCTTACGGGCGCATCCGGCCAGAAGCCGTCATCCATCACCTCCGCGAGGGTGAAGGGGTTGGTCTCTGGGAACGTCTCCGACGGAAGGTCGGTCTCTCCAACGGCGTCGATGCGCGCGGTCTCGTAGGCGCTGCCCAGCAGCTCATCCCGACGCGACTTGAGCCCCGGGTTACCATCGAGATGTCGCGCGATTTCGAGCCGCTCCCGACGGATGGTGGATTCCCAGCTGCGGCTACGCCGCTCGGGCTGGTAGGCCCATTTCAGCAGGTGCATCAGCAAGGTGATGTAGCGGCTGCGCAGCTCCGCCGCCTGGCTTTTCCCCACGCTCTCGATCTCCTCGGCGAGGTTGTCCCAATCGAGCTCATTGCTGGAGCGCCGGCGCAGCGCATCCGCCTGAGCGAGAGCCCACGTGTAGGCGTCGGTATCGTAGGTGGAGGTCATCGCAGGATGATAGCCGATTTTCGGCGCAGCGTCATGCCGCCCTGCCCGCCGCGACTTCGGCGCGGGCCCAATCTTCGAGGTCCTTGGGGAGGGTGATGGCGGTCATGTCCGAGACATGTAATGCGCATCGAGGGAGACATAACCGGTGTCTGTCCGCGAAAGATAGGGCGACCTAGCCCGCCACGAGAACAGATCGCGAATCGTGCAATATAGCACCGTCGTCGATTGAGGTTTCTTCCGTGATTGGTCAGTTTCAGGCCGAATTTGCCAACATGCCCATGGCATTCATTGGCGCTGTTTCAGGTACATTGTCTTTCTTGTTCGGCAGTACATTGGCAGCGTTGTCGCTCATTAAACCGACAAGAATTGGCCCTTTGGAAATCAAATTATCCGGCCCGCAATTCAGGGCGTTGGCGGCACCGCTTATTGCAGTGTCCGTTGCAATGAGCTGCGGCCTCTTTGCGGGCTTCATTATGCGGTTTCATTGGCTCGCGGGCGCTCTTGCTACAGCAATTCTTGTGTTCTTGTCTGCCATACTCATGAGCGCAGCCGCTGGCCTACTACTGCAGCCATGGATACAAATAGTCGGAACCATTAGAAAATCATCCAAGACGGATCCTGGGTAGTGGTTCATAGGCCTTTCGCCTCTCGACGACGTCGTATCGCGTTGTTGCACGGGAATTTCATGGCTCGCGATCATCGGCATAGCGTTCGGGATTGCGGAGCCTTGGTTCTCCGCCATCGCAAAAATAGCGACTGAGCCCGGAGCTGAACCACTGATTGCCCCGCTTGGGCTGTTTTCCCTCATGCTCGTTGGCGTGGCTGTCGCCGGATCAGTCGAAACAATCCAAAAAATATCCGTCACCATATTTACGGCGCAAGCGGGAGTTAGATGGGCTGACTCCTCGCTGGCGACTATAGCGGCTACCCCTTCACCGCCGCCACGATCTTCCTTGCCGCGTCTTCCAGATCATCCGCCGGGATCACGTTCAGACCGCTCTCTGCGATGATCTTCTTGCCCAGCTCCACGTTCGTACCTTCAAGGCGAACAACGAGCGGCACTTTCAGGCCCACCGTCTTCACCGCCGCGATCACGCCGTTGGCGATCACGTCGCACTTCATGATGCCGCCGAAGATGTTGATCAGGATGCCTTTCACCTTCGGGTCGGCGGTGATGATCTTGAAGGCGGCCGTCACCTTCTCCTCGTTGGCGCCGCCGCCGACGTCGAGGAAGTTCGCGGGCTCGGCGCCGAACAGTTTGATGATGTCCATCGTCGCCATGGCGAGGCCCGCGCCGTTCACCATGCAGCCGATGTCGCCGTCGAGCGCGATGTAGGCGAGGTCGTACTTCGACGCCTCGATCTCCTTCTCGTCCTCCTCGCCGAGGTCGCGCAGCTCGGCCCACTCCGGGTGACGGTACGCGGCGTTCGAATCGAAGCTGATCTTGGCGTCCAGCAGCTTGAGGTGATTGTCCTTCGTGACGATCAGCGGGTTGATCTCCAGCAGGCTCATGTCCTCCTTCGTGAACATGGCGTAGAGCTTGCGCACCACGTCCACGCATTCCGCTTCGAGGTGGCCCGTGAGGCCCAGCGCTGCGGCGATCTTCCTGCCATCGGCGTCCGTGGCGCCGACCTTCGGATCGGTGGCGATGGTGTGCACGCGGTCCGGCGTGTCGTGGGCGACCTTCTCGATGTCCATGCCGCCGTCCGGCGAGGCGATGAAGGACACGCCCCCCGTCTCACGATCCACCACCGCGGAGAGATAGAGCTCCCGCTCGATATCGCTGCCGTCTTCGATGTAGAGGCGGTTGACCACGCGGCCCGCGGGGCCGGTCTGTTCGGTGACGAGCGTGGAGCCCAGCATCTGTTCGGCGAACACGCCCACGTCCTCCGGCTTGAACGCAAGGCGCACGCCGCCCTTCTCGCCCGCCTTCGGCTCCTTGAACTTGCCCTTGCCGCGCCCGCCGGCGTGGATCTGGCTCTTCACCACCCACAGGGGCCCGCCCAGCTTCGCGGCGGCCTCGATGGCCTCCTGCGCCGTGAACGCGGGATACCCGGCCGAAACGGGGAGGCCATACTTCCGGTAGATCGCCTTGCCCTGGTACTCGTGGATGTTCATCGGCGGGGCCTTTCAGCGCACGGTGGGGAGAAATCGGGCCGGGTATCGCAAGGCGCCGTCCACGGGGCAAGGCCCACCCGTGGCGCCCCTGGTTTGCCGCGTCAGCGCGCCGGCGCTTCCGCAGCGGCGCCGGGCGCATTATCGCCATAGGCGATCTCCGCCGCCGCCACGCTGGTGGCCTGCTGCGGCGCCACCGCTTCCTTGGAGGTCTGCAGGGAGGGTTCGCGTTCGCCGCGCCGGTGCAGCATGAATGCCGCGAGGCCCGCCGCAGAGAGACCCGCGAACCAGAACATCGCCGACCGGCCCGCCGCCTCCACCGCCACGCCCAGCAACAGCGGCCCCACGATGGAGCCCGTGGCCCAGACGAACAAAAGCCCGCTGGCCGCCTGCGCGATGCGGCCGGGCTCCGCGCGATCGGCCATGTGCGCGGTGGCGATGCCGTAGAACGAAAGCCCCCCTGCCCCCCACAACGCAAACAGCGCCGCCGAGGCGGCGAATGGCAGTGACCCGCCGATCACCGCCAGCGCCAGCGCCGACGCCGCCGCCAGCGCCGCCAGCCCCGCCATCACAAGGCGCCGGTCGATCCGGTCCGACAGCTTGCCCGCCGGCCATTGCAGCAGCAGGGAGCCCAGCCACGCCGACGACTGGAAACTCGCCGCCGAGGCCGCGCCGAAGTGCTCTTCCGCGTAAAGCGGCGCAAGCGTCATCACGCCCGCGTTGATAAAGCCCGCAAAGAACGCCGCCGTCACCGCTGCGGGGGCCACGTTGAACTGGTCGCGCAGCGCCAGCGGCTGCGCGCGCGGGGGATCGGGCTGCGGCTGGGTGGTGAGCGTGATGGGCACCACCGCCATCGCCATCAACGCGCCCGCGATCATCAGCGGGGCCGCGCCGTCCATCGGCGCGCCGAAGGCGAGGAACGGCCCGAGCGTGAGCGCCGCCTTCGTCAGCACCTGGTAGACGCCCATGGCGCCGCCGCGTTCCTCCTTGCGCACCGAGGCGCTCATCCAGGAGTCCACCGCCACGAACACGAGCGCGATCGCCCCGCCCATCACGCCGCGCAGCAGTGCCCACGAGATCGGATCCGCCGCCATGAACAGCATGAGCGTGCTGGCCGTGACCACGGAGGCCGAGGCCGCGAACACGCGGATGTGGCCCACGCGCGCGAGCATCGTGGGCCCGAACCACGCGCCGGCCATGAAGCCTGCGGAGTACATGGCGCCCACGAAGCCGATGGCGGCGCCCTTGAGCCCGTCGGCGTGCATGGCCAACGGCAGCTGCACGCCCATCAGGCCCTGGGCGGCCTGCAGGATGGTGATGGCGACGATGAGCGACGCGATGGCGCGGAGCGAGGTCATGACGGGTGCGTGTTAAGGCCGTTCGGCCCGGTTTGGCCACACCGCAGGCCCCCAAGAACATCGGGCCTAGCTTTCACCGCAATTCGCAGGTATGCCTTCCTGATCGAGTTTCGGCCGACGACTTGGCCCGGCCCTCAAGGGCCCTGCTGACGCACTCTTCCCTACATCGATACGTCCGGCGAAAGCGCGTCCGCGCGCGATCGTCCTTTATTTGACTACGCAAGGATACTCCCATGACCACGGGAACAGTGAAATGGTTCAACCCTGACAAGGGCTTCGGCTTCATCCAGCCCGACAACGGCGGCAAGGACGTGTTCGTCCACATCAGCGCCGTGGAAGCGGCCGGCATGCGCAGCCTGAACGAAGGCCAGAAGGTCGAGTTCGAAGAGCAGGCGGACCGGCGCACGGGCAAGAACGCGGCGGGCAACCTCCGCGCGCTCTGAGCGCCCGCTCACTGACGATTGAGACGGCCCCCGCGCGGCGACGCCGGGGGCCGTTTTCGTGTGCGCCCCGCCTTCGCGCTCAGCCGAAGAACACCGCCCACATCAGCCGTCCCGGCAGGAACGTGAACGCGCCAGCCACCACGAGGCCGCCCATGAACAGGCCGGTCATCACCCGGCGGTGGCGGGCCACGTCGCGGCGACGGATCGCCACCACGCCCATGGGCAGCATCACGGCCGTCCACCCCGAGAGCAGGTGGATGAGGCTCAGCCGGTCGCCGTTGATCCCGTGCAGGAAGAACGAGCTCGCCGCGGTCACCGCCATGGCGACGACCCACATCCACCCCAGCGCCTTGTGCAGGCCCACGCCCTTGGGGCGCAGCATCAGGAACAGCCCGATGGCCAACGCCGTCAGCGCCGCGCCCAGGTGCAGCAGCAGCAACGGCGGCTGTCGCGCCACGAGGGCGAAATCCGGCGCCTTCAGACGCCAGTCCCGCTGCATCAGCGTGAGCGGATCGAGGCCCGCCCACGTGAGCGCGCCGAACACGATGGCCAGCATCGCCGCCCAGCCCGCGATGCGGACGGCCGGGCGCGCGGCGAGCGGCGTGCGTGCGGCGGCGGGCTTGCTGGGGGTGCGGGTCATGCGGCATCTCCTTGCGCGAACGGCGTGTGGCGCGCCCTCCTTGCGCGCCCGCCCCTCCGGATGCCCGTCCGCATGCGCGAACCGACCGGTGAACTTCGTGGACCGCGCGCCGGCGCCGTTGGCGAAGCGCGAACGGCGGGCCTTCTCTCCGTGGACAATCTCCGCGGCTTCGCCATCGCCGCCGCCGCCGGCGTGTTCATGGCCTGGGTCAACGCCTTCGACATGGGCGACGCCCCCCTCGCGCAGCGCCTGCTCTACTGGGTGCCGCTGATGATGGCGGGCGCCGGCATCGGCAAGGTCGTGGGCGTGGCGGCGTCCCGACAGCGGCGCATCCGCGAGAGCCGGCTCCTGCTGTGGGCCACCGTCACCACGGTCGTGGCCCTGCCCACCACGCTGATGGTGTGGGGGTACACCGGCCTCGTGTTCGGCGCCCGCGGCCTCGAGACCCTGCCCTATTACTTCGGCGCGGTGCTGCCCGTGTCGGCGGCCATGTCGGGCATCATGATGCTGGTCAATGCGCCGGGCGCCGCCACGCACGCCCCGCCCGCGGGCGCCCCCGCGCCCGACATCCGCCTCGCGCGCCGCCTGCCGGCGAAGATCATGGGCGGCGCCATCTGGGCGGTCTCTGCGGAGGATCACTACCTGCGCGTCCACACCTCCAGGGGCGCCGACATGATCCTCATGCGCCTGGCCGACGCCATGGCCGAACTGGAGGGCGTGGAGGGCGCGCAGGTGCACCGCTCCTGGTGGGTCGCGAAGGACGGCGTGGCCGAGGTCAAGCGCGACGGCGCGCGCGTGACGCTGGTGCTCAAGAACGGCGCCGAAGCCCCCGTCAGCCGCCCGAACGTGAAGGCGCTGAAGGCGGCGGGGTGGTTCTAGCTCAGCCGCGCGAACGGGTTGGAGCAGGTGATCGCGTAGGCGACGAACTCCACTGGCTCGTCGTTCGCCGCGCGCTGGAAGTAGGTGGAGCCGAGCAGGAAGCGCGTGACCATGGCGGCCTTGAAGCCGGCGTATACGGGATGGCCGCCCAACAGCCGGTCCACGCCGCCGGGGCCGATCAGCTGCGCCGCGCGGGCGAGCCAGGCGCCCTTGCTGCGGGTGTCCGCCGTGGCGGCGGCCACATACGCGGCGGCGAAGGCCTCCACCGCGCCGGGCGCGAGCGGCTCGTCCCTCAAGACATGGCGCAGCAGCGCCGCCACATAGCGCTCCAGCGTGCCGGCGAACGCCCACCCCGCGCCCGCGACGCCCACCGCGGCTGCAGCGCCGGCGCCGAGCATCGCCGCGCGGCGGGAGATGCGCGCGCTCACGTGAGCCGCCCCGCCAGCCGCTCCGCCGCGCGCAAGGACAGCGCCGCCGCCGTGAGCGACGGGTTCACGCTGCCCATGGTGGGAAACACCGACGTGCCGACCACCACGAGGTTGCGGTGCGTGTGATGCAGGAGATCGGCGTCCACCACCGAGTCCGCCGCCGAGACGCCCATGCGCGTGGTGCCCTGCAGGTGGCCCATGGCGGGCCGGATGAAGCTCTCGCCCACGGACTCCACCGGCAGGCCGGCCAGCACGTCCGGCAGCGCGTCGATGGCCGCGCGCATGCCGCGCATGGCGTAGTCGCTGAAGCCCGCATGGCGGACGGTGGGCATGGGCCCGCCGTCGTCCACCACGCCGTCCTCGAGGCGCAGCACGTCCTCCACGTAGAGGCTGATGTGCTGGATCTGGCGCCAGCGACCGGGCGTCATGCGCAGGCCGTGGCTGGCGACCATGTTGTCGAAGTAATAGACCACCGACCCCATCGTCCCGCGCTGCGGCGTATCCAGCCGGGCGAGGTTGAAGCAGGTGCTGGCGGTGCCGCCGTCGAAGCCGTCCACCCCGTCCAGCAGCACGGGCACGTGCACGTACATCTTCTCGCCGAAGTAGCCGCCCAGCCCGTGCCCGCCCGTGACGCCGGAGCGCATGAGGATCCACGGATTGAAAATGGCGTTGGCGCCCAGGACGACGAGATCCCCGCGGACGCGATGGTCGCGACCTGCGTGGACGAAGGCGGCGCCCGTGACACGACCGCCCGCCACCTCCAGCGTGCGCACCTCGGCCTCCGTGCAGATCGACACGCCGGGGTGGCCGAGGACGTCGGCGAGGCCGTTGAGCGCGGTGAACTTCGCGCCGGTGGGGCACAGGTTGCACACAGCGGAGGCGCAGCATCGCCCCCGCCCTTCCACCGCGCGCGTGAGGCGCGCGCACGGGATGCGATGGTGCATGTGCCCCGGCCGGCGGCGCAGGATTTCATCGACGGTGGACAGCGCGTGCGGCGGCTGCGGATAGCCCCGCGTTCCGGGAAAGACGCCGCCCAGATCGTCCGGCCCCGCCACCAGCATGATCCGCTCCGCATCCTCGTAGTACGGGACGAGATCGTCGTAGCTGAGCGGCCAGTCCGCCCCCACGCCGTGACGGGACTTCAGCGTGAAATCACTGGGATGCAGGCGCGGCGCGAGCGCCCACCAGCAATTGGTGGAGCCGCCGAGGCCCACGGTGAAGATCCACTCCTTGCCGCTTTCGTTCACGAACGTGGCGTCGTGGGCGATGTCGGCGTTGGCGTTGTTGGCGAGTTGCCAGGCGGCGTCGTTGTGGCGTCCGCGCTCCAGCACCAGCACGCGCGCGCGTGGACGCAGCGCCAGGAACCGCTTCAGGAAGAACAGCGACCCGAACCCGGACCCGACGACGACGACGTCCCACGGACCGGCCGTATCCTGCGCGCCGACGAACTTCATCGCCCGCGTGTCCGGCGCCGCAAGACCGGTGTCAATGCGACGGGACCGCTACCGCGCCGCGCCCACCGGCTGCGGCGCCGCGGGAGCCCGGAAGTCCCAGTCCATCTCCGCGGCGAGCCACACGGCGGCGGCGTAGACAGCCACGTTCTGGCGCAGTTCGGCGCGGTCGATCTTGTCGAGCGTGTCGTCGGGCGTGTGGTGGTAGTCGAAATAGTCCCAACCGTTCTGGCCCAGCTCCAGCATGGGCACGCCCGCCGCGCGCATCGGCCCCAGGTCGGGCCCGCCGTTGGCGGTATTGTCGCCCAGCGTCACCGCCAGCGGCGCGACGGCCGCGTGCAGCGCGCGCGCGTACGGCAAGGCGCCCTCGCCCACCCGTGTGCGCAGCCGCCAGATGGCGCGGGCGCCGAAATCGCTCTCCGCGGCGATCACATGCTTGTCGAGGCTCGCCGCGTGCCGCTCCGCATACGCGCGCCCGCCATGGATGCCGGTTTCCTCCGCGCCGAACATGACCACGCGGATGGTGCGGCGCGGACGGCGCGGCAGGTCGCGGATCAGCTTGGCGGCGGCGGTGGTGATGGCCACGCCGGCGCCGTCGTCGAGCGCGCCGGTGCCCTGGTCCCACGAATCGAGGTGGCCGCCGATGAGCACGATCTCCTCGGGCCGCTCCCGGCCCACGATCTCGCCCACCACGTTGCCCGACGGCGCGTTCTCCCGCGTCTCCACCGCGATCTCCAGCGTGAGCCGCACCGGGCCGCGCGCCATCAGGCGCGCGAGCTGGTCGGCGTCCGGCGGTGAAATGGCGGCGGCGGGAAACGCCACGCCCGCAGGCTGGCGCGCACTGCCGCCCTGGTGCGCGAAGCGGTGGGAGTGGGTGCCCACGGAGCGGATCACGCACGCCAGCGCGCCCTTGCTCTGTGCCGCTGGCGCGCACGCGCCGCGCTTGGCCACGCCCTGCCCGTATCCCGAACCGTCCTGCGACCGCACGGTCGGTTCGTCGATGAACACGATGCGCCCGGCCACCGCCTCCGCGGGGGCGGCGTTGAACGCCGCCATGGACGCAAAGCGCACCACCTCCCCCTGCACGCCTCCCGCCGGCGTCGGCGCCGAGCCGCCAAGCGCCACGACCACGAAGGTCTGCGTCGCGCCGTCCGCGGCGGTCACGGTCGCACGCTCCAGCGTGCGCGCCCAATACGGGATCGCGAACGGCTCCACGCGCACATTCTGGAAGCCCAGCGCCTTGAGCTGCGCCACGCCCCACGCCCGCGCGCGCGCCTCAGCCTCCGAGCCCGCCAGCCGCGCGCCCACCTCGGTGGTGAGGCTCTCCACAATGCCGTAGGCCAGATCGCTCTCCAGCGCCGCGGCGCGCAACCGCTCCACCGTGGCCTGCGCGGCGGGCGGAATGGGCGCCACAGCCGGCGGCGTGGGCGGCGCGAGGATCGGGTTGGACGGCGTCTGCGCAGCGGCGGACGCGACGAACAGGGCGGCGAGAAGGGAAACGAGGAGGCGCATGCCGCGACCATCGCCGCCCGCGCCCGCGCGCGCAACACCGGGTCGCCCCTGAGGCGTGCACGGGACGCCGGGGACCGCGGGTCAACACGTGGGCCGCGTCTTCACGGTTCCCACCACCGTGTCTTCCGGACTAGAACGACCGCCTGGGACGTCGCGTTTGGGGAAGCACCATGGTTCGCATCGGGCGGCTGATCGCGTTCACCCTGCTGGCCCTGCTGTCGCTTCACCCCGCCGCGCACGCGCAGGGCCGGCGCGTGGCGCTCATCATCGCCAACGACACGTACGCCGGGTACGCCCCGCTCAACAATCCGCGCGCGGATTCAGCGGTCGTGGCGGCGGCGCTGACGCGTGCGGGCTTCGAGACGCCGGTGACGCGGCTCAATCTCGGCGTGGCGGAGACGCTGCGCGCTCTGGGGGAATTCCAGCAGCGGGCGCAGGGCGCGGAGCTGGCGGTGGTCTACTACGCCGGGCACGGCGTGGAAGTGGGCGGGCAAAACTGGCTCGTGCCCACCGACGCCCGCCTCGCCGTCGATGCCGATCTCGCGTTCCAGGGTGTGGAAGCCGCCAAGCTCATCGAGGCCACCGCCGGCGCGCGGGCGCGCATGGTGGTGCTCGATGCGTGCCGGGACAATCCGTTCCTGCCGCGCATGCGCCGCACCGTCGCCGTCGCCCGCAACGGCGGCCCGGGCCTTGCGGCGCCGAACCAGGCGCAGACCGCGCGCGGCACGCTCATCGTGCTCTCGGCGGAGCCCGGCGCGCTCGCCACCGACGGCGCCCCCGGCGCGCCGAGCCCGTTCGCCCGCGCCTTCGCGCGCTGGCTGCCGGAACCGGGGCTGGAGCTGCGCCTCGCCGTCGGGCGCATGCAGGACGAGGTGTGGGACGCCACCGGCCAGAAGCAACTCCCGCACATGGTCAGCACGCTCTCCGGGCAGAACCTCGTGCTGGTCTCGGCGCCGGCGCGCGTGGACCCGGAAACGCAAGCGCTGCGGCAGCGCGTAGCGGAGCTGGAGGCGGCAGGGAAAGCGGCGGCGCCCGTGTCGCGGCCGCCGGTCATTTCGCCGCCAGTTGCCGACCCACCCCGGACTCAGCAACGGCAACCGGCGAACGCTGTCGCCGAGCAGCCATCGGCCACGACCTACTCCGCCGTCGAAAAGGGTGATCTCATCATCATTCCCGGACGCGGTGCGCGGTCGTACTCGGTGGAGACGTACTCGTGGAGCGTCACAAACTCTCGCAACCGGCACATGCCCGACATCCAGGTGGATATGCACATCGAAGGCCGCAACAAGCTGGTGTTTCGCGCCGGGGGTATGACCTCTACGGGCGGCTCGTGGACCAAAGGCAGCATTACCCTAGAGTTTTCTTTGGCGTCCAATCCATCGTTCCCGAGAAAGGTCAGCCGCGCTAGTACGGTCATCGGAGGCAGGAGAGACGCCAATCTTCAGATTGAGCTTTCGTCGTTCAGCCAAATTGCGTCCGTTTCCTTGCTCGGCCCCCAGTTGCTGCTCTCAACCTGCGTGGAAGCCGGGGTTGCCGAAAGCAGCTGTGCGACGAGCGCCAACCTCATTCACGGGGAAGCCGTCGGGGTACTTGGTCAAATCATCGACGACAAACTTGGCCGTCGCTGACAGCGATTGTGCGCCCAACATTTCAATTGCGCCCTGCCGCCGCCCCATCGCATCCTCACAGGCCGCGCAGGGAGCACGCCATGGCGTTTGCAGGGTTCGGGAAGGACTTCTTCGGTTTCCTCCGGGATCTTGCGGCCCACAACGATCGCGCGTGGTTCGAGGCGAACAAGCAGCGCTATCGCGATACCGTCGTCGCGCCCGTTTCGGCGTTCATCACCGCGCTTGCGCCCAAGTTGCGCAAGGTCTCCCCGCAATTCGTGGCCGATCCGCGCCCGGTGGGCGGGTCCATGTTCCGCATCCACCGCGACACGCGCTTCGCCAAGGACAAAAGCCCCTACAAGACGCACACCGGGGTGCAGTTCCGCCACGCCGCCGGCAAGGACGCGCACGCCCCCGGCTTCTACCTGCACCTGGAGCCGAGGCGGGTGTTCTACGGCGGCGGCGTGTGGATGCCCGCGCCGACGCTGCTGGGCGCCGTGCGCCAGCGCATCGCCGACGAGCCCGCCGCCTGGCGCAAGGCGCTGTCGGCGCCGTCGCTGGTGGAGACGTTCGGGGGCCTAGCGCCCGGGGACCCGCTGCTGCGGCCGCCGCGCGGCTTCGACCCCGCGCACCCGCACATCGAGGACATCAAGAAGCGCAGCTTTTTCCTCATGGTGGAGGCCACGGAGGCGGACGCCGGCAAGCCCGCGTTCCTGCACGACGTGGCCGAGGCCTACCTCGCCGCGCGGCCCGTGATGCGCTTCCTCACCGCGGCGAGCGGCCACCCGTTCTGAGCCGCGCAGGACGCATCCCCGTTCATGATTTGTCCCCGCCCACACCGCTTTTGCTGAAGCGCGCTTCTTCGCGGCGCCGGCTGACCCTTGGAGACGGCGCACCATACCCTGAAGCGCCATCCGCAGATTTTCAGGTCGAAGACTTCCCGACAACTTGCCATGCCCTGTCGCGTGTCGCAGCAGAGCTGTCTGATAACGGGCAGGCGCACCGCCGAAATCTTCCGACGCCCAAGTAACTCACAATTGTCGCATTCCCGTCAAGCGCGAAATCTACAGCGGCAGAACGCGCGGCGGCGCCCGCCCGACGGGCGCCTCCACCAGCAGCGCCGTCAACGCCCACACCAGCGCGTCCACACGGTCGCGCAGGCCCGCGTCGTCATCGCGCGAGAGCGCCATCATCTCCTCCTCCAGCGCTGCGAACGCCCCGCAGTGCGTGACGCGCCCCTGCTCGTAGAGCGCAGCGACAGGTTCCGCGCGAACGCGTTTGGCGTCGGTGGCGTGGACGAGGCGCACCGCGCACGGCGCGCCGGCGCTGGCCAGCATCGCGCGCACCATGGCGCCGCCCTGGTTCGCCTCCGCCACGATGCGCTGCGCGCCGAACCGCCGCGCGGCGTCGCACGCGCGCTGCGCCCACCCCAGCGGCGAGAGCCCGCGCGCGGTCTCATCGGCCAGCACGAAGCCGCGCCGCCCCACGCGCCCCGCCGCCACGATTCCGCACGCCGCGCCCTCCGCGCCCGCCGGCGGATCCACCGCCACCACCACGGCGTCGTACGCCGGTGGCGCATGCCCCCGCACCAGCGCCAGATCCTGCGCGCGCCACAGCGCGCCACCGGTCTCCACCATCACGCCGTCGAGCTCCTGCGCGGCGAAGCGCGTGTCGCCGTAGATGTCGCGCAGGTTCTCCAGGAAGCCCGGCGCAAGATGGGCGGCGTTGGCGGCCGAGCCCGCCTGCGTGACCACGCACGAGGCCTCGCCGCGCAGCCGGCGCAGCTCCCGCATCGGCTTCGGCGTCGTCGTCACCACCAGGCGCGGGTCGACGCCGCGCCGCAGGCCCATGCGCAGCATCGTCAGCGTATAGGCCGGGCGCGCCCACGCGCAGAATTCGTCGGCCCACGCAGCGTCGAACTGCGGCCCGCGCAGACGCTCCGGCTCCTGGCTGGAAAAGGCGAACGCCACCGCCCCGCTGGGAAACACCAGCCGCTGGCGGCCGGCCTCGAACCGCGGCGCCGCGCGATCGGGCAGGTGCGCGAGACCCGAGGGGCCGTCGATCATCACCTCGCGCACATCGCGCATCGCCCCGCCCACCAGCGCGATGCGCGCCGCGCCATGACGGGCGGCGAAATCGGCGATCCATTCCGCGCCGGCGCGCGTCTTGCCAGCGCCGCGCCCGCCCTGGAACAGCCACGTGCGCCACGCGCCGTCCGGAGGCAATTGCGCTGCGTGCGCGCGCGTGCGCCACAGCGCGGCGGCGGCCTCTGGTGTGGGCGTCGGATCGGGGTCGGGCGGCTTCGCGGTCGCGCACTTCGTCTTGGACATGCCCTCACGACAGATCCTGCCGTGGAACGTCGCCCGGTTGATGCCGTGGCGCCGGCAGACCACGGTGGCCGTCTCGCCGGCGAGATACTCAGCGATCGCCGCATCCCACGCCGCCTGCGGGCGATGCACGCGCCTGACGATCGGCGTCTTCGGCGGCGCCGTGCGGCCCGACGCGCGCGTGAGCCCGAGCGCGCTCGCCTTCGTGTAGATCGCGCTCACGCTCATGCCGTGACGCGCGGAAACGGCGGCGGCGCTCGCGCCCTCTGCGTACATCGTCATCGCGGCGCGCCAGTCCTCCTCGGTGTAGCCGCGGCGGCGCTTTGGGGATGGGTGGACCATGCCGCCATGATGCCCCACGGGCGCGCCCCCCGGATTGGCGGGGCGCATTGATGCGAAACGCCTTGAATAAAGGGGTTTTTGGTGGGGACAGTGGGGTGGGCTTGTCCCCGCATTTGTGTGACGACGCACCTCATGAGGACCGCCGGCGCCCTCGCCGGCGAGCGGTGGTCAAACCGAGAGCGTTAGCTTCACAGACCAAACACCGGGCCGGCGGGGCGCCGGCGGTCCTAACCGCAGCCTGTTTTGCGATGTCGTGACGCAGAGGAGAACAGCCAGTCTTCCGGCGCCTTCACGAGGCCGGCTTTCACAGGATTGCCCTCCACATAGGCGATCGTCCGCGCAAGGTGGCCGTCATCCCGCATGAAACGATCAAAATACTCACGACGCCAAAAACGCCCGCGTCGCCCCAAGCGCGCATTGATCCGATGGGCCGTGACTGATTTCCAGGACTGGACGACAGCGGACAAGCGGGCGCCCGAAAGCTGTTCGAACACCACATGCACGTGGTTCGGCATGACGCACCATGCCAGAAGCCGATACCGTTCACCGTCACTGTGGAGCAGCGCATTCTCGACGATGGGGGCGATGTCGTCTACGCGAAGCAGGCAGCTTCCGAACCCGGCGTCCAGATGGTCGTCGCTTTCAAAGGCGATGCCCGGCGGCAACGCATCTGCCTGCCCGAACGCCACGTGCTGCACGGCCGCGCTCGAATCGCAGTGAGGCAGATAGCCACGGGAATACCATCCCGCGTGTCCGCCCGCCGTCATGCCAGTACCCCCGCCGTCCCCGCGAGGACGGTACCAAAGTGAAGCGGGATGTCCACGAGCAGGACCGCCGGCGCCCCGCCGGCATGCGGTGACCAAACCAGCCGACAGCATCACAGACCAAACACCGGGCCGGCGAGGCGCCGGCGGTGCAGCCGCAAGACTGGGCGTGGAGTTCGGCGGTATGGCGGCGCCTGCGCGCGAGGGTGAGCTGGGATAGCGGGGTCGCGCGTCCAAAAGAACGTCATCGGGATCGCGGGCCTCTGGCCCGCAGCCTTGCGCCAATCACCCAGCGCGGCAGGCGCGCTTCACACATCCACCGCTGCATCCAGCGCGTTCGCCTGGATGAAGTCCCGCCGGGGCTCCACGATGTCGCCCATCAGCTTGGTGAAGAGGTCCTCGGCGTCGTCGGCGCACACGCGCCGAACGGACGACACAACCGGCGTTCAGTCCTTCAGGGGCCGAATGCGCGCGGTTGTCCAGTTGATCACGAGGACCGAGTTTTCAAGGCTTCTTGCGGTTTGGATCGCCTCCACGACGCGCTGCGAGACGCGCGTCCAGTCCCGCCCCTTCAGCCGGAGCAAGACATAGCCGGCGGCAGGCAGTCCCCTACGCAGGATCAATTCACCGAAATCGCGATCCTGCGCGATCACGATGCGGCCTTCAGAGACCGCCGCCGCAAGCACGGAGTCATCTGTGGCTGATCGCATTGTCGTCACGCTGCGTACGATGTCGAAGCCCGCCTCTTCCAGCGCATCGACAACAGGATCGGGACAACTCTCATCGGCGAGAAACTTGTACATTGGGCGCCCCGGCTCGGTTCGACACGTCCAGCGGTCGCGGCGTTCGGATTACCAATGTGTTTCGAAGCTACTCGGCCGCGATAAGGCCTTCATGGCTCAGGTAGTGTGCGGCATAGGTGGCCGCGGCGCGGATATCCTCCACGCTCAGATGTCGGTGGCCCTCGATAATCTCGTCTGCCGTGAGCCCCTCGCCCAAGTACTCAAGGATCAACTCCACGGTGATCCGTGTCCCCTTGATGCAGGGTTTGCCGCCCATGATGGCGGGGTCGCGGGCGATGCGGTCGAGGAGAGACATGAGAAATACCTAGCACAACCGGACGAGAATGACACGCCAAGCCACCCTCACACATCCACCGCTGCATCCAGCGCGTTCGCCTGGATGAAGTCCCGCCGGGGCTCCACGATGTCGCCCATCAGCTTGGTGAAGAGATCGTCGGCGTCGTCGGCGTGGTCCACGCGCACCTGCAGGAGCGTGCGGAACTCGGGGTCGAGGGTGGTTTCCCAGAGCTGGTCGGCGTTCATCTCGCCAAGGCCCTTGTAGCGCTGGATGTGCAGGCCCTTGCGGCCGGCGGAGAGCACCGCGGCCAGCAGCGACAGCGGGCCGTAGATGGCCTGCGTCTCCTTCGCGCCGCGCAGCTCGCCGGGCGCGGCGTAGGTTTCCTTGAGGCTGGCGTGGCGGTCGGCGAGGCGGCGGGCGTCGGCGCTGCCCAGGAGCGGCTTGTCGAGCACCACGCGCTCGGCGACGCCGCGCACCGTGCGCTCCAGCACCAGGGCGTGGTCGCGGTCGAAGACGCCGGACCAGGTGGCCTCCCCTTCCTCGGCGATGCGGTTGAGGCGTTCGGCGGTGCGCGCGGCTTCGGCCTCGCCCGCGTCGGGGTTGAGCGCGCCGGCGATGGCGGCCTGTTCGAGCACGGCGTCGGAGGCGCGCTGGTGGAGGCGGTCGATGTGGGCCTTCACGCCCGCGGCCTCGCGCACGAGGCGGCGCAGGTCCTCGCCGGAGAGCTGCTCGCCCGTGCCGAGCGCCAGCACCTCGCCGTCGGTGCCCTGGTCGATGAGGAAGGCCTGCATCTCGGCCTCGTCCTTCAGGTAGCGGCCGGATTTGCCCTTGGTCGCTTTGTAGAGCGGCGGCTGCGCAATGTAGATGTGCCCCCGATCCAGCAACTCCGGCATCTGCCGATAAAAAAACGTCAACAACAAAGTCCGAATATGCGCACCATCAACATCTGCATCGGTCATGATAATGATTTTGTGGTAGCGCAGTTTTGATATGTTGAAGTCGTCGCGACCGATGCCTGCGCCGAGGGCTGTGATAAGGGTGCCGACCTGATCTGACGCGAGCATTTTGTCGAAGCGTGCGCGCTCGACGTTGAGGATCTTGCCGCGCAGCGGGAGCACGGCCTGGTTCTCGCGGTTGCGGCCTTGTTTTGCTGAGCCGCCGGCGCTGTCGCCCTCGACGATGAACAGCTCGGATTTGGCTGGATCCTTCTCCTGGCAATCCGCCAGCTTGCCGGGCAGGGATGCGACGTCGAGCACGTTCTTGCGGCGGGCGAGATCGCGGACCTTCCGCGCGGCCTCGCGGGCGGCGGCGGCGTCCACGATCTTCTGCATAACGGCCTTGGCGGGCGCCGGGTTTTCCTCAAACCATTGCGACAGGGCATCGTGGATGAGGCTCTCCACCACCGGTCGAACCTCGGAGGAGACAAGCTTTTCCTTGGTCTGGCTGGAGAATTTCGGATCCGGCACCTTGACCGAGAGCACGCATGTGAGGCCTTCGCGCGCGTCGTCGCCGGTGATGTCGACCTTCTCCTTCTTGGCCATGCCGGAGGATTGCATGTAGCCGTTGACCACGCGGGTGAGCGCGCCGCGAAAGCCCGCGAGGTGCGTGCCGCCATCCTTCTGGGGGATGTTGTTGGTGAAGCACAGCATGGTCTCATGGTAGCCGTCGTTCCACTGGAGCGAGGCCTCCACGGTGATGCCGTCGCGTTCCCCGATGGCGTAGACGGCTTCGGGGATTATGGCGGCGCGCGAGCGATCGAGGTGCTGCACGTAGGCGCGCACGCCGCCCTCGTAGAACAGCGTCTCCTCGTAGAGTTCCGGCCCGCGATGATCGCGGAAGATGATTCTGACGCCGCTGTTGAGGAACGCGAGTTCGCGCAGCCGGTGTTCTATGGTTTTCCGGTCAAACTCGGTCTGCGTGAAGATGGCGGGACTGGGCAGAAAACGCACCGCCGTGCCGCGACGGGGCCGGCCGTCCACGAGCGGCGCATCACCTGTGACGGCGAGCGGAGCCTCGGCCTCGCCCATGCGGAAGCGCATTTGGTGGACTTTGCCGTCGCGCCAGACCGTGAGGTCGAGGTGTTCCGAAAGCGCGTTGACCACGGATACGCCCACGCCGTGCAGACCGCCGGAAACCTTGTAGGAGTTCTGGTCGAATTTTCCCCCGGCGTGGAGCTGGGTCATGATGACCTCGGCGGCGGAGACGCCCTCCTCGGTGTGGATGTCGGTGGGAATGCCGCGACCGTCGTCGGTCACCTCCGCGGAACCGTCGGCGTGGAGAATGACCTCCACATTCTTCGCGTGCCCCGCCAGCGCCTCGTCAATCGCGTTGTCGACGACCTCATACACCATGTGATGAAGCCCGGACCCGTCATCGGTATCCCCGATGTACATCCCCGGCCGCTTCCTGACGGCATCCAAACCCTTGAGGACCTTGATGGAGTCCGCGCCGTAATCGGTGTTCGGGGCCGGCTGGGGTGCGGGGGCGGTCATGGGACTCGAATCGCTGTGGAAGGCCAGCTTTCAATGTAGGGAGTCGCCCCCCGAAAGTCCCGAAAATCCGGCGCCGAAAGCAGCATTCGTGCTATGCGTCCGCCCCTTGCGCCCCAAGGCATAGCCAGGGGAGTTCCAGTTCCGGAAAATCGGCCTTCTCGGGGGCGAAGTTTTCGGGTTCGTCCAGAGCCCCCAGATGGATGTGGATCTCACCTGGCAGGTTGTCGCCCTCGAAGGTCAGCGTCGATCCGCAGGCGCCGCAAAAGCCCCGCCAGGCCCCCGGCGACGACCCGAATCGCGTGGGCGCGCCTGCGACAAACCGGACATCCGCCCGCCGGAAATCCACATAGGCGGCGACCGGCGCCCCCGTCTGCTTTCGGCAGCTTCCGCAATGGCAAAACGCCACCATCAACGGGGCCGCCGCGGCCTCGAACCGCACGGCGCCGCACAGGCATCCTCCGGTGATCGTCATGGCCCCTCCTACACCGCCACCATTTGCGCGCGGGCGCCAAAGGCCTCGAAGAGGCCGATCTCCGTGCCTGTGAGCCACGCCTGCCCCGGCAGCGCGAGCAGTTCCTCATAGAGGGCGGCGCGGCGGGCGGGATCGAGGTGGGCGGCGGCTTCGTCCCGCAGCAGCAGCGCGGGGCCTGCGCCGGGATCGTCCGCCAGCGCGCGGCCGTGCGCCAGGATGAGACCCAGCAGCAGCGCCTTTTGCTCGCCCGTGGAGCACTGGTCGGCGGGCATGTCCTTGGGCGCATGGCGCACGAGCAGGTCGGACCGGTGCGGGCCCTCAAGGGTGCGCCCGGCCTTGGCGTCACGCGCGCGGCCGCGCAGCAGCGTCTCCAGGAAGTCGTCCTCGATGTCGGCGCTGGCGCGGCCTTCGGCGAACGCGGCCTCCAGCGCGCCTTCCAGCGCGATGTTCGCCTTGGGAAACGCGCCATCGGGGCGCTGCGCGATGGTATCGCGGAGCCGCTCCAGCGTCTCCAGCCGCGCGGCCGCCATGGCGCAGCCGTTCGCGGCCATCTCGCGCTCCAGCGCGTGCAGCCAGGCGGCGTCGCCCACCTCCTCGTTCAGCAGCCGCTGACGTTCACGCATGGCGCGCTCGTAGGCCGCGGCCGTCTGGCCATGCTCCGGCGCGCGGCCAAGCACAAGTCGATCGAAGAAACGGCGGCGATCGCCCGCCGCGCCGGCGAACAGGCGATCCATCGCCGGCGTGAGCCATGACAGGCGCGCCGCACGCGCGAGATCGCTGGCCGTGGCGGCGCGCCCATCGATGCGCGCGATGCGGCGGACGCCCGCCTCAGTGCGTTCGGCGCCGACGCCGAGCGCCAGCGTCTCGCCATCGGCGACCATGCGCGCCGATATCGTCCATGGCCGCGGACGTTGCGCTGCGCCATCGACGCCGCCACGCGCCACGTCCATGAGCCCGGCGCCGCGCAGTCCCCTGCCCGGCGCGAGCATCGTCAGCGCTTCCAGAATGTTGGTCTTCCCCGCCCCGTTGGGCCCGTGCAGGCAGACCGGGCGCGCATCGAGTTCCAGATCCAGCGCGGCGTGGCTGCGGAAATCCGTCAGCGTGAGACGCGCGCAGTGAAGCCTTGGGGTCACACCCGCAGCGGCATCAGCACATAGAGCGCGTTGGGATCGCTTTCGTCCCGCACCAGCGTGGGCGAGCCGGAGTCTGCGAACTCGAACTGAACGGCGTCGCCCTCGATCTGGCCGGCGACATCGAGCAGATAGCGCGCGTTGAAGCCGATCTCCATGGGCTCGGAGTCGTACTCCGCCGGCAAATCCTCGGTGGCGAGGCCGGCGTCGGGATTGTTGACGGTCAGCGTCAGGCGATCGCCGTCGAGCGCCATTTTCACGGAGCGGGAGCGCTCCGCGGATACGGTCGCGACGCGATCGACGGCCTCTGCGAACGCTTTGTTGTCGACGCGCAGGATGCGATTGTTCTGTTTCGGAATGACCCGCGCGTACTCCGGAAAGGACCCGTCGATCAGCTTGGAGGTCAGCACGGCGTCGCCCAGCTCGAAGCGGATTTTCTGGTCCGACGCCGCGATGTTGACGGCCCCGCTGGCGTCATCGAGCAGGCGGTGCAGCTCCGCGACGGTCTTGCGCGGCACGATGACGCCCGGCATGCCCTGCGCGCCGTCCGGCGCCGGCGCATCGGCCAGCGCAAGGCGGTGGCCGTCGGTCGCGACGCCGCGCAGCTTGGGCCCATCCTCGGTGACCGCTGTGTGCAGGTAAATGCCGTTGAGATAGTAGCGGGTCTCCTCGGTGGAGATGGCGAACCGCGTCTTGTTGATCAGGCGCTTGAGCTCTGAGGGATGGATTTCGAAGCGGGTGGCCAAGGCGTCCACCGGCATCAACGGAAAATCCTGCGCGGGAAGCACGGGCAGGTTGAGGCGCGCCTTGCCCGCCCACACCGAAAGCCGCGCGTCGTCGCCGCCCAGGTCGAGTTTCACGGACGCGCCGTCAGGCAGTTTGCGGACGAAATCGTAGAGGTACTGGGCCGGCGCCGAGGTGGCGCCCGCGCGCTCCACTTCGGCGAAGGCGTCTTCCGCGATCTCGATGTCGAGATCCGTCGCGGTGAGGCGCAGGGCGCTATCCTGCGCGGACAGCAGCACGTTGGACAGGATGGGGATCGTGTTGCGACGCTCGACGACGCTCTGGACGTGGGTGAGCGCTTTCAGCAGCGCCGCCCGCTCGATCGTCAACCGCATGTACGCATCCGTCTCTGCCGGCTCCGCCCCTCCCCGGTGGAAGGCGCGCCCGCGCGACTCAGGGCCGCGCGGTGCGAAAAAATAGCAGAATGAGGCGGCTGCGGAAGCCCAATCGCCCCAGGCCCCCGAAGGACCACGGCCGCCCCGCCGCCGGGGTCCGGGCCCGCCTCGGCGGCCCCGGACCCCGGCCGCTGGCGACCGGGCGCTAGTGCGCGTGTCCGGGCGGCAGCGGCTGCCGGAGCAGCTTCATGATCTCCTCCACGTCCCGGCGCATGTCCGGGCACTCCTGCAGGAGACGTGTGATCTTCCGCTTCGCGAAGAGAATCGTCGTGTGGTCGTAGCCGCCAAACAGCCGGGCGATGTTGGGTAGGCTGAGTGTGGTGAGCTTGGTGCTCAGGTACATGGCGATCTGGCGGGGGTGGGAGACCGCCTTTTCGCGGGTCTTGCGCAGGAGCTCCGCGACGGACATCTCGAAGTGACGCGCGACGGCCGCCTTGATCATGTCCACAGTCACCTTGCGCTCCCGCTCCGCGATGCGGTTCCGGAGGGCGGTTTCCGCCGTTTCCCGGGTGATGGGGGCCTTGGAGACCAGCCACTCCATCATGAGCTGGCGGATCGCCCCGTCCAGCTCACGCCCGGTGACGGGCATGCGGCGGGCGATCATGTCGAGGGCGTCGCCATCGACGGCGAAGCCGGGCTGCTCGGCGGCGTAGGCCGCCACCCGGGCGGCGAGGATCTGGCGGCGCAGGGCCTCGTCCGGGAGGGCGATCTCGCACTCCGTGGCGCACTTCAGGTGGTGGGCCAGACGCTCCCCGAACCCGGCGACGCCGGAAACCCCGGCCACCGCCGTCAGGACCACGAACCCGCCGCGGTCGTAAACGGACATGATGGTGTCGTAGAGTTCTTCCTCGGTCTGCTTGCGCCCGGCCACGCGGGGCACGTCGTCGATGATCAGCAGGTCCGCCTCGCGGACATAGGCCTTGAACGCGCTGGTGTCGCGGCGACCCTTGAGGGCGTCCACGAAGTCCTCCGTGAACCGCTGGCCGTTGATCAGCCGGACGCACAGCCCGGGGTTTTCCTCGAGCGCCTGGTTGGCGATGGACTCCACCAGCATCGTCTTGCCGACGCCCGGTTCGCCCCGAACCATGACCATGCGGAGATTTGCGCTGCGCGCGGCGATCAGCCGGCCAAGCATCACGGCCTTGTCGTTGGGCGGGCCGACGCAAAGCGTGCTGAACGTTCCCGCCCATTGCGGCGTTCTGGGGCCGCCGGGCAGCTGCGCGGGCGGCGCGCCGACGGTGGGCACAGGCTCGATCGCAGGATCGAGGCGACGCGCGCGGATGGAATCGAGCGCCTTCTGGTTCAGCTCGCGCATCACGCAGATGCGGATCGGCTTGTAGACGCGGGTGTGGGCGCTCATGCGCCGGGCGATCTGGTCCTTCGCCTCGGCGTTGAGCCAGTTGGATTGGGTGCCGCCGGCCCGGGCCAGGAAGATGCGCTCGTCCTCCTCGTCCAGGGCCAGTTCCAGTTGCTCGATGTAGGACCGGTAGATGCCCTCGCCGAAATGAGCCCGCAGCTCGTCCTTGCTCAGAGCCCAGGCGCGGATCGCCTCGAGTCCCGGGCGGCCGCCATCGTCATGGTCGCGTGCGTGTTCGTGTTCCATTCAGCCCTCGCGTTCCCCGGAAGCCGCCTCAGCGACCCCGATGACGGGGCAGGCACAACCTCTGCGTGCCCCGCTCTCGCGTGGCCCGCCAACGTCTTCAATCAGCCCGATGAAACGTTTGCGGAGGTGTAGTCAGCCCCTGTGCACGACACCTAATTCGCCTTCTGCGCGCACGTCAAGAATATGACATTCACCATGTTTGGATGGCGCTGGAGGCCATGGGCGGCAAGGCTTATGGGCGGTCGGGACGCGGTCGGGAACGATCCCGGAAACGGTCGAAGGCCTTGGCCCCCATGGCATCCGGAACGTATGCCTACAGGCGAAAAAATGCAGTCAGTTTGATAATAATTTCGTAACTGTTTGGTCGCGGATTTATGACGCCCAGAACGCAAAAATGTGCGCCGCTGCATGCGACGCACCCGTCTCTACCCTGCGTTGAACGATCGTGTGTTAACGCGCGCCCGAGAGCGCCTTGACCCGCTGGGCCAGCCGGGAAACCTTCCGCGAGCCGGTATTGCGGTGAAGGACGCCCTTCGAGACCGCCCGGCGGGTTTCCGATTCCGCCGTCTTGAACGCCATCGCCGCGGCCGAGGCGTCCCCGGACGCGATCGCCTCTTCCACCTTCCGCCAGTAGGTGCGCACCCGCGAGCGGCGGGCGGCGTTGACCGCCGTACGGCGGGCGATCACGCGGATCGCTTTCTTGGCGGACGAGGTGTTGGCCATGGTTTGTCTCTGGTGCGGCGCTCAAGTGAGCGCGGGGGTATATCGGGGCGCCCGTGCGGGGTCAATCGAAACGGCGCCCTCAAGCCTCAGGGGTTCCTACCGGTCCGTGAACACGGGCGGCCTCTTGGCGATGAAGGCGGCCATGCCTTCCTTCTGGTCAGCCGTGGCGAACAGGGCGTGAAACACCCGCCGCTCGAACCGCACGCCCTCCGCCAGCGTGGCCTCAAAGCCGCGGTTGATCGCTTCCTTGCACACCATGAGGGCGGGCTTGGAGTAACCCGCGATCGTGGCCGCCGCGGCGAGCGTTTCCTCGATGAGGGCGCCCGCAGGCACGACGCGCGCCACCAGCCCCGCCTTCTCCGCCTCCGCGGCGTCCATCAGCCGCCCCGTCAGGCACAGGTCCATGGCCTTGGCCTTGCCGATGGCGCGCACGAGCCTCTGGGTGCCGCCGATGCCGGGAATGACGCCGAGCTTGATCTCCGGCTGACCGAACTTGGCGGTGTCGGCGGCGATGATCATGTCGGCCATCATGGCCAGCTCACAGCCCCCGCCGAGGGCGAAACCGGCCACCGCGGCGATGGTGGGCTTGCGGCAGCGGGCCAGCGCGTCGGCGTTGCCGAAGAAGTCCTCGCCGTACATGTCGCCAAAGGTCTTGCCGGACATTTCCTTGATGTCGGCCCCTGCCGCAAAAGCCCGCTCCGATCCCGTGACCACGATGCAGCCGATGGCCGGATCGCCATCCAGGTCCAGGAGCACGCCGTCCAGTTCCGCAAGCAGCGCGCTGTTCAACGCGTTGAGCGCCTCCGGCCGGTTGAGCTTCACCAGCGCCACGGCGCCATGGCGCTCCACGATGAGTGTCTTGAGGTCCATGGGCGGGGGTCCTTCTTGGCCGGGGGGCGGCGCCTTGAACTTCAGTCGAGCGCTAGCGAGGCCGTGCGCGCGACGATGCGGTAGCGCACGACGAGCCCGCCGTCTGAACCGCGCGCAAACGCCAGCGTCAAGCGCTCGCGACCGCGCACGAAGGCGAGCCCGCCAGCGTCGTCGACTTCCTGGGACCAGCCCAGCGCCGGCAACGCCGCATCGTAGTACGCGCGCACGGCGCCCTCGTCCGCCGGCCCGGCCGCCGCCGTCTCCGCTATATGGCCGGCGCCGGCGGGGAACGAAAACGACGCGTCCGCCCTCTCCGCCAGCGGCGGCGGGAGCGGCACATCGTCGAACATCGACAGGAAACGCGTCTGCGCGCCCGCCGGCGCGAGCCATGCAACCAGACCACCCAGCACGAGGCCGGCGAACAGGAAGCGCGTGCGGACGGCGGGACTCATGACGACAGTCTATGGCCGGCTGTCGGCGGCGCAAAATCTCCGCCGGACGGCCCGCCTTGAGGCATCCGCCGCTATACTGCCCACGGAGATCGCCCGATGAGCCGCCTCAACATCCATCTGGAACGCCACGCGACCGACCGCATCGGCTGGCTGCGCGCCGCGGTGCTCGGCGCGAACGACGGCATCGTTTCCACCGCGAGCCTGATCGTCGGCGTGGCGGCGGCGTCGGCGGACAAGACCGGCATCCTTGTCGCCGGCGTCGCAGGGCTGGCGGCAGGCGCCATGTCCATGGCCGCCGGCGAGTACGTCTCGGTGAGCGCGCAGGCCGATTCCGAACAGGCCGACCTCGCCCGCGAGCGCCGCGAACTTGCCGACGATGTGGCGTTCGAGCGCGAGGAGCTCGCGCAGATTTACGTCCAGAGGGGTCTAGAGCCGTCGCTCGCCCGGCAAGTGGCTGATCAACTGATGGCGAAGGACGCCCTCGGGGCGCATGCGCGCGACGAACTGGGCATCTCCGAGATCACGAAGGCGCGCCCCATCCAGGCGGCGATGGCGTCGGCGGCGACATTCGCGGTCGGCGCGTCGGCGCCGCTCGTGGTGGCGATGGCCGCTCCGCCGGAGGCCATCGTCGGCGCCGTGGCGATCGCGTCGCTCGCCCTGCTGGCGCTGCTCGGCGGGGTGAGCGCCCGCGCAGGCGGCGCAGCCATGACGCGCGCCATCGTCCGCGTGACCTTCTGGGGCGCCGCCGCGCTGGCGCTGACGGCGGCTGTCGGAAGGCTGTTCGGCGCCGTCGCCTAGGGCGCGATCACGGACAATGCGCGCTACTGCGCCAGATACGGTTGCGCGGGACGCGGTCCCACGCCTTCGGGCGTCGGCACGTCGGTGGCGTCATAGTCCGCGTTCAGCACGAAATCCGGCCCCGCGGTGATCTCGATCCGACGGGCCACTACCACGGTGTACGCGGACTTGTCCGCGATCGGGGCATGGGCCGCGACGCGCAACCGGCCGTCGCGCAGGTAGATCGTGCCCAGCAACGTTCGGGCGTTGTTGCTCTCGATCACGAAGTCCCGGAGCTTCAGCGCGCCCGTGGCGAGCACGCGATCGGCGAAGAACAAAAAGCCCGCCATCGGGCCGTCGAGCGGCGCGGTCAGATCCACCTTGCTCGACCCCTCAAGGCGCATGGAGGAGAGATCGCCGACGAAATAGAACCCGACGTGCTGTCCGATGAGGGTGGCGTCGTTGGCGACGCGCAGCGGCCCGTTCTTCATGACGTAGACGCCGGGCGAGAGCGTGGCCGTGGCGTTCTTCGAGACGATCAGCCCTCCGCAATAGACGCCGGGCGACAGCGCCTTCTCGCCGGTGACGACCACGGGAAGAAGATGTGTGCAGCCGCCCGCCTCCGGCTCCGGCCGGTCTGCCAGCGGATCGCGGATCTCCGGGCAATCGGTGACGGCCTCCGGGTTGAAGCTCGCTTTCTTTCCCGCTGCGCCGCCTGCCGAGCAGATCATGCTGGCGTGAAGTTCGGCGCTGTCGCGCAGCGTGATGCCGCGGCTGTGGGTGGAGTTGGACACCACCGCGCAGTCGTTGGCGATCATGCGCGCCTGCTTCTCCAGATGCAGCGACTTGGCGTCCAGCGTTTCAAGAGCCAGCGCACACAGCGGCGTGCCGCCCGCAAGCCTTGCCACCGCCGTCGCCGTCGGCGACAGCCCATTCTTGTTGAACAGGCCGCCGAACACGGACGGCACATGCGCCTTGAGCGTCACACGAACACCGGCGCGTTCGTCCAGGATTGCGCTTTCCGTCGCCGCCAGCGCGATGTCGGGATCGAGGTTGGCGCGGACATACGCGACCACGACAGCGTCCACCGTGGAGCGCGAGGTGGACTTGAGCGGCAGCTCCCGCGCCGCCGCAAGCGCAGCCCCGTCCGCCGCCGCCTGGAGCTGAACCTTGGCCGTGTGCGCGGCCATGAAATCGAACGCGAGCGCAGAGAAGCCCACGCCTCCAGGCGCCAGCACCAGAGACGCCGCCAGAGCGACGTTGCCGCTACGTGAGCCGATCAGCGAGGCCCACCGCCCACCACAGGCGAGGAGCATGGACAAAGCGGTTGAAGGCGACATGGCGTCTTAGCCGTTTGAAAGCAGTTCTCTGATACCCATCGCAGATCGGCGTTAAAGAACGGCCCCCTGCGATGGTTAACGGATTGGCGATCAAGGGGCTCACCCCGCGCGCCGCGTCGCTGGCGCACGGCGGACGGCGCGCTTCGATCAGCCGCAAGCTCACGGTGGCGGTCGCGGGCGCGGTGCTCTGCGCCATGATCGTGACGGCGGCGCTGGCCGCGTTCCAGGAAACGCTGCGCCACACCGAAAGCAAACTGACCTACATCCACGCCACGGCGTCGGTCTTCGCGTCGGCGACTTCGCCCGCGCTGGCCGCCAACGATCGCGCGGGCGCCTACACCGCGCTGCGCGGCGTCGCCCGTGCGCCGGGAATCGTCTACGCCCGCGTCGAGCGGCTGGACGGCACGCGACTGGCGGAGATCGGCGCCGGACTCCAGCTCGACGGCGACGCGCGCCTCGGCGGCGACGGCCCCGTGCCGCTGCTCCGTGTGCTGGGCAGCCGCACGCTGGAAGTGACCAAGCCCATCGTGCAGAGCGGTGAAACGATCGGCCGCATCACACTGGTGGCCGACAACACCGATCTCATGCCGCGCCTGCGCGCCACGTTGGCGCAAAGCATCCTTGGGGCCGTGGCGGCGTTGCTCATCGCGGTGGTGATCGCCTTTCGGCTGAAAGGCGCCGTGGTGCGGCCGCTCATCGCGCTGACCGACGCAGTGCGACGGATCGCACGCACCCACACGTACGACTTGCAGGTCGCCATCGACAGCGACGACGAGGTCGGCGAACTCTGCGGCGGATTCAACACCATGCTCGACGAGATCCGCGTGCGCGAGCGGCGCATCTCGGACCTCGCCTTCCACGACGCCGAGACGGACCTCCCCAACCGCCACGCATTCGAGCGGGTCATCGGCCAACGCCTCGAGACGCTGGCGGACAAACCGTTCGCCGTGGCGGCCATCGGCGTCGACCGCTTCCAGTACGTGCGTGGGGCCATCGGCTACCGGCTTGCCAACGACCTGCTGGCCGAGATCGGCGCGCGCGCGCTGGCGGCGGGCGAGGCCGCGCGGATTTCCACCGACGTCATCGGCGTCCTGCTGGACGCCACAGACCTCGCCACGCTGCGCCAGCGCGCGTCGGCGCTGCTGATGCGCGTGGACGAACCCATTCTCCTCGGCGAGAACACCATGGAAGTGGGCGTTTCGATCGGCCTTGCCCAGGCGGGCATTCACGCCTCGACGCCGAACGGGCTCATCGAGTGCGCGAGCATCGCCCTCGACCAGGGCCAGGCGGCCCGCAACAAGACCCACATCTTCGACGAGGCCGCCTACAGCACCACGGCCAGGAACGTCTCGCTGATGGCGGACATGATCCGCGCGATCAGCAACGGCGAGATGCGCATTCACCTCCAGCCGAAATACGATCTGCGCGTGGGGGCGATCACCGGCGCGGAAGTTCTGGCGCGGTGGCGCCATCCGGAACGGGGCGTCGTCCCGCCCGATCTGTTCGTGGGCATGGCCGAGGACACCGGCGCCATCAGCCTGCTCACGGAATGGTCCCTGCACCAGACGATCGCCTGCCAGCGGCGCCTTGTGGCCGCGGGACTGCCAGCGACGCTCGCGGTCAACCTCTCGGGACGATTGCTTGACGATCCCGCCTTCATCGGGATCGCTATCCAGTTCGTAAAGCGGCGCGCAGGCGATCTTTACCTCGAGATCACGGAGACGGCGAGCATCGACAACCAGGCGCGCGCACTGGAGAACATCGAGGCGCTGCTCGCCGCCGGCGCCCACATCTCCATCGACGATTACGGCTCCGGCCTTTCGTCGCTTGCGTACCTGAAACGAATACCGGCCCACGAACTGAAGATCGATCGCGCGTTCATCGAACTTCTCGATCGCCAGCCCCGCGACGCGCTGCTGGTGAAATCCACCATCGATCTGGCCCACTCTCTGGGCATGAAGGTGACGGCGGAGGGCGTGGAGACGGAGGCCACGCTGGCGGCGTTGACGGCGATGGGCTGCGACGTGGTCCAGGGCTACCTGATCGCGCGGCCGATGTCTGAGGACGCCTACATCGATTTCATGGGCGGGACCAACGCGCGCGCGGCATCGCCGGCCGCCCGCGGCTAGCGCTGGCAGCGCGGGCACCAGAACGTCGACCGCCCCGTCTGCACGAAGCGCGCGACGGGGGCGCCGCAGTTCACGCAGGGCTCCCCTTCCCGTCCATAGACACGGAAGCGATGCTGGAAGTAGCCGAGCGCGCCGTCCGTCTGGGCGAAGTCCCGCAGCGTCGATCCCCCCGCCGCGATTGCTTCGTCAAGCACCACGCGGATGGCGTCCGCCAGTAGCCCGAGCCGCGCCGGCGCGATGCGGCCCGCCGCGCGTCGCGGCGAGATTCCCGCGCGGAACAGCGCCTCGCACACGTAGATGTTGCCCAGGCCCGCCACCACGCGCTGGTCGAGCAGCGTGGCCTTCACGTTCTGCCGGCGGTGCGCGAACGCGGCGCGAAGGTGGGCGGCGTCGAAGACGTTGCCGAGCGGCTCCGGCCCCAACCCGGCGAACCAGGGATGCGCATCCAGCGCGTCCTGCGCAATGAGGTCCATGTACCCGAACCGTCGCGGATCGTTGTACTCCACCCTCGCGCCGGTCTCGAGTTCGAGCACGATGTGGGTGTGGACCGGATCGGGCGCGGCGGCGAAATGGAAGGCGCCGGGCCGGTCCAAGCTGTCCGGCGCGACGATGGTGAAGCGGCCGGACATGCCCAGATGCGCCACCAGCGTCTCCCCGCGATCCAGCGGCGCCAGCAGATACTTCGCACGCCGCGAGAGCCCGAGGATTCGCGCGCCCGTCAGGCGCGCCGCGAAGCGCGGCGGGAGCGGGAAGCGCAGGTCCGCGCGGCGGGCCTCGGCGCGCGCGATCCGGGCGCCTTCCAGAACCTGCGCCAGGCCACGGCGCACGGTTTCGACTTCGGGCAATTCGGGCATGACGTCAGTCGCGCCCGCCGTCCGGCGATGTCAACGGACCGTTTGACATCCCGGGCGGGCGGGCAATCATCGCGTCCATGTGCGGCAAGTTCACACAACTGGCCTCCTGGGAGGAGGTTCACGCCTTCTCGCAGCCCATGGCGGACGCTTCACCGGCGGCGGCGGTGATCGTGTCCACCCCCATGCGGTTCGCCAAGGTCATCCATCGCGGCGCCGACGGGACGCGCATGTTGACCCCGATGCGCTGGGGCTTTCCGGAAAAGTCCGCCACGTCCCCCGCCCGGCCCAAGCATATGCACGCCCGCGCCGAGACCATCGACACGCGGCCCACCTTCGCCCCGGCGTTCGAGAGCGGCCGCGGGCTCCTCATGGTCCATACCTTCAACGAAGGCGAGGAGCTGCCCGGCGGCAAAACCCGCCAGTGGACGATCACGCCCCGCGACGGCCAACCAATCGCCATCGCCGTTATCTTCGAGCGGTGGGTCCGCGGCGAGGAGGACCTGCTGACGTTCGTCCTCGTCACCACGCCGGCGAACGCGCTGATCGGGCGGATCACCGACCGAATGCCCGCCGTCCTGCGCCCGCAGGACTGGCCCGCGTGGCTTGGCGAGACCGACGCGCCGCCCGGGGCGGTGAAGGCGCTTCTGAGCACCTTCGACGACGGGGGAACCTGGGAGATGCGGGAGCAGGACGCCAAATCCCGGCCCCCGCCCGCACCGACGCTTCTCTAGGGGCGCCCGCGCCGATCCGCCTTCTGGCCCCGCAGCCGCGCCGGGGGTAAAGGCTAAGTCCATGCCCCACAACGAAACACCGAACGCCCCCCAGGGGGCCGACATGGCCGCCGACATCGCCTCCTTCGGGTTCGAGGACGTCCCCCGCGCCGAGAAGGCCTCCCGCGTGCGGAGCGTCTTCGACCGCGTGGCCAGCCGTTACGACCTCATGAACGACCTGATGTCCGGCGGCATGCACCGTCTTTGGAAGGACGCCGCCGTCGCCCGGCTCAACCCGCGTCCCGGGGAGGTCATCCTCGACGTGGCGGGCGGCACCGGCGACATCGCCCGGCGCATCAGGAAGCGCGTGGAGGCCGCCCGCGCCCGCACCGGAGGAGACCCTGCTCGGATCATAATCTCCGACATCAACGAGGAGATGCTGGAGGCGGGCCGCCGGCGGGGCGAGGACGGCCTCGAATGGCAGGCGGCGGACGCCGAGGCCCTGCCCTTCGCCGATCGCATGGCCGACGCCTTCGTCATCAGCTTCGGCATCCGCAACGTCACCGATGTGCAACAGGCCCTTCACGAAGCTTACCGGGTCCTGAAACCCGGAGGGCGGTTCGTCTGCCTGGAGTTCTCCCGCATGGCCATCGGCGGCGTCGGCGGTCTCTATGACGCTTATTCCTTCCAGGTGATCCCCCGGATCGGGAAACTGGTGGCCCGGGACGAGGCCGCCTATCGATACCTCGTGGAATCCATTCGTCGTTTTCCGGATCAGGAAACTTTTGCGGGCATGATCCGTTCGGCGGGCTTCGCCCGCGTGAGCTGGCGCAATTTCGCCGGCGGCGTCGTGGCTCTCCACTGGGGTTTCAAACCCGGGGGGCTCAAGGGGTCCTGATGTTCAACTGGCTTGGGCATACGTGGCGGCTGTTGCGGATGGCGGTGACGCTGCTCCGCTACGACGTGCTGCTGCCGCAGGAGTATCAGAGCCGGACGCCCCTGTGGCTGCAGGCGATCGGTCGCACGCTCCGCATCTTCGCCCGCCCCCGCCGCGGGCAAACGCCGGGGGAGCGCCTGGCCATGGCGCTGGAACGGCTCGGCCCGGCGTACGTGAAGTTCGGCCAGTTCCTGGCCACCCGCCCTGACATCATCGGCGTCACCGCCGCCCAGGATCTCGGGCGGCTCAAGGATCGCCTGCCCGCCTTCTCGCGGGAGCGCGCGCTCGACACGATCAACGCCGAGTTCGGACGCGTCGTGGACCTGTTCGGGGAAAGCTTCTCGGAAGCCATGGCGGCGGCGTCGATCGCGCAGGTGCACCAGGCCCGGCTCGACCGGCATGGCGTGGTGGCGGTGAAAATCCTGCGGCCGAACATCGAGCGGAAGATGGCCCGGGAGATGGGCGCGCTGATGTTCGGGGCGAAACTGATCGAGACCTTCGTCCCCTCCTCGCGACGGCTGGAGCCGGTGCAGTTCGTGGAGACGGTGTCCACCGCGCTCTCGCGGGAGCTTGACTTGCGGCTTGAGGCCGGCGCGGGCGCTGAGTTCAAGGAGGTGGCCGAGAAGGACGGCTTTCTCAGCGTGCCGGAGATCGACTGGTCGCGCTCCTCCAAGCGCGTGATGACGATGCAGTGGATCGACGGGGTGCCGCTGACGGATATCGCCGGCCTAAAGGCCGCAGGCGCCGATCTGCCGGCGCTGGCCATTTCGGTGACGCGCGGCTTTCTCGCCGCCGCCCTCGATCACGGCTTCTTCCACGCCGACATGCACGAGGGAAACCTCATCTACGGCCGCGACGGCAAGCTGTGGATCGTGGACTTCGGGATCATGGGCCGCATCGGGGCCAAGGAGCGGCGCTATCTCGCGGAGATTCTCTACGGGTTCCTGCGCCGCGACTATCGCCGTGTGGCGGAGGTGCACGCCGAGGCGGGCTACGTGCCCGACCGCTTCACCGTGGAGGAGTTCGCCCAGGCGCTGCGCGCCATTGGAGAGCCGATCTTCTCCAAGAAGGCCGACGAAGTCTCCATGAGCCGTCTGCTGCTGCAGCTGTTCGACGTCACCCACATGTTCGGCATGCACCTGCGGCCCGAACTGGTGATGCTGCAAAAAACGATGGTCCAGGTGGAGGGCGTGTCGCGCACGCTGGATGGTCGCCATGACATGTGGGCCGCCGCGCGCCCCATCGTCGAGCGCTGGGTGCGCCGGGAGCTGGGGGCCGAAAGCACCGCACGCCGTGCGCTGGACGAAGCCGGGGGCGCCTTCGCCGCCCTGCGCCACCTTCCCCAGACGCTCGCGGCCCTGGAAGGCGCGGCCAATTCCATCCGCAACGGCCAGCCGCCGCCGGAGCGCATTCCCTTCCAGTGGCGCCATTTCTGGGTTGGGGCCGTCGCGGGCGTGCTCGCCGTCCTCGCGCTGATGGTGTCCAACGGCCCCCGCGCGCCCGATCCCGCGCGCCCGAGCTCGGCGGAAGCGAACACGCGGTGAAGCCCAGGCCCGCGCAGGCCCGTTAACCGCGCGCGTGGCGCGGCGAAAACCCCGGTGGTATAGGCCCCTCCTCCATGACAGACCGCCGCGTCCTCCTCGTCATCGGCGGCGGCATCGCCGCCTACAAGACGCTCACGCTCATCCGCCTGCTGGCGAAATCGGGCGTGCGCACGCGGGCGATCCTGACCCGGGCGGGCGCGGAGTTCGTGACGCCCCTTTCGGTCGCCTCGCTCACTGAGGACAAGGTGTTCACCGATCTGTTCAGCCTCACCGACGAGGCCGAGATGGGCCACATCCAGCTGTCGCGCAGCGCCGACCTGGTGGTCGTGGCGCCGGCCACCGCGGACCTCATGGCCAAGGCAGCCCATGGTCTCGCCAACGATCTGGCCTCCACCGCCCTTCTGGCCACCGACAAACCTGTGCTGATGGCGCCGGCGATGAACGTACGCATGTGGCTGCATCCCGCCACCCAGCGCAACGTGCGCCAGCTCCAGCAAGACGGCGTGGTGTTCGTGGGCCCGGACGAGGGCGCGATGGCGTGCGGGGAATTCGGCCCCGGGCGCATGGCCGAACCCGAAACCCTGCACGCGGCGATTATTGCGCTGTTTGACTCCCATGTCGCAGGCCAGCCGCTGGCGGGCCGGCGCGTGCTGGTGACCGCAGGCCCGACGCTGGAAGCGCTGGACCCCGTGCGGTTCATTTCCAACCGGTCCTCGGGCAAGCAGGGCTTCGCCATCGCGGAGGCGCTGGCGCGCCTGGGCGCACACGTGCGGCTGGTGGCGGGCCCGGTGGCTCTGGCGGATCCCATGGGCGTCGAGACGGTCCGCGTGGAGAGTGCGCGCGAGATGCTCGCGGCCTGCGAGGCGGGCCTGCCCGCAGACGCCGCCGTGTGCGTCGCTGCGGTGGCCGACTGGCGCCCGGAGGCCAGCGCCGCGCGGAAAATTAAGAAGGGCGCAGACGGGCCGCCGCCCATTGCGCTGGTGGAAAACCCCGACATCCTGGCCGCGCTCTCGAAGGCTGGCAAAAAAAGGCCACGCCTCGTCATCGGGTTCGCCGCGGAGACCAACGACGTGGAATCCCACGCCAAGGCGAAGCTCGCGCGGAAGGGATGCGACTGGATCGTCGCCAACGACGTGTCGGGCGATGTAATGGGCGGCGACGCCAACGAGGTGATGATCATCCGCGCGGGCGGCGTGGAGCGGTGGCCCCACATGGCCAAGAGCGCCGTCGCCGGCAGGCTGGCCGCGGAAATCGCCACCGCCCTGCGCGCTTGAGGCCGCGTCCGCGGCTCAGGCGGGCTTCGACTGCAGCGCCTGGTTGGTGCGCACCAGCTTTTCGATGAGATTGCGGTTGAAGCTGGTCTGCAGGGCAAAGCGCAGGACTGGCCTCACTTTCATGGCGCGCTCCAGCGCCGCGCGTTCGAACCGCAGGTAGCGGACGACGCCGACGGCCACCGCGGTGCCCGTCGCAGGCTTGCCGCTCTGCCATGTCATCTCGCCAAGAAAATCGCCCGCCGAACAGGTGGCCACAGGTTTGCCGCCGCTCTCGATGCGCACCTGGCCTTCCGAGAGGAAGATGAGGCCGTCCACCGGCTTGCCCTGGACAGTGAGCCACGACCCTTCCGGCGCGTCGTGCCAGTATCCCGTCCGCAGCAACGCCGCCTGCGCCGGCGGCGGCAAGGGGGGCTCAAACGTGTCGATGAAGCGCTGCTCCTCCGGCGACCAGCGCCGCTGCCGGTTCTCCCACCACATGAGCGCAAGCTGGCCGAGGTTTACCACCGTGAGGGTGGACTCCCAGAAGATCACCACCGGATTGCCGCTCTCGTACAGGACGGCATGCGCGATCTGGGCGATGCTGGAGCAGATCGCGATGGCCCGCAGCCATACGAGGCGGCGCATCAGCATCGACAGGACAAGCAGCAGGTAGGTGAAGTGCTCCAGCTCGAACCGCGGGACCCCGAACGTATCCAGCAGTGATTGGAAAAACTCCATGGTGCTCGGTCCTCTCGACGCCCGGTCCGCTGGGCATGCGCCAACTTACGGACTGGGCAATGTTTGTAGCGACCGGTGGCCGGCGGGGAAACCCGATCCCGCCAACGCCGAACACCAGACCTGGACGAACCGGTCACGCGAGCGGGCGACCGGGCCCCTGACGCCGGAATCAGGCTAACGAATGGGCATGACTGTGCTGATCGCCGTACGCCGCCTGCCCCACAACCCCGACCTTCCCCTCCCGGGATACGAGACGGCGCACTCCGCCGGCATGGACCTTCGGGCCGCCGTGGCGGAGGACGCGCCCATGACGCTGCCGCCATTGGGTCGGGCGCTCGTGCCGACCGGCCTAGCCATCGCCCTGCCGCCAGGGTTCGAGGCCCAGGTCCGCCCCAGATCCGGGCTGGCGCTCAAGCACGGGGTGACCTGCCTCAACACCCCCGGCACCATTGACGCCGACTATCGCGGGGAAGTTCAGGTCCTGCTGGTCAACCTCGGCGCCGAACCATTCCTCATCCGGCGTGGCGACCGCGTGGCGCAGATGATCGTCGCCCCGGTCACGCAAGGGGGATGGAAGGAGGTCGCCGTGCTGGACGACACCGCACGCGGCGCCGGCGGCTTCGGATCCACCGGCACGTCGTAGCGTCGTCACACGCCTGTCGTTTCCCGGCAGCGGGAGGCAGGCTATCGTCGCCCCCACGATCCTTCAGCAACAGGTGCGGGCATGAGGCGTGTGCTTCTCGTGATGGGCGCGATCATCCTTGCGGTGGTCGCCGCGGCGGCGGCCGTGATCGCTTTCTTCCCCAAGGATCTCGTGATCGCGGAGCTGAAAAAGCAGGTGGCGGCGGCGACCGGACGCACGCTGACCATCGCCGGCGACACCGACGTCACGGTCTGGCCCGCCCTCGGCTTGTCGGCCGGCGATGTGACGCTGTCGAACCCAGAGGGGTTTTCCGGCGCGCCGTTCCTCACCGCGCGACAGATCGTGTTCGCGGTGTCGGTGGCGCCGCTCTTGCGCGGCGATGTGGAGGTCAAGCGGCTGTTTCTCGATACACCTTCGCTGGCGCTCGTCGCCCGCAAGGACGCCGCGCCGAACTGGACGTTCCCGACCCAGGAGCCCGCACCCGGCAAGCCGGCGCCCACGCTGAAGGCGCTCCGGCTCGACGACATGCGCATCACCGATGGCGATCTGTCGTTCGTCGGTGAGGACGGCGGGGCGCCGCTGATCATATCGGACATCGACGCCACGGTGGCGCTCACGTCGCTTGATGAACCTGCCCGGCTCGACGGCGCCCTCGCCTATCGCGATGAGGCCGTGAAGATCGAGGTCACGGTCGGCAGGCCCCGCGCCCTGCTGGAGCAAGGGGAAACGCCGCTGGCGTTGCAGATTGACGCCGCTCCCGTCGTCGCCACGCTGGACGGCGCGGTCAACATCGCCACTGGCGCCGTGACGGGGCGGCTGAACGCCAAGGGCGCGAGCCTGCGACGTGTGCTGGCCTGGACGGGATCGCCGCTGCCGGACGGGCCCAACTTCGCCGCGTTCGGCGTCGAGGCGTCGATGACGGCGCTCATGCCCGACATCGCGTTCACCGGCGGGGCCTACACGCTGGACGCCATCGCCGCGCGCGGTGACGTGACGATCACGGCGCCGGAGGGCGGTCGGTTGTCCGCCAGGGGCGCGGTTCGCATCCCCACCCTCGATGTCAATCCCTACCTGCCGCCGCCGCCGCCAAGCGCCGCGGCCGCGCCGGGCGCCGCTGCTGGCGTCAACACCGCGGCGGCGTGGGACGCCACGCCGCTCGACCTTTCCGGCCTGAAGGCCATCGACGCCGATCTGGACATCGGCGTCGGCGATCTGCGCTTCCAGAAGATGCAGTTCACCGACAGCCAGCTTCGCCTGCGCTTGACCAACGGCGTGGCGGACGCCGTGCTGTCGAAGGTGTCGATGTACGGCGGCGCGGGCGCCGCGCGGCTGCAGGTGGACGCGACCGGCGCAGCGCCCGCCATCCGCAGCGAGATCGACGTGCGCGACGTGCAGGCGCTGGGGCTGCTCACGGCCGCGATCGGCTTCGACAAGATCGAGGGTCGCGGGCGGCTGAAGGCGGCGCTCACCGGACGCGGGCGGTCCCAGGCCGACATCATGAGGAGCCTGGGCGGCACGATCGCCTTTTCGTTCAACGACGGCGCCTGGCGAGGCGTCAATCTGGCCCAGGTGGCGCGCACGGTGCAGGCCGCGTTGAGCGGTCAGTCTGTGGGCGCATCGTCGAAGACGGACTTCGCGGAGTTCGCGGCGGACTTCACCGTCGCCAACGGCGCGGCCGCCACCTCAAACCTGCGCCTGCTCAACCCGTTCGTGCGGCTGGACGGAACCGGCGTGATCGACATCGGGGCCCAGGCCACCGACATCCGCCTCGCGCCGCGCGCCGTGCGCAGCCTCGAGGGCCAGGGCGGGGACGCCGCCCTCGCGGGCATTGGCGTTCCCTTCCGGGCGAGGGGCCCATGGTCGAAGATCGCCTTCGCACCGGACCTGGAGGGTCTCGCCCGCGCGCAGGTGAGCCGCGCGCTGGGCGGCCAGAGCGTCGGCGAGGCGCTCGGCGGCCTCCTCGGCCGCAACGCCAAGACCAAGGACGGCGAGGCCGCCTCTCCCCTCGACCGCCTGCTGCCCCGCAAGTAGCGTTGAAGCGTCGGTTCACGCTGGGTCGTTTCCCGTCCCGGGGCGGCGCCCTATCTTGGCTTTACGAGCAGTCCGGAGCGAGCCGCCCCGCACGAGGGCGATCCACACCTGCACAGGGAGACCCGCCATGGCGGAAACAACCGCACGCATCGGCCACGGCCTGATCTATGACGACATCACCCGCACGATCGGGAACACGCCGCTGGTGCGCCTCTCGCGGCTCGCCAAGGCGCATGGGGTCGACGCCGAAATCATCGGCAAGCTGGAGTTCTTCAACCCCATCGCCTCCGTCAAGGACCGCATCGGGGTGGCGATGATCGAGGACCTCGAGGCCAGCGGCAAGATCGGCCCGAACGCCGTGCTCATCGAACCGACCAGCGGCAACACGGGCATCGCCCTCGCATTCGTGGCCGCACAGCGGGGATATCGCCTCATCCTGGTGATGCCGGAGACGATGTCAATCGAGCGGCGCAAGATGCTGGCGCTGCTCGGCGCCGAGCTGGTGCTGACGCCGGGCGCCGAAGGGATGCGCGGCGCGGTCGCCAAGGCGCGTGAGATGGTGGAGTCGACGCCGGGGGCCATCATGCCTCAGCAATTCGCCAACCCCGCCAACCCCGCCATCCATCGCCGCACGACCGCCGAGGAAATCTGGGTGGACACGGGCGGCAAGCTCGATTTCTTCGTGTCCGGCGTGGGCACCGGGGGCACCATCACCGGCGTCGGCCAGACGCTGAAACCCCGCCTGCCGAACCTGAAGATCGTCGCCGTGGAGCCGGAATCCTCGCCCGTCCTGTCGGGCGGCGCGCCGGGGCCGCACAAGATCCAGGGCATCGGCGCGGGCTTCGTGCCCGACATCCTCGACAAGTCCGTGATCGACGAGATCATTCAGGTGAGCAACGAGGAATCCTTCGCGATCTCGCGCGAGGCGGCGCGCCTTGAAGGCGTGCCGGGCGGCATCTCCACGGGCGCGGCGCTGTCGGCGGCCTTGCGCATCGGCGCCCGCCCAGAGAACGCCGGCAAACGCATCGTGGCGATCATCCCGAGCTTCGCGGAACGGTATCTGTCGACGGCGCTGTTCGAGGGGCTATAGGGCCCCGAGATCGCTGTCCGATGTCATCGCTCACCCCGCAGGAGGCCGAACGATACCGCCGCCACATCCTGCTTAAGGAGATCGGCGGACCGGGGCAGCAGCGCCTCAAGGCGGCGCACGTCGCCATCGTCGGTGTGGGCGGCCTGGGCGCGCCGGCGGCGCTTTATCTCGCGGCCGCGGGCGTCGGTCGCCTCACACTCATCGATCCGGATGAGGTGGCGCTGTCAAACCTCCAGCGGCAGGTCATCTATCGCGCCAGCGACGTGGGCGCGGGCAAGGTGTCGGCGGCGGCGCAACGGCTGCAAGCGCTCAATCCGCATACTCACGTGGAGGCCCGCCGCGAGCGTCTGGACCAGTCCAACGCCGAGGCGCTCCTACATGGCGCGACGGCGGCGCTCGACGGCACGGACGACTTCGCCACCCGGTTTGGGGTGAACGACGCCGCGCATCGCTGCGGGATTCCGCTCGTGTCGGGCGCCGTGGGCCGATGGAACGGCCAGGTGGGCGTTTTCGCGTCGGGTTTGACCCGGAACGCCGCGCCCGCCGATCGTCTGCCGTGCTATCGCTGCTTCGTGCCCGAGGCGCCGCCGGACACCGAGCCATGCGCCCTGGCGGGGATCGTGGGCGCGTTGACGGGCGTGATCGGGGCGATGATGGCGCTGGAGACGATCAAGATCATCGCCGGCGCCGGTGAGACGCTGGCCGGTCGCGTGTTGCTGTATGACGGGCTTGGCGCACAGACGCGCACGGTGCGTTTGCCGGTCGATCCCGACTGCGCCACCTGTGGACGCTCATGACCGCGCAAGCACCCCCCGCTGACCCGGCTGCATGGCGCGCCGCATTTATGCAGGCGGTGGACGCCGACTTCGCAATCCGGGCGCGGCTTGTGCGGGAAGGCGTCCTGTTCGACGGCTACCACCCAGAGATGGAGGCGGTCCACGCGGAGAACGCCGCGCTGCTGGATCGCGCATTCGACGCCTTGGGGTGGCCGGGGCGATCCCTGCTGGGGGATGACGGCGCGGCGGCCGCCTTTCTCATCCTGCAGCACGCCATCTGCCGGCCGGACGTGCAGCGGCGGGGCCTGGCCCTCCTGCTGGACGCAATCCCCCGCGGCGACGCCAACGCGCTCGACGCCGCCCATCTCGCCGACAGGATCGCGGTCTTCGAGGGACGCCCACAGCTGTTCGGCACCCAGTTTGACTGGGCCGCGGGAGAGCTCTCCCCCGCCCCGGTGGAGGACCCCGATGCCCTCGACGAACGGCGCGCCAGCGTGGGCCTGCCGCCCATGGACGAAGCCATCGCTGAAATCCGCGCCCGGTCCGCCGCGGAGGGGGCGACAGCGCCGCTGGACATGGCGGCCCGCCAGGCCGCCTTCGAGGTCTGGGCCCGCCGCGTGGGCTGGCGCTAGGCGCGCGCCGACGATCCTGCTTTGATGCGCAGGAGCAATGGCCCGCGCGAGAGGCCGGAGGGGCGGATGGTGAAGTGGATCCTTGGGCTAGGCGTGCTTGTCGTCGCCCTGCTGGCGGCGGGCTTCTTCCTGTTGCAACGACCGGGCGAGACGTACGCGGCGCTGGATGCGGACTACGCGTCCCCGGCGTCGAAGTTCATGGACATGGGGGACGGCGTCTCCGCGCACTATCGCGACGAGGGCAACCCCAACGGCCGCACGATGCTGCTCGTGCACGGCTTCTCCGCTTCGCTGCACACCTGGGAAAAGTGGGTGGGCCTGCTCGGCGGCGAGTACCGGATGGTGAGCGTCGACCTGCCCGGCCACGGACTGACGCGCACGCCGGAAAACTACGCTCCCACGATCGAGGGCTTCGCTGATTTTCTGGATCGGTTCGCGGACAAGGCCGGCATCCAGAAGGCGGTCGTGGTGGGATCTTCCATGGGCGGTGGCGCGGCGTGGCAGATGGCGCTGCGCCATCCGGCGCGGGTGGAGGCGCTGGTGCTGGTGGGGGCGTCCGGCTGGCCGGACCCGCGCATCGACGACGCCGAGGAGCCCGCAATCTTCAAGATGCTGCGCAATCCAGTGATGGGGCCCGTGCTGCGACGGCTCGACAACACCCCCATGGTTCGTCAGGGGCTGGAGGCCTCGTTCGTGAATACGGCGCTCGTGGATGACGCCATGGTGGCGCGGTATGTCCGGATGTCCCGCGCGCCGAACCATGGCGACGTGCTGCTGGCGATCATGACCGGCTCCGCGGAGCGCACTGTCGCGACCGCCGAGGCGCTGGCCGCCATCAAGGCGCCGACGCTGATCCTCCATGGCCGGCAGGACAATCTGGTGGCCGTCGACGGCGCGACGAAGTTCAATGACGCCATCGCGGGCTCCCGCCTGATCATCTACGACGAGGTGGGGCATCTGCCGCAGGAGGAAATCCCCGAACGGAGCGGCGAGGATCTGCGCGCATTCCTGCGCGCGGCCTTTCCGGAGCCCGCGGCCGGGGCGCCGTTGAACGCCGCCTTGACGCCCTAGCCCGACGCGACCCGCTCGCCCCCCACCCCATCGTCACACGGGCGTTGCAGAGCCGCCGCAGAAGCAAGGCGAGGGAGAATCCGCCATGGTCCATGCTTCCCGCCGCGCCGTCCTGGGCGCCGCACCGCTCCTTTTGGTCGCCCCGGCGCAGGCGCAGACGCGCCCCATGGGCCAGTTCACGCATGGCGTCGCTTCCGGCGATCCGACGGCCGGTTCGGTCATCCTGTGGACGCGGTTCGCGCCCGCCACGCCGGGGTCCGCCACGATCGGGTGGGAAGTGGCGGATGACGCCGCCTTCCGCCGCGTGCGCGCCCGTGGCTCGGCCACGGCCTCCGTGTTCGACGACTACTGCGTCAAGGTGGACGCCACAGGCCTCGCGCCCGGACGGCCCTACTACTACCGCTTCCTCGCGGCCGACGGGCCTTCTCCCACCGGGCTGACGCGCACCGCGCCCTCGGGGGACGCCGCATCGCTGACGCTGGCGCTGTTCTCCTGCTCCAACCTCCCGTTCGGCTACTTCCACGCCTACGCGCAGGCCGCCGCACGGGAGGATGTCGATCTCTGCGTGCACACCGGGGACTACATCTACGAGTATCCGCGCGGCCAGTACCCGAGCGCTGAGCAGGCCGTGGCCGGACGCGTGATCGAGCCGGCGACGGAGATCGTTCGCCTGAGCGACTACCACGCGCGCTACGCCTCCTACCGCGCCGATCCCGCGCTGCAGGAGGTGCATCGGACCAAGCCGTTCGTCACCATCTGGGACGACCACGAGCTCACCAACGACGCCTGGAGGGACGGCGCGCAAAACCACCAGCCCGACACGGAGGGCGACTGGACTGTGCGGCGCGCCATCGCAGCGAAGGCCTATGCGGACTGGATGCCCATCCGGCGCCAGGATTCCCTGCTGCGCATCTACCGCCGGGTGGATTGGGGCACGCTGGCGACAATCCTCCTTTTGGACACGCGCCTGATCGGTCGCGACAAACAGCTGGACTGGCGGACCGCGCTCGCGCCGGCCATGGCGGAGGGCGGCGCGGCGCTGGCGAAGGCCGCGCGGGACTACGGCGAAGGCCCGCTGAAGGACGAAAAGCGCACCCTGCTGGGCGCCGAACAGGAGGCCTGGATGCGGGCGGAGATGCGTCGCTCCAAAGGGCGCGGCGCAACCTGGCAGGTGCTGGCCCAGCAGCTGGTGACCGGCAAGCAGGCAATGGCGCCGGAGCTGCCGCGCTTCCTGCCGGCCGACGCCTCAGCCAATAGCCAGCAGTTCGCCAACGCGGGCGCGATGCTGGGCCAGATGGGCTACGGCTGGAACCTCGATTCCTGGGGCGGCTATCCGGCGGCGCGAGACCGTTTTCTCCAGAGCTGCGCGATGGACGGGTCCAATGCGCTGGTGCTGTCGGGCGACAGCCACAATGCGTGGGCGTTCAACCTGCCGGGCGGCAAAGACGGTCGCCCCGCCGCCGTCGAGGTTGCCGGCGCCAGCGTGACGTCCCCCGGCTTCGAGAACACGTTCCGCAACGCTCCCGAAGGCGGCCGCGAAAGTGCGATGACCGGCGCCAACAAGGAGCTGGCATGGTGCGACCTGAGCCGGCGCGGCTACGCGGTGGCCAGGCTGACGCGCGCCGCCGTCGATGTGGAATGGATCGCCTTCGACGACGTGCGTGTGGCGACTGCCCCCACGCCGAAAATCACCCGCTCCCGTGCAGAGGCCACGCGGACGCAGGGTGTGGGGCCTTGGACGTTCTCGGGCTGAGGTGGCCGGAGGGCCGAGCGCAGATCACAGCATCGCGGGGATGACGCGATCCGGCGGCTTGTGCCCGTCCGCGAACGTCTTGATGTTGATGATGACCTTCTCGCCCATGTCGATGCGGCCCTCCAGCGTGGCCGATCCCATGTGCGGGAGCAGGACAACGTTCTGGAGCTTCTTCAGCTTCGGATTGATGGCGGGCTCGTTCTCGAACACGTCGAGGCCGGCGCCGGCCAGTTCGCCCTTGTCCAGCATGCGGGCCAGCGCCGCCTCATCGATGATTTCGCCGCGGGCGGTATTGACGATGTAGGCGTGCGGCTTGACCAACGCGAGGCGGCGCGCGCTCAGCAGGTGGTAGGTGGCCGGCGTGTGCGGGCAGTTCACGCTGATGATGTCCATCCGCGAAAGCATCTGGTCGAGGCTTTCCCAATAGGTGGCCTCAAGCTCCTGCTCGATGTGGGCGGCGACCTTGCGGCGGTTGTGATAGTGGATCTGGAGGCCGAAGGACTTCGCGCGGCGCGCGACGGCCTGACCGATCCGGCCCATCCCCACGATCCCGAGACGCTTGCCCCAGATGCGGCGGCCCAGCATGTGCGTCGGACTCCAGCCGACGAAGCCGTCCGCCTCGATCAGCTTGACGCCCTCCACGATCCTGCGCGGCGCCGCGAGGATCAGGGCCATCGTCATGTCCGCGGTGTCCTCGGTGAGGACGCCCGGGGTGTTGGTGACGGTGATGCCGCGCTGGACGGCGGTCTGGACGTCAATGTTGTCCACGCCCGCGCCGAACTGCGCAATCAGGCGCAGCTTCTCCCCTGCCCGCGACAGCACGCGCCCGTCGATGCGGTCCGTCACGGTGGGCACAAGCACGTCCGCGCGGCCGACGGCCGCGACCAGGGCCTCCGCCGACATCGGGGCGTCCGTCTCGTTCAGTTCGGTGTCGAACAGCTCGCGCATCCGGGTCTCGACCGGATCCGGCAGCCTGCGGGTGACGACGACCTTGAGCTTCTTTGGCGACATGACGCCCTTCTAGCAGGGCGGAAGGCGGAACAAAGGCCACCGGTTCAAAAAAGAAAGGGGCGCGCGGTTAAGCCCGTTTTCACGGTGCCGGGTTCATGACGGCGGGCCCAACGACCGCGCCGCCCAGGTTCCACCCGCTTCAAGGCCCGCCCATGCCGCGTTCCCGCGCCCTGCCGATCCTTGTCTCCCTGCTGCTGCTCGGCGGCCCGGCCGCCGCCGCCCCGCGCACCGGGTCTGACAGCCGGTTGCCCGTGCCCCGCTATGAAAGCCTCGCGGCCGCAGAGGTCTATGGCCGCCGCGGGCCGGGACAGGACCACCGCATCGACTGGGTGTACCGCGCGCGCGGGCTGCCCGTGCGGGTGCTGGAGGAGGCCGGCCCGTGGCGGAAGGTCAAGGATCCCGCAGGCGACGAGGCCTGGATTCACGCCCGCAACCTCTCCCCCAACCGCACCGTTCTGGTGGCGGGGGGCGCCGGCGGGCGGCTCGCCGTGAGAACTGCTCCCCGCCCCGAGGCGAGGCTCGTCGCCTATGCGGAGCGCGGCGTCATCGCCGCCCTCAAGGAATGTCTCGGCGGCTGGCGTCGCATCGAGGTGGGCGACCGCGCTGCGGGTTGGGTGGCGGCGGAGGATGTCTGGGCCGGCGAGGATTGCACGCTGCCGGAATAGCCACCGGGGACCCCGATTGCTTGTCGCCATAGGTCGGCCCATGTAAGCCGGGCGCAATCGCCCCGACCCGTAGGCTCCATGTCCGACTATCCGTCCTCCCTCAACCACGGCCAGCTCCTGGAGAGCGGTCACGGTCGCCTGTTCGGGCCCGGCAACGCCCAGCTTCCCCTGCCCCCGATGCTGATGATCGATCGCATCCTTTCGATCGACGCCACGGGCGGGCCGCACGGCAAGGGCCGGCTGGTGGCCGAATTCGACATCAACCCCGACCTCTGGTTCTTCCAGTGCCACTTCGAGGGCGATCCCGTGATGCCCGGGTGCCTTGGCCTCGACGCCATGTGGCAGCTCGTCGGCTTCTACCTCGGCTGGCTGGGCGCACCCGGCAAAGGCAGGGCGCTCGGCGTCGGTGAGGTCAAGTTCAACGGACAGGTCACGCCGGGCGCCAGGGTTCTGCGCTACGAGATCGATTTCAAGAAAGTGATCCTCCGCAAACTCGTGCTCGGCCTTGCCGACGGGGTGACGCTGGTGGACGGACAGCCCATCTATTCCGCCAAGGACCTGAAGGTGGGATTGTTCTCGCCCGAACAACTGGCGGGCGGCGCCCGGGAGTAGGACCAAACGATCGCGGCGACCATACCGCGGCGACGGCTTGAAGGCCGCTTTAGAAACAGGGGAGTGCGCGTTGCGTCGAGTTGTCGTCACGGGAATCGGGATCGTCTCGTCGATCGGGGACAACAAGGCCGAGGTTCTGGCCTCGCTGCGCGAGGCGCGCCCCGGCATCGCGGCCGCGCCGGAGTACGGGGAGCTGGGCTTCCGCTGCCAGGTGCAGGCCAAGCCCGCACTGGACTGGGAGACCGCCGTCGATCGTCGCGCCGCGCGCTTCCTGAGCCAGGGGACCGGCTGGTGCCACGTGGCCATGGAACAGGCCATCGCCGACAGCGGCCTTGAGGCCGGCGACATCTCGAACGACCGCACGGGAATCATCGTCGGCGAGGGCGGGCCGTCCACGCGCGCCATCGTGCAGGCCGCGCAGATCACCAAGGAAAAAGGCCCCAAACGCGTGGGCCCGTTCGCGGTGCCGAAGGCGATGTGTTCGGGACCGTCGGCGACGCTGGCGACGTGGTTCAAGATCCGCGGGATCAACTACTCCATCAGCTCCGCCTGCGCCACGAGCGCGCACTGCATCGGCGCCGGGGCCGAACAGATCCAGTGGGGCAAGCAGGACGTGGTGTTCGCCGGCGGCTGCGAGGAGCTGGACTGGACGCTGTCGGTCATGTTCGACGCTATGGGCGCCATGTCCTCCAACTTCAACGAGACGCCCGCGGTCGCCTCCCGCGCCTACGACGAAGCGCGCGACGGCTTCGTCATCGCTGGCGGCGCCGGCATGGTGGTGCTGGAGGAGTACGAGCGCGCCAAGGCCCGCGGCGCGCGCATTTACGGCGAGCTTCTGGGCTACGGCGCCACCAGCGACGGCCACGACATGGTCGCGCCCTCCGGCGAAGGCGCCGTGCGCTGCATGAACCTGGCCATGAGCACCATCGGCGGGCGGCCCATCGACTACCTCAACACCCACGGCACCTCCACGCCCGTGGGCGACGAGCGCGAGATGCAGGCGGTACGCGACGCGTTCGGGGACAAGCCGCCGATGATCTCCTCCACCAAGTCGCTGACGGGCCACAGCCTGGGGGCCGCCGGCGTGCAGGAGGCGATCTATTCGCTGCTGATGCTGGCGGAGGATTTCGCCGCCAAGAGCGCCAACATTTTCAACCTCGACCCCCTCTTCGCCGATCTTCCCATTCTCCGTGAACGCTTCGACGGCGCACTCGAAACGGTGATGAGCAACAGCTTCGGCTTCGGCGGGACGAACGCGACGCTGGTGTTCGGGAAGGTGTGAACGGCGAGGTTCTGTACATCGTTTTCGGCGATGTACGGATGGCCCCCAAAGACTGTACGAGACCGCCATTCCTGCACGGATCGGCGCGAAGGCTGGACAAGCCCGGTCTCCCTCCCCTCGATGGGGAGGGTGGACAGCGCGGCACGCGCGGGACGGGTGGGGTGTTCGCCATAAAGATCGGGCGAAGGGCGCAGACCGGCGCCGACGCCCATCACGGACATCGCCCCACCACCGCACGCGCACCCCATCCGACCCCTCGCTGCGCTTCGGGGCCACCCTCCCCATCGAGGGGAGGGAGGGCGCACTCCCGCAATCCGGAACGGCTCCGCGCGGCGAGCGCGAAGGGCACGGGGGATTTCCCCACGCCCCGCCGCCGCGCCCGCGCCGCTAGAACCGCCCGCGCAGGGTGACGCCGAAGGTGCGGGGGTCTCCCAGCGAGCCGACGACGAGGCCGGAGCCGCCGGAGGCGGTGGCCAGGATCTCGTAGTACTCGGCATCGGCGAGGTTGCGGCCCCAGACGTAGAAGTCCCAGCCGCTGTCCGTCCGGAAGCCGATCCGCCCGTTCAGCAGCGAATAGCCTTCGATCTCCATGTAGCGCGACCCCGCCGGATCGGAGGAGAAATCCGTGCGCCAGTTCACATCGCCGGCGAGGAAATACTCCCCTTCCCGCCCGAGGAACGCGCTGGGCAGGACATACTCCGCGCCGAAGGAGCCCGCCCACTCAGACACGCCGGGCAGGCGCTTGCCGGAGACATCGGTGAACGGCGCGGTGATCGTCAGCGGATTGGATGCGCTCGTGGGCAGGGCGGCGTTGTAGGCGGGATTGGGAATCGGGCGGCCGGTCTCCTCGATGGGCAGCGGCGAGTTGGGGAACCGCACGTACTTCGCATCCGTGTAGGCCACCGCGCCGAACACGGAGAACGCATCGGTGACGCGCGCCGAGGCATCCACCTCCACGCCGCGCACGCGCACCTGCTCCGCATTGGCCAGATAGCCGCGCAGCGTGCCGATGACGTTGGCGACCACCACTGTCTGGTAATCGTCGATGTCGGTGTTGAACGCCGCGATGTTGAGGGTGGCGCCGTCGAACGGCTTGGTCTTGAGACCCAGTTCGTAGTGCGTCACGGACTCCGGCTTGACCACCACCGGCGTGTTCGCCGGCACGCCGGCCACGTTCAGGCCGAAGGACTTGAAGCTGGTGGCGTAGGTTGCGTAGGCGTTGACGTCCTCCGCGACGTCATAGGCGATGGTGAGCTGGCCGGACGTGTTGGTGTCGTCGGTCTGGGCGGCGTACGTCTGGCGCGACAGGATTGAGTTCTGCGCGGCGCGGATGGCGCCGGCGCCGAGGTCGGGCCGGCTGGCGGGGTTGAGCCCGCCGGTCACCGGGGAATCGTAATCCGTCGATTTCTCATCGTAGTTGAAACGGATGCCGGGAATGAGCCGGAGCCGGTCCGTCACGGACCACTCCACCTGGCCGAACAGCGCAGCGCTCGTGGTTTTCGTGGTGACGTTCTGGATCTGCGTCAGGCCGTCGAGCAGCTCCGGAATGAAGGCCGCCACATTGCCCGTGAGCGTCGTGCCGTCGGCGCCGGTGAACACGTTGGACGCGCGCGGATCGATGAGGAAGCGCGCCGCCGCCCGGCCCTGGGACTGGGTGTTCTTCGTCCTGATTTCCTGGTCGAAGTAGTAGGCGCCGACGACGAAGCTCAGGCTGTCGGACAACTCGCCCGCATAGCGCAGCTCCTGCGTCCACTGATCCTGGCCGGACCGGTTGTTGGAGGCCGTCGTGATCGGGATGCCGATGAAATCGCGATCGTTGGCGGGGTACCACTCCCAGTGCCGGTGCGCGGTGATCGAGGTTAGCGTGCCGGGACCGATATCCCAGTTCACCGTGATCGATTGGCCGTTGATGTCCTGGTAGGACCGGTGCGGCACGTCGGCGTCCGTGATGCGCGCGAAGGCGTCGAATTCCGCGAAGATGCCGTTCGGCCCCACGGGTATGCCGCCCACGCTGGGATTCGTGATGGTCTGGCGCGCCGTTTCCCGGGTGGGCACGGCATAGTTGAGGCCCGGCGTCGTCGCGTTGATGGAGTCGATGATCCCGAAAAACTGGCGGTTCGCCGTGCGGAACGTGGGCGCGACGCGGACAGGCACCTGCGCATAACCTTCGGGGCGCTGGCGGGTGTGGTCGACGGCGGCGAGCACTTCCAGATCGCCCGTGATCTGGAACAGCAGCTGGCCCCGGACGCCCAGATTGTTGGCGTCGTTCAGGTCGTCGCCACGATTGTTGGCCGCGACGCTGGTGAGGAAGCCGTCACGCTGCGTGCCCGAGAAGGACAACCGCCCCGCGATCCTGTCGCCCCACACCGGGCCGGTGATCGACGCCTTGGTGGAGAGGAAGCCGTAGTTGCCGTACGAGAGCTCCACCTCGGTCTCGGGAGTGAAGTCCGGCCGGCGGGTAGTGATGTTGATCGCGCCCGCCGTGGTGTTCTTGCCGTACAACGTGCCCTGCGGCCCGCGCAGCACCTCCACCTGCTCCACGTCGATGAAATCGAGCGCCGCCTGCGCCGGGCGCGACCAGAACACGCCATCCACATACAAGCCCACGCCGACTTCGACGCCGTCGTTGGTGAGGCCGAAGGTCGTGCCCAGGCCCCGGATGTTGAGCGCGGTGTTGCGGGGATTGGAGGAGAAAATCTGGATCGAGGGCACAAGCTCCTCGATCTTGAGGACGCTGCCCACGCCGCTGTCGGCGAGCTGCTGCCCGCTCACGACGGAGACCGGGATCGGCACCGCCTGCAGGTCCTCGCTCTGGCGTCGGGCCGTGACGATGACGGTGTCGCCGTCACGGGGGCGTTCGGGGGCGGCCTCGTCGGTGGCCGTCTGGGCGACCGCCGTCGCCGAGGCGAAGGGCGCCACGGCCACGCTGGCCAACAACGCCGCCCAGCCCAGTCCTCGCCGCCGCCGGGCGCCCGGTCCGGACGCTTCCTTCTTGCCGTTGGTCGAGGGGGTCATGGTCTGCTCCGGGCATCGCGGCGACGACGCCAGGAGGCGGCCGCGTCGGTGGCCAGACCATTTTGCAGTTACCCGATAGAAGCAATGTAGATTGCCTTATGCGACGATTAAGGCCGCTTGGCGGGCCGCAGGCGTTCAGGCGGTGAGGCGCGCGGGACCGTCGGCTTGCTGCGCCCGCGCTGCGCGGCGACGCACGTCGGCGATCGCGGAAGGCAGATCGAGCGGCGGCGCGGCGGCGCCCTCGGCCGCCGGCGCGGCCGGGCGCGACAGATCGTGCGCCACAACGAGCGTGAAACGGGAGCCCAGCCCCACGACGCTGTCGAGCGTGACCCTGCCGCCCAGCAGCTCCGCAAGCCGTTGCGTGATGGACAGGCCAAGGCCTGTGCCGCCGAACGCACGGGTGATGGACGCATCGGCCTGGACAAACGGCTGGAACAGGCGGGCCATCTTGCCCGGCGGAATGCCGATGCCCGTGTCGATGACGTCGAACGCGAGCAGCGCGGCGCCGTCGTCCGCCGCCACGCGCGCCCGCAGGGCGACCACGCCGTCCTGGGTGAACTTCGCGGCGTTCGACAGCAGGTTGAGCAGGCACTGCTTCAATTTCACCGGATCGCTCACGCACCCGCCGATGCCGGGGTCGACGTCGACGACGAGATCGCAGCGCTGCCGCAGGACCATGGGCCGGACCGCAGACACGACGTCCTCGATGACCGTGCGCACATCGAAGGCCTGGACGGCGACCTCCATCCGGCCCGCCTCGATCTTGGACAGGTCCAGCACCTCGTTGATCATGTGCAGGAGATGGCTGGCGGCATTCAGCACGCGATCCAGATCGGCCGTCTGCTGCGCGTCGCCGGCGCCAAGGTCCTCACGGACGATTTCCGTGTAGCCGATGATGGCGTTGAGCGGCGTGCGCAGCTCGTGGCTCATGTTGGCCAGGAACTGGGACTTGGCGAGATTGCCCTCCTCCGCCCGCAGCCGCGCGGCGTCCAGCGCCTTCGTGCGCTCCGAAACGCGCGCCTCCAGGACGCCGCGCTCCGCCGCCAGGGCCTGCGCATGGAACGCCAGGGCGAGAATCTCCGCCAGCGACGCCACGAAGGACGCCTCCTCCGCCGTCCACGTCCGCCGCTCCAGCACCGACTCGCAACACAGCACGCCGCGCAGGGCGCCGCCCACCCAGACCGACGCGTCCAGCAGCGACGCCACGTGGTTGGGCTTCAGATAGCTTTCGACAAGGTCGGCGGTGCGCGGATCGGCCATGGCGTCGCAGACGTCCATCGTGCGCGCGGCGCGCAGCGCGTCGAAATAGGCGGGGTGTGCGCCGGCGCACAGCGTGTCGCCGATGCCGAGCGTTTTCGGCCCGTCGTTGCGGAGGTGCGCGCACGCCAGCGTGCCCTCGTCGTCCGCCATCAGCCAGAGGCTGCACCGCGCCACGCCCAACGCATCGGCGGCGGCGTTGACGATGGCCGCCATCAGACCGGGCAGATCGTCCGACGCCCGCCGCTGGAGGCTGAGAATCCGGTCCAGCTCGCGGCTGAGCGCCTGGCTTCGTGCGGCGATGACCTGCTGGCGCCGCAGCGTGGCCTGCAGGACGGCAAGACCATCGCTGACCCCTGCGTATGCCCCGGCCCGCGTCACGATCAGGCCCTCGGGCAACGCCGCATCGCCCATGGCGGCGATCGCCTCGCCGACCGCGAGCAGGGTGTCGTTCTCATCGACGCACAGCGGCGCGCGGTTCATCACCAGCGTGATGGGGCGCTTCTGATAGAGCGCGCGACCGTGCGTCTCCGCATACCGCAACAGGAACGCGCTACGCGTCACCATACCCACCGGGGCGTTCGCATCGTCGACCACGGCGATGGCGAGGAGGGACGGGTTCGCGGAGAACCGCTCGTAGGCGTCATGGCCGCAGGCGCTTATCGGCAGCGGCGCCAGCCGCTGGGCCAAATCTCGTGCGAACATCGTCTTTCCCCTGCGCGGTCTCCGTCTAGCGGGCGGAGGTAAATTCGCGGTGGAGGCGACAGACGATTCCGCGCGTTGGCGGCTGATTGCACTTGAATTTCTGAGAGCCACGCGCGATTGCGACAGTCTCGTGACGGCTGGCTTCCATGTCGATGACCCCTCCCACGCTGGGCGGCCTCGCCGCCGAAGGCGCCGATCTGCTGATCGTCTGCCAGGCGCCCCACTGCGCGACGCGGACGACCGTGGCCACCGCGTTCTTCGCCGCCCGGTTCGGTGAGCGCTACCGGGCCGCCGGCCTGGCCGATCGGCTTCACTGCGCCGCGTGCGGCGGGCCCGTGCGCATCGAGCCCGTGCGGACCGGGATCGACGCAGGCCACGGGACCAAGGACGCCGGCAACTTGACCGGCCCGTCCGACCCCCATAGTGCGGCCTAGCAGCACGCCCGGAGCAATCGCCATGTCCGACTGGACCTTTCCCACCGGCGCCCTCATGGCCGGCAAGCGCGGGCTCGTCATGGGCGTCGCCAACGACAAGTCGATCGCCTGGGGGATCGCGGCGCAGCTGGCGGCGCAGGGCGCAGAGATCGCCTTCACCTACCAGGGCGAAGCGCTGGAAAAGCGGGTGCGGCCGCTGGCGGAGAGCATTGGCGCAACGCTGCTGCTGGAGTGCGACGTCACCGACGACGGGCAGCTCGACGCCGTCTTCAACCGGCTCCAGGCCGCCTGGGGCGGGATCGACTTCCTGGTCCACGCCATCGCCTTCTCGGACAAGAACGAGCTCAAGGGCTCCTTCGTGGAGAACACCACGCGGGAGAACTTCCTGCGCACGATGGATGTCAGCGCCTTCTCCTGGGTGGCGTGCGCGAAGCGCGCCGCCCCGCTGATGAAGCCCGGCGGCTCGATGGTGACCCTCACATACCTCGGCGCCGAGCGGGTGCTGCCCAGCTACAACGTCATGGGCGTCGCGAAGGCGGCGCTGGAGGCCGCCACCCGCTACATCGCCCGCGACCTCGGCCCCGCGGGCCTCCGCGTCAACGCCATCAGCGCCGGGCCCATGCGGACGCTGGCCATCGCCGGCATCCAGGGCGGGCGCGGCCTCATCGCCACCGGCCGCGCGTGGAGCCTCATGAAGGAGGACACCAGCATGGAAGGCATCGCAGGCTGCGCGCTGTGGCTGCTGTCGGACCTGGGGCGCTCCACCACGGGAGAAGTGATCCACGTGGACGCCGGATTCCATGTCGTGGGGTTGCCGGAGGGCGTGGAGGCTTGAACGGGCGGCGGCCGGCTGCTTTTTCTCGCATCAGGGGTGGACCGCCGGACCCCGTTTGCTGTTGAACGTTACCCCATTGTCGCCATGTGAGGTGCGCATGACGGTGCGCGCGGGCGGCGGACGGCTTTGTAATGTCGCCGAGCGGCAACTGTGGGTGGCGCTGGCGTCGCTCTGTGGATATTCTCGTCAGGGCCTCAGGCCTGACGACCCCGAGAAAGAGTCCCCGAAAGACCGATGACCGAGATCGCCCTCGCCTATTCCTCGATCGACAAACAGCGCGCGGAAGCGATCGGCCGCGTGCTGGGCGCGTTGGGCTACAAGCTCAGCCCCCAACCGCTGACCGCCGCCTCCGTGGATGCGGCCGGGGCGCTGGTGGTGTTCTGGTCGTCCGGGTCGGTGAACTCCATCCCGATCAACCAGCTCGCCTCCCAGGCCTCCTGCGACAAGAAGCTGGTGTGCGTGCGCGCCGGCCACGCCGACCCGCCGGCGGCCTACGCGCTCGTGGCGCTGCACGATCTCTCCCGCTGGACAGGCTCTCTCGATGCGCCCGAGCTGCGCACCTTCCTCCAGCACCTGCTGCGCATGGCGCCGCCGGCCAACGCGCCCTTCCAGGCCCCTGCAGCGCAGCAGGGCGGCGTGGCGGCGCGGGCCCCGACGAGCGCGCCCCGCAGCGTCGCCGCCGGCAATGCGCCGCAGCAACAGCCCTTCGCCTTCGCCGGTCCGATTGGCGCGGCCGCGCGCCCGGGCGAGACGCCCTTCGCCTTCGCCCCCCCGCCTGCATCGGCGCAGGCGCCGCCCCGACCCTTGGTGCGGGAAGCCCCCGCCCCCATGGAGCAACCCCGCCCCCGCCGCCAGATCGGCCTGGCGGCGGAGCCGACCGGCGCGTCCTTCGCAGCTGCGCCGCCGGCATTGGCGCCGGAACCGGCGCCCGCAATCGTCCCGCCCGCCGCCCCGCGGCGCACCGAGCGTCCGGATCGCCCTGAGGACAGGCCGGCGGTGCGTCGCGCCGCGGAGCGCCGCCGGGCGTCCGGCGGCGGCGTGGCGCGCGTGGCCTTCGGGGCCATCGCCGTCTCCGTGATCGCCGGCGCGGCCGTGGCCGCGTTCAACTACGACCCCGACCAGCAACGCGCCGCAGCCACCCCGGATTCGGAGGGCGCCGGCGCGAACGCCGGCGTATGGGTGACGCCCAACACGATCAGCGCAGCCGCCCCGGCAGCGGCGGACCCCAACGCCGACGTGCCCCTCGGCGGCACGGAGACGGACGCCATGCAGGTGGCGGCCGCTGCGCCCCTGCCGGCGGCGCCCGTCGCCACGCCGGACGCCGCAGCCACGCTCCAGTCCAACCGCGGCTGGACGGCCAGCCTGCCCTCGGGCCCCGTTGTGGGATCGCGGCCCGCCGCGCGCCTGGGCCCCACGGCGACGCCGGTTTCGGCCGGCGCGCCGCCGCCCGCCCGCAGCGCCACGCGCGTAAACGGGCTGACGGCCGTCGATGCGCCGCCGCTGCCCGCCCCCACCGACCTCGTCGCCATCGACGGCGCCAACCTGAAGGACGCGGCCTCCGCGCCCCGTCCGCTCTCCGTTGAGGAAGAGCGCGCGCTGATCCGCAAGAGCGGCGACTACGGCCCGACGCCGTAGGCGGACCGCTTCAACCGACCGCCCAAACAAAAACGGCGGAGCCCGGAGGGCCCCGCCGCTTTCATGCGTGCATCGTGTGGCGTCAGCCGGCGCCGACGTCGATCTTGCCGGCCTTCACGAGGTCTTCGCCCGTGGCCTGGTCCACCGCCTTCATGGAGAGGCGCACCTTGCCGCGGTCGTCGAAGCCCAGGAGCTTCACCTTGACCATGTCGCCTTCCTTGACCACGTCGCCCGGCTTGTTGACGCGCTCCGCGCGCAGCTGGGACACGTGGACGAGGCCGTCCTTGGCGCCGAAGAAGTTCACGAACGCGCCGAACTCCGCCACCTTCACGACCTTGCCGTCGTAGATCGCGCCCACTTCCGGCTCGCTCGTCAGCGACTTGATCCACTTCACCGCGGCGTCGATGTTTTCCTGGCTCGGCGAGGCGATGCGCACCGTGCCGTCGTCGTTGACGTTCACCTTCGCGCCCGTCTTCTCCACGATCTCGCGGATGACCTTGCCGCCGGTGCCGATCACGTCGCGGATCTTGTCCACCGGGATCTGGATCTGCGTGACCTTGGGCGCGTGCTCGTTCATCTGCGTGCGCGGCGCGTTCATCGCCTTGCCCATCTCGTCGAGGATGTGCATGCGCGCCGAATGCGCCCGGCCCAGCGCGACCTTCATGATCTCCTGCGTGATGCCGGCGACCTTGATGTCCATCTGCAGCGACGTGATGCCGACGGTGGTGCCCGCGACCTTGAAGTCCATGTCGCCGAGGTGATCCTCGTCGCCGAGGATGTCCGTCAGCACCTCGAAGCCGTAGTCCTCCAGCACGAGGCCCATCGCCACGCCGGCCACGGGCCGTGTGATCGGCGCGCCCGCATCCATCAGCGCGAGGGACGAACCGCACACCGTGGCCATTGACGAGGAGCCGTTCGATTCCGTGATCTCGGAGACCAGACGGATCGTGTACGGGAAATCCTCCTCTTTCGGCAGCACGGCCTGCATGGCCCGCCACGCGAGCTTGCCGTGGCCGATCTCACGCCGCTTGGTGCCGCCGAGCCGGCCCGTCTCGCCCACGCTGTAGGGCGGGAAGTTGTAGTGCAGCATGAACTTGGCCTTCGTCGTGCCGTTCAGGCTGTCGATGTACTGCTCGTCTTCGGCGGTGCCGAGCGTGGCGACGACGAGCGCCTGGGTCTCGCCGCGGGTGAACAGCGCCGAGCCGTGCGTGCGCGGCAACGCGCCGACCTCGCACACGATGGGGCGCACCTTGTCCACCGGGCGACCGTCGATGCGGGCCTTGTCGCGGATGATGCGCGAACGGACGATGTCGCTCTCCACCGCCTTGAAGGCTTCCTTGAAGGTGTTCTCGTCGATCCCGTCAGGATTGGCGTCGCTTTTGACGAGCGCGGCCTTGGCCTTGTCCCTCGCCGCGCCGACCGCCTTGTACCGTTCGTCTTTCTTGGTGATCCGGTAGGCGTCGCCGATGTCGGCGTTCACGAGCGCGGCGATCCTGGCCTTCTCGGCCGACAGGTCGACCGGATCGAAATCGAAGGGGTCCTTCGCGGCCTGTTCGGCGAGCTTGATGATCGCGTCGATCACCGGCTGGAAGCCCTTGTGGCCGAGCGCGAGCGCCTCGAGCATCTGCTCCTCGGTGAGCTCCTTCACCTCCGATTCCACCATCATCACCGCATCGGCGGTGCCGGCGATGACGAGATCGAGCTGGCTTTGCGCCATCTGCGGGATGGTGGGGTTCAGCACCGGCTTGCCGTCGATCCAGCCCACGCGCGCCGCGCCGATCGGGCCCATGAAGGGCACGCCGGAAATGGTCAGCGCCGCCGACGCGGCGACGAGGGAGAGGATGTCGGTTTCATTCTCGCCGTCCCAGGACAGCACCGTGACGATGACCTGCACCTCGTTCTTGAAGCCATCGACGAACAGCGGACGGATCGGGCGGTCAATGAGGCGCGAGATGAGCGTCTCGCGCTCGGTGGGGCGGCCTTCGCGCTTGAAGTACCCGCCAGGGATGCGGCCGGAGGCGAAGGTCTTTTCCTGGTAGTCCACGGTGAGGGGGAAGAAGTCCTGCCCGGGCTTGGCGCTGCGCGCGTACACGCAGGTGGCGAGGACGGCGGCCTCCCCCATGGTGGCGAACACGGCGCCGTCGGCTTGCCGTGCGATGCGTCCGGTTTCGAGGGTCAGCTTCTTGCCGGCCCAGTCGATGGTGACGGTCTTTGTGTCGAACATGGTCTCATACTCCTGGCGAGCGAGCCCCATGCCCGGTCGCCGCGTGCGTCCCGCGCGGCCGGATTGCCTTGCGGGTGGATCCTTCCCCCGCGCGCGGGGGAAGGCGGCCCGCGTGTGACCGCGGGTCTGGTGAGGGCTGGTGCTGCAGGATGAAGCGCGACGCCGTTTGCGTCTCACTGGCCCTCACCCCGCGTTCGCTCCGATCCGCGGCCCGCCGCGGTTCGACCTTTCGAGGCCGAAATCGGGCAAGCCCGACTTCGAAGCGAACGCCGTCCCTCCCCCGCGTGCGGGAAAGGGACTTGCGACGGCCTACTTCCGCAGGCCGAGCTTTTCGATGATTGCCTGATAACGACCGGCATCCCGGTCCTTCAGGTAATCGAGCAACCGGCGCCGCTGCGACACCATCTGCAGGAGGCCGCGGCGGGAGTGGTTGTCCTTCTTGTGCGTCTTGAAGTGCTCGGTGAGGTTGTTGATGCGCTCCGAGAGGATCGCGACCTGCACTTCCGGGCTGCCCGTATCGCCCTTGACGCGGGCGTGTTCCTTGATGAGCGCGGTCTTGCGCTCCAGCGTGATCGACATCGGATCTACTCCTGATCCAGGTGAAAGACGCGGGTGGGAGAGAATTTCCCCGCCCGCACGTCGCCCAGCGCCACCGCCGATCCTTCGAACAACGCCACTGCCGCGCGGCTGGCGTCCTGGCCAGCGATCGTGCGGGGTCTGAAGCGCTGCTTGAGATCCTCGATCACATGCGGAAGGAGGACGATCGGCCGGCCTTGCCGGAGCCTGAAGGCATCTTCACCGTTAACGGCCACCGCCGGGATGTCGGCCAGCGCGGTCTCAACGGGTCTGAGGCATTCGAACGCCGCGGCCTTATGCACCAACTCCTTCAGTTCGTCGAGCCCGACGGCGTCCTCCTCCCGGAAGGCGCCCACCGCCGTCCGCCGCAGCGCCGAGACGTGCCCCTCCGCCCCCAGCGCGGCCGCGAGATCGCGCACCAGCGCCCGGATGTAGAACCCCTTCCCCGACCGGACCCGGCAGACGGCGTGATCGGCGTCCGGCGTCTCCACCAGGGCGGCCTCGTGGAGCACGACCTGACGGGGCTTCAGATCCACCGTCTGACCGTCCCGCGCGAGGTCATAGGCCCGCTCCCCGTCCACCTTCACCGCGGAGAACTGGGGCGGGACCTGCTGGATTTCGCCGATGAAACCCGCCAGCGCCCGCGCGATGGCGGCGGCGTCCGGCCGGACGTCGCTCACGGCGATGACGGCCCCTTCCCGGTCCTGCGTCGCGGTGGAGGCGCCCCAGCGAACCGTGAACCGGTAGGTCTTGTCGGCCTCCATGAGCCAGGGAACCGTCTTGGTCGCCTCGCCCAGCGCGATGGGCAGGACGCCCGAGGCCAACGGGTCGAGCGTGCCGGCATGGCCGGCCTTGTTGGCGTTGTAGAGGCGGCGGACGGCGGCCACGGCGTCGGTGGATGTGACGTTCTCCGGCTTGTCGAACACGACCCAGCCGTTGACGTCCTCGCCTCGCTTTCGGCGCGCCATTACTCGTCATCCTTCCGGGCGTCGGGCGCAGCGAGGTCGCGCGCGACCTCCGGCCGGCGCAGCAGCCGATCGATGTGCGTGGCCTCGTCGTAGGAAACGTCCGGGATGAAATGCAGCTGCGGCGTGAATTTCATGTCCACGGACTTCGCCAGCCGCGACCGGATGAATCCGGAGGCCCGCGTGAGCGCTTCGGCGATCTTCGCCGCGTCGCCCACGCCCAGCGGCGCCACGAAGGCCGTCATGTGCTTGAGATCCGGCGACGCGCGAACCTCGCCGATGGTGACGGACACCCCCACCAGATCGGGATCGCGCAAATCCTCGCGCGCAAGGACATCCACAAGCGCGTGGCGAACGAGTTCACCCGCGCGCAACTGTCGTTGGGACGGCCCCGCATGGGCCGGCTTGCGATCGCGCCGGCTCATGCTGCGGCCTCCTTCCCGCGCGACCACGCCTCGCTCGCGCGGCGCTTCAGAAAGCGCAGTTCATCGGCGAAGGCGTTCATCGCGGTGACGTCGGCGAAGGCGGCCTTTGGAATGGCCATCGCGTTGGCCTTGTCGATGAAGAGGAGGATCATGTCGGGCGTGGCGTCGATGGCGAACACGCCCTCCCACTTCACGCGGGTGGAGGACACCTCATTCTCCATCGTGACGCCAGTCTGGTCGGCGCTGACGTGAAACGGCCGCAAGAACGCGCCGTCAGGGCGCAACAATCCCTTGAGCTGGCGGCGCCGGGAGCGGCTGGCCGCCCAGAAGGTCAGCACCAGAGCGGCGCACACGCCCACCGCGATCGCCAGTGCGGTCTCCGCGCCCAGGGCGAACGCCCCTGCGTAGCCGCCCGCCATACCCACGCCCGCCGCCACGAACGGCTCCACACGCGGCCACCAGGGGGTGTTCATGTCCCCGCGCTTGTGCAGCGCCGCTGTCAACTTCAGGAAGTCGGCCTTGGTGAGCTGCGCGGTGATCACACGCGTCTTGATGTTGTCCATGCTCATGCTCGCGCCGGGATTGGACCGGCGTCGACTCCCTGCTCTTTCTGCTTAACTGACGCCGTAGCCGTACGCGGCGCAAAACTGCGGATCGGCGCTTGCGCCGGGCCCCGGCTGCACGGAGCCGCGATAGGCGGCGAGCGTGAACACCCAGTCTCCCTGCCGGTTCACGAACTCGCTCAGCGCCACATGCGCGGTGCGCCCGCCCTGGCACAGGCCGCCGCGGGATGCGCTGTCGGCGAGGCGCTCGTCGGCGACGCGGTAGATGAACACCTGCGCGTTCGGGTCCGCGCCGAGGGTGCTGGAAAAGGTGACGTTGGCGGAGCCGGTCCGGTCCGCGCCGAGCTGGTCGGCCACGCGCTCCAGCCGCATGGTGATGCCGTTGGCGAACGCCAGCACCAGCGGGCCGCCACGGCCGGCTTCGAGGCTGGCGGTCAGGTTGCCGGTGACGGTCCGCGACAATTCCGTCTGGGCTTCCCAGCGGTTGCGGATGGCGCCCGGTTCGGCGGTCGCGACCGCGGCCACGCCTTCGGGCAAGGTGACGGGCGCTGACCGGTCCGTGCGGGTATCCGGCGCAGGGGCCACGACGTCGCCGTCCCGCCCGCATCCCGACAGGCCCAACGACAGCCCCAGCGCCAGCACGACGACGCCCGTCCGCACGCTCATGGACCTTCCTCGCTCACCGCCCCGCTCCGCTCCCGCGTGTAGCGGAGAACGCGGCACACCGTCGACCCCGATTCCCCCGGCTGTCCTGACACGATCGCGAGCGCGAGCGCGCGTCCCTCGATGATTTCCGGTTCGTACCAGATCACATGCGTCGCCTGGGCGCCGAGACAGAGATTGCCATCGGAAACCCCGTACAAAAGCGCACGCGCGCCCGGGCGCTGCGCGAGCGTTTCCGCAAGGGAGGCGACGGCGATCCGCGTGGGCGCCGCCGCGTCGGCGAGCAACACGGCGCGCAGCACGTCCCCGCGGGCGGTGCGCACCGTCCGCACAGGGCCCTCCGCACTGATGGCGGGCTCCACCTCCACCGCGCCGGTGGCGTTCTCCGTCTCTTCGGTGGCGGGCGTATAGACCCACGCCGCCGACAGCACGCCCTGCGGCGACGCGTCGGGTCCCGCCGCCGGAGCGGACGGGTCCTGGCTGCACGCGCAAAGCGCCAACATGACCGGTACGGCCCGGTGTCCGCGCCGTTTCAGAGCGAACGCTGGACGGTCTCTAGGAGATAGCACTCGATCACATCGCCCTGCTTGATGTCCTGGAAGTTCTCCAGGCCCACGCCGCATTCCTGGCCCGTCTGCACCTCGTTCACGTCGTCCTTGAAGCGGCGCAGCGTATTGAGCTTGCCACCTTCGTGGATCACGACGTTGTCGCGGATCAGCCGCACGCGGCCGCCGCGCTGGAGCTTTCCTTCCGTCACACGGCAGCCGGCCACCCGGCCGATGCGCGCGATGTTGAAGATCTCCAGGATCTCAGCATTGCCGAGGAACGTCTCGCGGATATCGGGCGCCAGCATCCCGGACATGACGGCTTTGATGTCGTCGATGACGTTGTAGATGATAGCGTAGTAGCGGATTTCCACGCCCTCGCGGTCGGCGAGGTCGCGGGCCTCTTTCGACGCGCGGACGTTGAACCCGATGATCGGGGCGCCGGACGCCTTCGCCAGCGTGATGTCGGCTTCGTTGATGGCGCCGACGGTGGATTGGAGGATGCGCGCGCGCACTTCGTCTGTGCCGAGCTTGTCGAGCGCGCTCGAAATCGCCTCCGCGGAGCCCTGCACGTCCGCCTTGATGACGACGGGCAGTTCCTTCGCGCCGCTTTCCTTCTTCGCCATGAGCTGTTCGAAGGAGGCGCGCGCGGTGGGCGCAGTTTTCTCACGCCGGCGGCGCTGACGGAACTCCGCCACCTCACGCGCCCTCGCCTCGGTGTCCACGACCTGGAGCGTGTCGCCAGGATCGGGGACGCCCTCGAGGCCCATGATCTCCACAGGGGTGGACGGTCCGGCCTCGGTCAGGGTCTGGCCGCGCTCGTTGGAGAGCGCGCGCACCCTGCCCCACGTACCGCCAGCGACGATGATGTCGCCACGCTTGAGCGTGCCGGAGTGCACAAGCACGGTCGCCACGGTGCCGCGCCCGCGATCCACGCGGGATTCGATCACCGCCGCCTCGGCCGCGCGGTCGGGATTGGCCTTCAGCTCCAGAACTTCGGCCTGCACCACGATGGCGCTGACCAGTTCGTCGAGGCCGATCTTCTTGGTGGCCGACACGTTGACGACCTGCACGTCGCCGCCATTGGCCTCGGTGACGATGTCATGCTGCAGCAGTTCGTTGATCACGCGGCTCGGATCGGCCTCGTGCTTGTCGATCTTGTTCACGGCGACGATGACCGGCACACCCGCCGCCTTGGCGTGATTGATGGCCTCCACCGTCTGCGGCATGACGCCGTCGTCGGCGGCGACCACGAGGATCACGATGTCGGTGACCTGGGCGCCCCGGGCGCGCATCGACGAAAACGCTGCGTGACCGGGCGTGTCGAGGAACGTGACCCGGCTGCCGTCCTTCAGGCGTACCTGATAGGCGCCGATGTGCTGGGTTATGCCGCCGGCCTCGCCTGCGGCGACGTCGGTTTCACGCAGCGCGTCGAGCAGCGACGTCTTGCCGTGATCGACGTGCCCCATGACGGTGACCACCGGCGCGCGGGGCTTCAGGTCCTCCTCGGCGTCCACGGCGCCGGACAGACCTTCCTCAACGTCCGATTCCGCCACGCGGCGCACGGTGTGTCCGTACTCCTCGGCGATGATCTGGGCAGTGTCGGCGTCCAGCACGGTGGCCAGCGTCACCGGCGTGCCCTGCTTGAACATGTACTTGATGATGTCGGCCGCGCGGGTGGCCATCCGGGCGGCGAGATCCTGCACCGTGATGGATTCCGGGATCGTGACGTCCCGCGCCACACGCTCCTTCTCCCCGGGGGAGTGACGGCGCTGCTTTTCCTTTTCGCGGGCGCGGCGCACGGACGTGAGCGAACGGCCCTTCTCGTCGTCGCCCTCCGCGAGACGCTCGACCATGTCGAGGGTGAGCTTTTTCCGTTCGCCGAAGGCGCCGGCGCCTTTCGGGCCCTTAGGCGGCTTGGGAGCGGGGGCCGGCAGCGGCTCGCGCGCGGGTCGCGCAGCGGCTGTGGCGCGGGCGGCGCCT
>JANRIM010000024.1:0-8187 GCA_033764865.1 Hyphomonadaceae bacterium
TCGCAGGCGCTGGGCGGCGACGGGCCCGTGCATTTCGCCGTGCCCAGCGGCAATTTCGGGGACGCCTTCGCCGGCCATGTGGCCCGCGCCATGGGCGCGCCGGTCGGGCGCATCCTCATCGCCACCAACGCCAACGACATCTTGCCCCGCACACTGGCGACCAGTCGCTACGCGCGCGCGCCGCAATCCCACGCCACCATCTCGCCCGCGATGGACATCCAGGTCGCCAGCAATTTCGAGCGCCTCGTGTTCGAGGCGCTGGGGCGCGACGCGGAGGCGACGCGCGGCCGCTACGAGAGCTTCGCGCAGGCCGGCGGGTTTGACCTACCGGACGCCGCCATGGCGGCGATCCGCGCGGGCTTCTCCGCCGTGGCCGTCAGCGAGGACGAGACCCGCGCCGCCATGGCCGCGATGCGCCGCGCGACAGGGGAGCTGGTTTGTCCGCACACCGCGGTGGCGCTCGCGGCGCTGGAGAAGGGCGCCGACGGCTGGCGTCCGGACGGGCCGGTGGTGACGCTGGCGACCGCCCATCCCGCCAAGTTTCCCGACACCGTGGAAGCCGCCGCGGGCGCGCGCCCGCCGCTGCCGGCGCACTGCGCCCATATCCTCGACGCGCCCGAGCGCGCCGATCCGCTGCCCAACGACGTGGCGGCGGTGAAGCGCTACGTGACCGAACGGGCGCGCGCTTGGGCATGACCATCGCCGCCGCCCCCGAACGCATCGCGCTGCCCAACGGCGTGCGCCTCGCGCTCGATCCCATGCCCGGGCTGGAGACGGCGGCGCTGGGCGTGTGGGTCCGCGTCGGCGCGCGCTGGGAGGCGGCCGCCCACAACGGCGTGGCCCACCTGTTCGAGCACATGGCGTTCAAGGGCGCGGGCGGACGCGACGCGCTGGCGTTCGCGGAGGCGATCGAAAACGTGGGCGGCTACCTCAACGCCGCCACCAGCTACGAGCGCACGTCCTACACCGCGCGCGTCACCGCCGAACATGCGCCGTTCGCGCTCGACCTGCTCGCCGACATGATCCGCGATCCGCACTGGCGCGGCGACGATCTGGAAAAGGAAAAGGACGTCGTGGCCCAGGAGCGCGGGGAAGCGTTCGACCAGCCGGACGACCGGGTCTTCGAACTGCACCAGGCGGCGCTCTTTCCAGATCATCCGCTGGGGCGGCCGATCCTCGGGGAGGCCGAGACCGTGGCGGCCGTCGACGTGGAGACGCTGCGCGCCTTCCGCGATGCGCACACGACGCCCGCGCGCGTGGTGGTGTGCATCGCCGGCGGCTACGACCGCGCGGCGGTGGCGGACACCGTATCGCGCCGCTTCGGCGATCTGCCCGCGGGCCCCATGATCGCCGCCGCCCCGGCCCGTCCGGTGGCGGGGGAGGCGGTGGAGGCGCGCAAGCTGGAGCAGACGCATCTCGTGTTCTCGGCGCCCGCTCCGGCGGCGGGCCACGACGATGCGCCGGCGGCGTGGATCTTCTCGGAGATCTTCGGCGGGGGCATGGCGTCGCGCCTGTTCCAGGACGTGCGCGAAACCCGCGGCCTCGCCTACGCCATCCATTCATGGCTCGACGTCTACGAGGACGCCGGGCGGGTAGGCGTCTACGCGGGCTGTGCGGCCAGGCACGCCCGCACCGTGGCGCACTGCGTGGCCGACGCCTTCGAGGCGCTCGCGCGCGACGGCCCGACCGACAGCGAGTTGAAACGCGCCAAGGCTGTGGTGTCGGCGCAGACGCTGATGGGCGCGGAGGCGCCGCTGGCGCGGGCGGAGGCGCGGGCCGCGCAGGTTTTCCTGCGGGACCGCATCGTGCCCTTTGCTGAAATCCGCGCGCGCATCGCGGCGGTCACCGCCGATGACGTGCGCGCCATCGCGGCCGGCGCGATGGCCGGTCCGGTGGCGGCGGCGGCGGTCGGTCCCAGAACGGGACTAGGCGCCCCCGGCGCCTTTCGTGCACGGTTCGGCTGATGGCTCTTCTGAAACCCGACGACGGCCTGCGCCGTCTCGATGGCGGCGGCGTGTACCTGCGCCATCCGGAAGCGCGCGACTACCAGGACTGGGCCGAGCTGCGCGAGGCGAGCCGCGCCTTCCTCACCCCGTGGGAGCCCACCTGGGCCGACGACGAGCTCTCCCGCACGTCCTTTCGCTACAAGCTGCGTCGCTACACAGAAGATGCGCGCGACGGCCGGGCCTACGCATTTTTCATCTTCCGCGCGCGCGACAATGTCCTGGTGGGCGGGGCGACGCTCTCGCGCGTCCAGCGCGGCGTGGCGATGTCATGCTCCCTGGGCTACTGGGTGGGCGCGCCGCACGCGCGGCGCGGGCACACCAGCGCAGCGGTGCGCACGCTGGCGCGCTTCGCCTTCGACGATCTGGCGCTGCATCGCGTGGAGGCCGCCTGCCAGCCCGACAACGATCCCTCCCGGCGGCTGCTGGAGAAGGTTGGCTTCACGGCGGAAGGGCGCGCGCGGTCCTACCTGAAGATCGCCGGCGCCTGGCGCGACCACCTCCTGTTCGGAATGGTGGCGGGGGATGCGATCCGCTAGGTCTTTGTGGGTCAAGCCGGTTTGTGATACCGTATCGGCATGAAGAAAAAGTCGAAAGGCGCGTCCGCGGGAAACGCATCGAAGGCCGCGTCCGCGCGGTACGCTACGATCGGCGGCGTGAAGATCAAGGTGGCGAACCCGGTTTCGGCGGCAAAGCGGGCGCCCGAGATCAGGGAAGCGGTGCGGTCCTTCTATGCCGCGCGCCGCGCCTGAGGACCTCAATCCAGACGTTTTCATCAATTGCCCCTTCGACGATGGCTATTGGCCGCTCTTCCGGGCCATCGTGTTCGCCATTCATGCAGCCGGCTATCGCAGCAGGTGCGCGCTTGAGGATGATACGAACGGCGAGTTGCGCCTCGACCGGCTCAAGGCGCTGATCGGCGCGTGCGACCGGGGCGTCCATGACCTGTCGCGCGTCGAGCTGTCTCGAAAGTCGCGCACGCCGCGGTTCAACATGCCGTTCGAGTTCGGCGTCGCTGTCGGCGCCAGCGCGTTCGGCGGGTCCCGCCAGAAGCGCAAGCGCGCGCTCGTGCTCGCAGGGACGCGCGAGGAGTGGCACCCCACCGTCTCGGATCTGTCGGGCATCGATCCGCGCTACCACGAAAACAATCCCAGACTGGTCATCAAGGCCGTCCGCGACTTCCTGGGAAAAACGCCCGACGGACGCATGCTGCCGGGCGTGACGGCCTTGTGGAACGCTTTTCAGGAGTTCCAGAAGGACCTGCCCCGCCTGGCGAAGGAGGCGGATCACACGCTCGACGAGGCGCACGAGTACGCAAGCTACGTCACGTTCGTCGCGGCGTTCCTGACGGCGCGGCGCGGCTAGGGCGCAGTCTCCGACAGATAGTCCGCAAGCCGCGCGCGCAGGTGCGCGATGGCGTCGGAGTGTGCGAGGAATTCCGCGATGGTCATGAAGCGCCAGTGCTGGCCTTCGTCGCCGAACACGATGGCGCCTGCCTCTTCCGCGGCGAGCGTGGCGACGAAGAAGTAGGTGCGCTGCTGCGGACGGGGGCCTTCATACAGGCGGCCCCAGTGGATGCGGTCCGGCGCGAGCGTGAGGCCGAACTCCTCCTGCAGTTCGCGCAGCGCGCAGGCTTCCGGCGTCTCGTCGCCCTCGCGGCCGCCGCCGGGAAAGTCCCATCGCGCGGGGTAGGGGATCGTCGGCTTGTCGTCGCGCAGGTAGGTGAGCACGTCGCCGTCGCGGATGAGTGCGATCTTGGCGCCGCCGAAAGGTTGGATTGTCGTCATCGACGCGTCGGATAGCGCAGGCGCGCGCGGTCCGCGCCTCAACAATTGCGAACAAGCGTTGCAATGGCGTGCCAATCAGCCGACACCGGCCCGATGACCAGCGAAGCCCGCGACGCCCTCTTCCGGGACATCGAACGCGCCATCGTCACTGACGAGTTCGAGCCCGCGTTCCAGCCGGTGGCGCGGCTGAGCGACGGGGCGCTGGCGGGGTTCGAGGCGCTGGCGCGCTGGCGGCGGGCGCCGGAAACGCTGGACGGTCCGTCGGCCTTCTTCGAGGAGGCGATGGCGCGCGGCGTCATGGGCGAGATCAGCCGGCGCATCCTGCTCGCCGCGTGCGCCACCATGCGCGGCTGGCGCAAGGACGGCATCGACGGCGTGTTCATTTCCGCGAACGTGCTCGGTCACGATCTGGAGCGCGAGGACTTCGTCTCCGAGACGCTGGGCATCGTGCACGCGGCGGAACTGCCGCCGGGCGTGCTGAAGCTGGAAGTGACGGAACAGCAGATCCTGCGCGATCCGCCGCGCATCGCGGCGGCGCTCGCGCAATTACGCGCCGCCGGCGTCAAGATCCTGTTCGACGATTTCGGCTCCGGCTTCTCGTCGTTCACGTGGCTGACGCGTCTGCCGGCGGACGCGCTCAAGTTCGATCACCACCTGATCTCCGGCATCACCGAAGACGGCCCGCACCTGAAGATCGTCCGCGCCATGGTGGCGCTCGCGCACGAACTGGGCCTCGAGACGATCGCCGAAGGCGTCGAGACCGAAGCCCAGCGCGAAGTCCTCGCCGACATCGGCTGCGACTTCGCGCAGGGCCACCTGTTCGCCAAACCGCTGGCCGCGGTGGAAGCGCGCGCTCTGATCGGCAAGCTCAAGGCGGCGTAGGCGCCGGGCGGCCGGGAGCGCGGCGGTCAGGCCCCCAGGACGCCCGCCGCCCACACGCCCGCGTCCGCGACGGCGCGGCGCGCCTCCGACGAGATCGCGGTCATGTTGAAGAAGCCGTGGATCTGGCCGGCGTACTCCCGGTACGTCACGCGCACGCCGCACGCCTCAAGTTTCTCCGCGTACGCCTTGCCTTCGTCGAGCAGCGGATCGAAGCCGGCGGTGACGATATAGGCGGGCGGCAGGCCGCCAAGGTCATTCTCCAGCAGGGGCGAGCAGCGGGTGTCGAGCGCGTCCTCGCGGCTCGGCAGGTACTTGTCGCGGAAGAAATCCTGCGCGGCCTGCGTGAGCATGTAGCCTTCCTTGAGCCGGATCTGCGACGGCGTCATCTGGAGGAACTGCGTGCAGGGGTAGATCAGGATCTGCGCCTTCAGCGGCGCGAGGGCGCGCGCCTTGGACTGCTGCGCCACGACGGCGGCGAGATTGCCGCCCGCGCTGTCGCCGGCCACGCCCATGCGGGCGGGATCGAACCCGATGGCGTCGGCGTGCGCGTGCGCCCACTGCGTCGCGGCCACGGCGTCCTCCGGCGCGGCGGGAAAGCGGTGCTCGGGCGCAAGCCGGTACGCCACGGACAAGACGCGCAGACGCCCCGCATCCGCCAGCCGCCGGCACAGCATCTCGTGGCTGTCCAGGTCCCCCAGCACGAAGCCGCCGCCGTGGAAGAACACGATGCCGGGCCCCGCGCCCGCGCCCGCGGCGAACGGCACGTAGAGACGCGCGTCGAGTGGGCCGTCGGCGCCGGAGACCTTCAGGGTGCGCGTCTCCAGCATGGCGGGCGCATCCGTCTCCAGCGCATGCGCCTGCTTCCAGAACATCCGCCGCGCGTCCTCCACCGTGTTGCGCCAGTCGAAACCGGGGCGCTCGCGGAGTTTGTCGAGATAGGCCTGCAGGCGGGGATCGAGGGTGAGCATCAGTCAGGGTCCGCTGCGTCCGGCGGCCGCGCAGGGCCGAGGATGAGGCTTGAGACGTCGTCGTCATAGGAGCTTACCGGCCGTGGGCACCGTGTCATGCGCTCCGGGCGCCCGTTGTCGCGACGCGAGTCCGAGACGTAGCAGTCATCGAACACCGAACAATAGCAGATGCGGGTTTCCAGCGCCGTGGCCGCCGCCACGAACGGCGTGCTCCAGGTGGCTTCGTCGGGCGCGATCAGCGCGATGATGAGGCTCTCCTCGCCGACGCCGATGACGTTTCCCACGACCGTGCCGCCCTGCACCTGCGCCGAGAGGGGCTTGCCGTCGCCCAGCGTTTTCACCCATGCGCCGATGGCGCTGGCGTCCGTCACAGGCCCCTGAGGATTGAAGAACTCCAGCGTCTCCAGCCGCGCCGGCCCGACGCCGTTGTTGCCGATCTCGATCTGCAGTTTCACGCCGGCGTCTCCCTCGGCCTTCAACACCGACGTGTCGATGGCGAGGTTGGGCCAGCTGTTGGCCGCCACCAGCCGCTCCATGCTGCGCCCGTTGTCCACCGCCACGTAGAGCGACACGCCCGACACCAGAACGGCCACGAGAGTCAGAAGGAGGTCGACCCAGCGGCCGCCGGTCCGTTCGCGGTGCGGGGCATGCAGTTCGGGAGGGTCCACGGGACGACCTTGCTAAAGCCACGCCCGCTGCTAGAGCGCGCCGCGCAACGCGACAAGTATGGGCCTGACGCAAGTCATTTGACAGGGCGGCGCCCCACGACGACGGAAGCCTTGGGACCGGGCCGATGCGCGCGTAGTGTGGAGAGCTTCGCAAGCCTGCTTCTTTGGATGGGGCCCGCCGTCATGGCCGCCGAGACGCTGGACGACCGGATAGCGGCGATGACGCCCCATGCGGACGTCGTAAGGCCCGAGGGCCCCGGGCCGTTTCCGGTGGTCGTGCAGATGCACGGCTGCGGCGGGCGCAAGGCGTTCCAGGACACCTGGGCGCAGCAGGCGCGCGCGGCGGGCTGGGCTGCGGTCGTGCTCGACAGCTACGCCCATCGCGCCATTTCCCGCGGCGTCGCCTACGCCACGGTATGCACCGGGCTGCGCCTGTGGGGCCGCGAGCGCGCGGGCGATCTCTACGCCGCCCTCGAATGGCTGCGGCGCCAGGCGTGGGCGGACGCCGACCGCATGGCGGCGGCGGGGTGGAGCCACGGCGGGTGGACGGTGCTCGACGCCTTGGCGCTGCAGCCCGGCGCGGACGCCGCCCGGGCCACCAGGCTCGACGGCCTGCCGGCGGAGCCGCTCGCGGGGCTTGTCGGCGCATTCCTCGTGTATCCGTGGGCGGGGATGGGGTGCCTCGCGGCGCGCCGGGGGCTGCGGTACGACGCGCGCCCCCACGCGCTCGTGGGCGGGCGCGACGCCGTGGCGGGATCGGCCGGGTTGCGCGCGACGCTGGAGGCAATGCCGGCGCCGACGCCGCTCCGCGTCCACTGGCTGGACGACGCCACGCACGCCTTCGACGAGCCCGAGGCCCGGGACCCGCGCGTGCGCTACAACCCGGCGCGCACCGCGCAGGCCCATGCACTCTACCGGAGCTATCTCGCGGGCGCGCATTAGCCGTTTGTCATCAAAGATTTTCTTGCGACGGCGGGCGCGGCGTGGGAGGGCGGCCGCGTCCCGTCACGACATCCGGAGGGCTCCGTCCATGATCCGTCGCAGCTTCATCACGCTCGCCGCCGTCGCGGCGTTGGCGGCCTGCGGCATGCCGCACCAGAAGGCGGCGGAGACCCCGGCCGCGGCGGCGCCCGCGCCGGCCACGGTCATCCTCGTGCACGGCGCGTTCGTCGACGGCTCCGGCTGGGCGCCCACGAAGGCGGAGCTTGAGCGGCTGGGGGACAAGGTGGTGGTCGTGGAAATGCCCGGCCGCCCGACGAACCCCAAGCCCGCCGCCGAGGTGTCGCTCGACGCGTACCGCGACGCGGTGCTCGCGGCCGTCAACGCGGAAACCGCGCCCGTCGTCCTCGTCGGCCACAGCGCCGGCGGAATCTCGATCTCCAACGTCGCCGAGGCGGTCCCCGAGAAGATCAAGACGCTCGTGTACGTCGCAGCCTACCTCCCGCAGTCGGGCCAGTCGCTCCAGACGCTGTCCTCGACGGATGCGGAATCGGCGCTCGGCAAGGCGCTGAAGATCGACGCGGCGGGCGGCGTCGGCGAGGTGGACATGGCGCAACGCGCGGCCATCTTCTGCAACGACTGCGCGCCCGAGGTCGCCGCCGCCATTCCCGCCCAGATGGTGCCGGAGCCGCTGGCGCTGCTCGGTTCGCCGGTGACGCTGACGCCGGAAAAGTTCGGCGCCGTGGACAAGATCTACGTGCGCACCGCGCAGGATCGCGCCGTCGGCCCCGCGTTGCAGGACCGCATGGTCGCGGCCACGCCGGTGCGTGAAGTGATCCGCCTCGACGCCGGACACCTGCCGATGCTGAGCAAGCCGGTGGAGCTGGCCGCGGCGATCGACGCGGCGGCGCGTCGCTAACCGTCAGACGGCGCGGGCGAT
>JANRIM010000048.1:0-9096 GCA_033764865.1 Hyphomonadaceae bacterium
AGCTTGCGGAACATCTCCACGCCCGTGACCACGGACTTCTGCGTGTCGCGCAGGCCCAGGATCTCCACTTCCTCGCCCACCTTGATGATGCCCTTCTCCACCCGGCCCGTGACCACGGTGCCGCGGCCGGAGATGGAGAACACGTCTTCCACCGGCATCAGGAACGGCTGGTCGATGGGGCGTTCCGGTTGCGGGATGTAGGTGTCCACCGCCGTCATGAGGCTCATGATCGCGTCCTCGCCGATGGGCGCGTCGCGGCCTTCCACGGCGGCGAGCGCCGAGCCCTTCACGATCGGGATGTCGTCGCCGGGGAAGTTGTAGGAGCTCAAGAGCTCGCGCACCTCCATCTCCACGAGCTCAAGCAGCTCGGCGTCGTCGACCATGTCGACCTTGTTCATGAACACCACCAGCGCCGGCACGCCCACCTGGCGGGCGAGCAGGATGTGCTCGCGCGTCTGCGGCATCGGACCGTCGGCGGCCGACACCACCAGGATCGCGCCGTCCATCTGGGCTGCGCCCGTGATCATGTTCTTCACGTAGTCGGCGTGGCCGGGGCAGTCGACGTGGGCGTAGTGGCGGTTGGCCGTCTCGTACTCCACGTGCGCCGTGTTGATCGTGATCCCGCGGGCCTTCTCCTCGGGCGCGGCGTCGATGTCGGCGTAGGCCATCGCCTTCGCCCCGCCCGCCTTCGCCAGCGTGATCGTGATCGCCGCCGTCAGCGTCGTCTTGCCATGGTCCACGTGGCCGATCGTGCCGATGTTGCAGTGCGGCTTGGTCCGCTCGAATTTTGCCTTGGCCATGGGGTCCTCTTGGGGGGCGACGGTCCGGATTGCGCCCAATTGAAGCGGCGGTGTTTAGCCGCTTGCCCCCCAGCGTCAAGAGCGGGTGTCAAGAGGGGCGTGCACGGCCGGGTCAGGGGCCGGCAGGAAGCGGGGTGAACTCGTCATGGTCCGTGGGCGGCAAGGCGAAGCGCCCGGCCTGCCAGTCCGCCTTGGCCTGTTCGATCCGCTCCTTGGAGGAGCTGACGAAGTTCCACCAGATATGGCGGGGCCCCACCGGCGCGCCGCCGAGCACGGCCACCACGCTGGGCTCCAGCGCGCTGAACGTGGCGTTAGCGCCGTGAGCGAACACCGCCATGTGCGCCGCCTCCACCCGTCGGCCGCCCGTTTCCACCGCGCCGGAAACCACGTAGAGCGCCCGCTCGGCGTGTTCCTTGGGCGCGGCGAACACGGCGCCGGCGTCCATATCCAGATGCCAGTAGAACAGCGGCGAGTGCACCGGCGCCGGCCCCGCGAGGCCCGAGGCCGCGCCCGCGATGAGCCGACCCCGCACGCCCTTGGCGTCAAACGCCGGCAGCGTGGCGGCGGGATGATGGGTGAACGCCGGGGCGATCTCCTCCTGCCCGTCCGGCAGCGCCACCCACGCCTGCAGGCCCTCCATGGACCCGCCCTGCGCCCTCAGCGTCTCGAACCTCTCCGAGTGGGAGATGCCGCGTCCGGCCGTCATCCAGTTCACCGCGCCCGGCTGGATCTTCTGCTCCACGCCCAGGCTGTCGCGGTGGGTGATCTCGCCGTCGAAGAGGTACGTGACAGTGGAGAGGCCGATATGGGGGTGCGGGCGCACGTCCACGCTGCGCGGGAAACCCGGCGCCCACGCGGCGGGGCCCATGTGGTCGAGGAACACGAACGGCCCCACCATGCGACGCTGCGCGAACGGCAGGATGCGGCCCACTTCGAAACCGCCGAGGTCGCGCCGGCGGGCGGGAAACAGGAGATCGATCATGGCCCTACCTAAGGGCCCGTCAGCGCCGGCGGTAGGCCTTACCGCGCTGGCCGCCCAGATCGTGGAACGCGGTGACGACGTATCCGTCGGCGGGATCGTAGACGACGATGAGGCTGTCGAGGGCTTCCCGGTCGGCCAGGGTCAGGTTCCGCTCCATCCGCGCCAGCTTGCGCCGCGTCACCATGGCGGCCTTCAGCCCGCCCCAGACGTAGCTGTCGATGTCCGCGTGGGCGAGCACGAGGCCGAAGAGCCGGGGCGGGATACTGCGCGCCTGGGACCGCCGGGCGGCGTGCCGCGAATACGCAGGCTCCCAATCCGCGACCGACGCCATCACCGCCTCCACCGCACGTTCTGGACTCTGAGAACGGATCGGGGCGAAACTTGGACAAAGGAACCGCCATGACTCCTGAATTCCGCGTCATCGAAACCAACGGCGTTCGCCTGCGCGCGGCCGTGACCGGTGAAGGGCCCCTCGTCGTGTTCGTCCACGGCTTTCCCGAAAGCTGGTACTCATGGCGCCACCAGATGGGCGCGGTGGCGGATGCCGGCTTCACCGCATGCGCCATCGACGTCCGCGGCTATGGCGGCTCCGACAAGCCCCACCCGGCCGCCGCCTACGACATGCAGGCGCTCGTCGCCGACGTCGCCGGCGTGATCGAGGCGCTGTCGCCGGAACGTAAGGCCGTGCTCGTGGGTCACGACTGGGGCGCGCCGATCGTGTGGAACACAGCCCTCATCCGACCCGACCGCGTGCGGGCGGTGGCTGGCCTGTCCGTGCCCTACACGGGCCCGCCCACCGCGCCGGCGATCGAGCTCTTCAAGGAGTTCTTCACCAGCAAGGGCCGGTTTTTCTATCAGGTCTACTTCCAGGACGAGGGCGTCGCGGAGGCCGAGCTGGAGCGCGACGTGCGGGCGTCCCTCCGGAAATTCTACTACGCCCTGAGCGGCGATGCGCCGGACGGCGCCTGGCCCGTCGACAAGGCGCACGGCGATACGCTGCTGCACCGCCTGCCCGATCCCGATCCCTTCCCGGCGTGGCTGACCAAGGCCGATGAGGACTACTACACCAGCGAGTTCACCGCCTCGGGGTTCCGCGGCCCCCTGAACCGCTACCGCAACCACCAGCGCGACTTCCTCTACCTCCAGGGCTTCCGCGACCGGACCATCGGGCAGCCCGCGCTGTTCATCGGCGGGGCGCGCGATCTTGTGCTTAAGATGTTCCCAGGCGCCGACCTCGTGGCGATCATGAAGGCCCAGATGCCGAACCTTCAGGGTGCGGAGGTTCTGCCTGGATGCGGGCACTGGACGCAGCAGGAGAGACCGGCGGAGGTGAACGCGCTCCTGTTGCCGTGGCTCAAGGGCTTGTAACCACGACGCACCGGCGCAGGCTCCGGAGGCGAGGACGGCAAGCTCGACGCCAGGGCAATCCCGTATCGTTCGCCCGCTACCCCCACCGTTCCAGGTTGAACAGCTTGCGGTGTTCTTCGGCTGCATAGGCGTCGGTCATGCCGGCGATGTAGTCGCACACCACGCGGGCCGTTTCCGGGGCGCCGGCGCCCGCGCAGCGATCGCGCCACTTGTCGGGCAACGTCTCAGGTTCGCGCAGGAACAGCGTGAACAGGTCCCGCAGGATGCGGCGCGCCTGGCTCCGCATCCGCGCGACCTTGTAGTGCCGGTACATCTTGGCCATCAGGAAACGGCGCAGCGCCGTTTCATGGGCGCGCATCTCTTCTGAAAACGCCACGATGGGGCCATCCATGGCGCGCACGTCCTCGGCGCTTTTTGGCTTGGCCCGCGCCGCGCGACGCTGGGTTTCCGCCACCAGATCGTTGATCCGCGCGCCGATCAGCCGCCGCACGGCCTCACCGACCTGACGGTCCTCCGCCACGTCGGGGTGTTCCGCCCGGACGGCCGCGAACACCGACCCGACAAAGGGCAGCTCGATCAGTTCGTCGACGGAGAAAAGACCCGCGCGCAGCCCGTCGTCGATGTCGTGATTGTTGTACGCAATGTCGTCGGCCAGCGCCGCCACCTGCGCCTCCGGGCCGGACCACGTTCCCAGCTCCAGGTCATGACTGGCGGCGTATTCGCGGATCGCCAGCGGCAGATCCTCGAAGCGTTTGCGATCGGTGACCAGCGGCCCGTTGTGCTTGACGACGCCCTCCAGCGTCTCCCACGTGAGATTGAGGCCGTCCCAGCGGGGGTAACGCGCTTCCAGCTTGGTGAGCACGCGCAGGGTCTGGGCGTTGTGGTCGAACCCCTCGAAAGCCTGCATGCAGGCGTCGAGTTCGTCTTCTCCGGAGTGGCCGAACGGCGGATGGCCAAGGTCGTGGGCGAGCGCCACGGCCTCCGCGAGATCCTCGTCCAGCCCCAGCGTCCGCGCGGCGCTGCGGGCGATCTGGGCCACCTCGAGGGAATGGGTCAGCCGGGTGCGGAAGTGATCGCCCTCGTGCGCGATGAAAACCTGGGTCTTCTGCTTCAGCCGCCGGAACGCGCTGGCGTGGACGATCCGGTCCCTGTCCCGCTGGAACGGACTGCGGGTGGCGCTTTCCGCCTCGGGATGCAGGCGCCCCCGCGAGCGTCCGGGATCGGTGGCCCAGGGCGCACGGGGGACGGCCCGCCAGACCGGCGGCGCCGCAAGGTTGGCCTGTTTGGCGCTCAACCGCTTCTCCTTCGCTCAGACTGCCTCCATATAATGATTTGACCCAGGACGAACCCATGACGCCCGATCTCACCCTCTCCGCCGCCGCCGCCGCCCGGATCAACGCCATCGCCGATGGGGGGGGGCTCAGGGTCGCCGTCGAGGGCGGGGGGTGCTCGGGGTTTTCCTACGAGATCGACATCGTGCCCGGACCCGAAGCAGAGGATTTGGTGGTCGAGCGCGATGGGGCCCGCCTCTTCGTGGATCCCGTCTCCATCGCGTTCCTGAAGGGATCGGAGGTGGACTGGGTGGACGAGTTGATCGGGGCGAGTTTCAAGGTGCGCAATCCCAACGCCAAATCGAGCTGTGGGTGCGGCGTGAGCTTCTCGATCTGACTTGACCTTCCCTTCGGCCACTGCGGTAAGCCACCGCATCGCCGGAGGCCCCCATGGACGTCGACACCGCCCTCAAGACCCGCATCTCCACCCGCGCGTTCAAGCCAGACCCGCTGCCCGAAGCGCTGGTGCGGGACATCCTGGACGTGGCGCGGTGGGCGCCCTCGGGCGGCAACGTCCAGCCCTGGAAAGTCATCGCCGTGGCGGGCGCCGCCCGGGACGCAGTGATCGATCTGGCCCGCAGCGCCGCCCAGACCAACCCCGCCGGCGAAGTGGGCGATCATCCCATCTATCCCGAAGAGCTCTGGGAGCCCCACCGCTCATGGCGCTACAAGGTCGGCGAAGACATGTACGCCCTGCTGGGCATCCCGCGGGAGGACAAGATGGCCCGCTTCGCCCACCTCGCCCGCAACATGGTCTTCTTCGACGCGCCCGTCGGCCTGTTTTTCGTCATCGACAAGCGCATGGGCCATGGTCAGTGGGCGCATCTCGGCATGTTCATGCAGTCCGTGGCGCTGGCCGCGCAGGCGCGCGGCGTAGCCAGTTGCATGCAGGAATTCTGGGCCCGCGCGCGCGAGACGCTGAAGGCGCACTTCGCCCTTCCTGACACCGAAATGATCTACTGCGGCATGGCGCTGGGCTACGCCGATCCCGACGCGCCGGTGAACAGCCTGCGCTCCGACCGGGCGAGCGTGGATCAGTTCGCCCGCTTCAGCGGCTTCTGATCGCGGGCGTCAGCGAGGATCGCGGCGCTTGCGCAGCGTCCCGCGGGCGAGATCGAGCACGCCGTCCTCCGCAAAATCCACCACGGCGAAGAAGGCGCCCATGACCAGAAGCCATCCCACCGGCGCGAGGATCGCCAGCGGCGCCCAGTGCCAGTCCTCCGCCGCCACGGACCACGCGCCGCCGGTGGCGACGATGCAGATGAGCGGAAGGCTCCAGGCTGCGAACGCCGCGATGGCGTGGAGGCGAGGCGAGGCCCACGCCAGCCGTTCCTCGCGGGACATGAGCCGTTCGGCCCGACGGATCGACGCATAGCCAAGCAGCACGTTGAAGACCGAGAAGGCGATCAGGAAAGGTGTCATGGGTTGAGCCTAGCACGCGGGACAGGCTAGGTCCTCGCGTCTCATCCTGGATCCGCCATGACCGACAGTCCCTTGCCGGCGACGCCCGTGCGCGCGCCCTTTTCCGCTGCGGATCTCGTGGCGCTTCTTGTGTGCACGGCGGCGTGGGGGACGACATGGTACGCCATCACGCTTCAGTTCGGCGTCGTGGAGCCCACCGTCTCGGTGGTCTACCGGTTCGCCATCGCCGCTGCGGCGCTGATGGGCTGGGCGTGGGCGAGCGGCATCCCGCTCGCACTGAGCGCCCGTCAACACAGGGCGGCGTTCGCCGTGGGGCTTGCGACGTTCGCCGTCCAGTATCCGTTGGTGTACGCCGCGGAGACGACCGTGGCGTCGGCAGTGGTGGCCGTGCTGTTCGCTGCGCTCGCGTTCGTGAACTTGATCGTCTTTCGCGTGCTGTTCGGGGAGCGGCCTACGCCGTTGGCATGGGCCGCCGCAGCCATGGGCATCGGCGGCGTGCTGGTGCTGTCATGGAGTGAGGTCGTCGACGCCCGCATGGACGGCGCGGCCTTAACCGGTTTGACGCTGACGCTCGCAGCGGTCCTCGTGTGTTCATTGGGCAATGCGGCGGCGCGAGAGGTCGAGCGCGCCGGCGCGAGTATCGTCGCATCGACGGGATGGGCCATGGCGTACGGCACGCTTATCCTCGCCGCATACGCAGGCCTCACCGGCGCGCCTTGGACATTCGACGCCCGCCCCACCTACGTCCTGTCGCTGCTGTATCTTGCGATCATCGGATCGGTGCTGGCTTTCCTGTTGTATTTCGGCCTCGCGCGGCGCCACGGCTTCGCCACCGCCTCCTACATTTCGGCATTGACGCCGCCTGTAGCCATGGTGGTTTCAGCCGTGTTCGAAAACAAGACGTGGAGCCTGATGGCTTTGCTTGGCGTGGCCGTGATTGTGGCGGGACAGTGGCTTCTGACCCGATTGCCGCGCGCTTAATTTTCCCCGTGTTTATTGACGTTTTCGGTAAATGGACGTATCCGGCTTCCCTAATCTTGCAAAGGTCCTCGATGCCGAACTGCACGCCCCTCCTGAATCCAACGCCGGTCTGCGGCGGAGGGCGGGCGTGCGTGGCTTCGGTCTCACAGGCGCCCGCCCTCTAAGCTCCACGCCGGCGTTTCGTCGCCAAGAAACCGTCCAGGTCGCGCCCGCGCGCCCCCGGCGGCCCGTTGATCCGTGGAAGCTCGCCATGTTGCTTGTGCAATCGCCGGCGCCCGATGTGCGGCCGGCGGAACCGACGCCGCTTGTGCGGCTGATCGCCGGCGCTTACGCCGCGCGCGTGGCCGCCCTGTGGCCTGCGCCGCATGGCGCCTATCTCGAAATGCCGGCGCAACGTCGGCATCTCACGCACGTCGTGCTGGATTTCGGCGTCGCACCGCCCGAAACGCTCGCCGACGCCCTCCGCTACGCCCGCGCCGATGCAGTCGTGCGCGATTGCCTCGGCGCGACCCCGCCCGGCTTCGTTCGCCTGCTTGGACGCCTGGGCGAGATTGCGTGGGCGGGGGAGGACTACCTGCGTCTGCTTACGCTGTTCGAGGACGAAGACGCGCGACTCGTTCTGCGCCAGTCACCGGCCATCACAGGCGATGGCGTGCGCGCGCTGGAGGCGCTTGCGCCGGCTTTGCGGGCCCCCGCCATCGTCCGTCACCTGAACGATCACGCCGCCGCAACGCTGCTGGACTGCGCGTGGCGGGCTATCGAGGCCGTTCACGGCGCTGAGGCCGCCCGGGCCGCCGCGCGGCGTTGGGCGCGCGCCGGCGAAACGACGCGCCTGTTCGACATGGCCGCCGCCGACATGACGCCCCTGCGTTTCGACCCCGCGCCGTTTCCGGTCCACCCCGACCTGCGACGCCTTGGCGGCGCGGCCGCGCTGACGGACGCTGGCCGGCGCTTCCGCAACTGCCTCGCCACCTATCAGGACCGGGCCGCGGACGGCGCCGTCGCGCTCTACGAGTGGGCGGGACCGCCCCCGGCGGCGATCGCGCTTTCGCGCGACGGCTTCTTCGGCTGGCGGCTCGACGAAGCCCGCGGCGTCGGAAACGCGGCGCTGGACGAGGACGCGCGCACCGCCCTGATCGCGGCGCTGCGCGCCGCGGGGGTGCGGGTGGGCCGTTCCGGACGCGATATCCGCGCCATGCTGCTCCGGGCCGCGGGGCGCCCGCACGACTGGATTGACGATCTGGAGACCGACCTCACGCCCTTCGGCCTTTAGTAGGGCGTGAGCGCGCTCACCGATGGAGACATCCCACGCGCCGCGCGCAGACGTCCGACAGGCCGGGGCCCGACTCTTCGGGGGGCGAGGCGCTCCCCGACGTCGCCGCCACCGCGCGGGACGGACGCGGCTGTGTGGCGATGTAGCCTGCCAGCGCGCAGGCCGAGACGGCGCACACGGCGATCGCGCCAAGCGTCGCCCGGCGAACGCTGGGCGTCGACGGATCAACAGGCTTCTGCATGTCGCCAGCAGACCGCGCGCGCGCACGCGGTCAACCGGCGTTGCGACGAACCGAGGCCTCTTTCCGACAGGGGCGCAATGCCTCCCCCCGCACGCCCCGCTGGCGCTGCGCGGCAAGCCCGGCTAGCAGGGGCGCGATGGCGAACCTCAACGACCTTTCCCAACTGGGCGCGCCGACGCCGATCCCGCCCAGCCCCGAAGAGGCTGTGCTGGAACGCGTCGCAAATCCCCATCCCGACGCGCTCTACCTCGCCCGTTTCGCGGCGCCGGAATTCACGTCCATCTGCCCCGTCACCGGCCAGCCGGACTTCGGCCATCTCGTGATCGATTACGCCCCCGCGGCGTGGATCGTTGAGTCCAAAAGTCTGAAACTGTTCCTGCAGAGCTTCCGCAACCACGGCGCCTTCCATGAGGCCTGCACCGTCTATGTCGCCAAACGCCTGGTGGAGCTGCTGTCGCCGCGCGGGCTGCGGATCGGCGGTTACTGGTAGCCGCGCGGAGGCATACCCCTCGACGTGTTCTGGCAGACGGGGGATGCGCCGCCGGGGCTTTGGGTCCCCGACCAGGGGGTGCCCGCCTATCGCGGACGCTAGTAGCGGGTCGTGAGGCTGGTCGCGTCCGGACGGTTGCGCTCCGGCTGGGCCTGCGTCTGGGTTCCCAGGCAGATGAAACCGGCGATCCGTTCCTCAGGCGCAAGGC
>JANRIM010000105.1:0-2124 GCA_033764865.1 Hyphomonadaceae bacterium
ATCTGGATCGTGCCCAAGACCCGCGGCGGCAAGCCGTACTGGGGCGCCGCGAAGTTCCCCAAGACGGAGCGCGCGGGCCGGTTCGTGACGCTGGCCTCCGGCTTCGACGACGACCAGGCCGCAGGCGCCCTGCCGATCCGCGCCGACGCCCGCGTGCTGGGCGCCACGGTGAAGGCCGGCGAGCGCACCGACTATCCGCTGGCGGCGGGCCGCAACGCCTATCTCGTGGTCGCCAAGGGCGAGGCCACGGTGAACGGCGTACGGCTGGGCGAACGCGACGGCGCGGCGGTGCGGGGCGAACCTGCCCTGTCGATCGAGGCGACCGCCGACGCCGAACTGGTGCTGGTGGACGCGCCCTGACGCCTCTCTCCCCTCCCCGGCGTCCGTCGGGGAGGGGAACCGAGCGCCCGCATTTTCGGCGCCCGCCGTCGTGCGCTGCAGCGTGTCCCCCGCGCGCATTGACAAGCCCCCGGGACAGGCACAGCGTCGATGGTGGAGCGGGTGGCGGAGACGGCCTTCAAGGGTCTTTCCCGAAGGTGGTTCCCCGTCCGCCCGGCCACGGTCTTGCCAAGGCAAGGAGACGGGCATGCGCGTTCAGGTCGCCGGACGACACATGGATGTGGGCGAAGCGCTCCGCACCCGGATTACCGATGTACTGACCGAGAAGATCGCCCAATACATCAACCGCGCCACCGACGCGCAGGTCACCGTCGGGCGGGCGCCGGTGGGCGTGGACGTCGATTGCGTGGTCCACTTCTCCTCCGGGATCACCCTTCAGGCCGAGGGCCACGGCGGGGACGCCCACCACGCCTTCGACGTGGCGTTGGACAAGATCGTCAAGCGCGTCCGCCGCTACAAGCGCCGCCTGCGCAACCACCACGCCGACAACAAGTCTCCCCTTCCCGCCGAGGACGCGTTGGCGTATGTGCTCGCGCCCCCCGTGGAGGAGGGTGACGACGGCGACCTCGACGCCGCCGGCGCCGCCCCCCACGACGGGGGGGCGGAGCGGGACACCGGCGGGCCGCTGGTGATCGCGGAGACGACGGCGGCGGTGCGGACGATGCCGGTGGCGATGGCCGTGATGCAGCTGGACCTGATGGAGGAGCCGGCGCTCCTGTTCCGGAACGCCGCCAACGGCGGGCTGAACATGGTCTACCGCCGGTCGGACGGGAACATCGGCTGGGTCGATCCGGGCCGGGTCGGCGCTGATCGGGTCTTGAACGGCGGACGTATCAACGGCTCGTGATGGCGCCGTTCGGGGTGGTGCGGCGTTTCCCGCAGGATCGGGATCGTCGCCGCGCGGCGCCGCCCCGCAACGGGCCTCCGGAATGGGCCCCGGAATGGGCCTAAGACGGGTCGGGGCGTGGGGTTGTGACGCAACGTGGTGAGACGCAACGGGTTCTGGCGCAACGGACTGAGGCCCAAAGGTTCAAGGCGATGACCGATCTGACCGACATCCTCGCGCCCAGCGCGATCCTGCCGAAGGTGCACGCCTCCTCGAAGCGGCAGGCGCTGCAGACCGTGTGCGACACGCTGGCCGAGACCGCCGGCCTCGATTCCCGCGCCATCTTCGATGCGGTGCTGCTGCGGGAGCGGCTCTCCGGCACCGGCATGGGCGAGGGCGTGGCGATCCCGCACGCGCGCGCCGCCGGCGTGAAGCACCCCATCGGCGCCTTCGCCCGCTTTGACCCGCCGGTGGATTTCGACGCCCTCGACGGCCGCCCCGCGGATCTCGTGTTCCTGCTGCTGGCGCCGGCCGAACGCGGCGCCGACCACCTGAAGGCGCTGGCCCGCGTCGCCCGCTTCCTGCGACGCGCGGAGGTGCGCGAGCGCCTGCGCGCGGCGCGCGGCCTCGACGGGCTGCTGGCCGTGTTCGAAACCCCGCCCAAGAGCGACGCCGCCTAGCAGCGCGGATTGCGGGGAGAGCCCCGCGCGCTGTCCCCCAGGACCGCGGGCCTCCGGCCCGCTCTTTTCGTTGCGCGCCAAGCGCAAACGATGCGGGCCGGAGGCCCGCGCTCCCAAGTAAATCCCGAGGGGCAAGGGGCTGTGGCACGCTCAACCCATGACTGACGCCCCGCCCGCCCCCGACCCTTGCCGCCTCCACCGCCTCGCGCTTGCGATGCG
>JANRIM010000085.1:0-19744 GCA_033764865.1 Hyphomonadaceae bacterium
TGTCAGCGTGCCGTGGTCCATGACCTGCAGCAGGATGTTGAAGAGGTCCGGGTGGGCCTTCTCGATTTCGTCCAGCAGCAGCACGCAGTGCGGATGCTGATCGACGCCATCGGTGAGCAGGCCGCCCTGATCGTAGCCGACATAGCCGGGAGGCGCGCCAATGAGGCGGCTCACGGTGTGGCGCTCCATGTACTCCGACATGTCGAAGCGCAGCAGCTCGATGCCCATGATGTTGGCGAGCGAGCGGGCCACCTCCGTCTTGCCGACGCCGGTGGGGCCGGCGAACAGGTAGGAGCCAATGGGCTTTTGCGGTTCACGCAGGCCCGCACGCGACATCTTTATTGCGGCGGCCAGCTGCTCGATGGCGTTGTCCTGGCCGAACACCACCCGCTTCAGGTCGCTGGAGAGCGACTGGAGCATCTCCGCGTCGTTCTTCGACACGGACTTCGGGGGAACGCGCGCCATGCGGGCCACCACGTCCTCCACCTGCGCCACGTCGATGACGCTGGAGCGCTGGTCGGGCGGCAGCAGCATCATGGATGCGCCCGCCTCGTCGATCACGTCGATGGCTTTGTCCGGCAGCTTGCGGTCGCCCATGTGGCGTGAGGAGAGCTCCACCGCCGCCTTCACGGCGTCGTCGGTGTAGGTCACCTTGTGGTACTCTTCGTAGTACGGCTTGAGGCCGAGGAGGATCTTGATGGCGTCCGGGATCGACGGCTCGTTGACGTCGATCTTCTGGAAGCGGCGCGCGAGCGCGCGATCCTTCTCGAAGTGCTGGCGGTACTCCTTGTAGGTGGTGGACCCCATGCACCGCAACGCGCCGCCCTGGAGGGCCGGTTTCAGCAGGTTGGAGGCGTCCATCGCGCCGCCCGAGGTGGCGCCGGCGCCGATGACGGTGTGGATCTCGTCGATGAAAAGGACCGCCTTGGGCTGCTGCTCAAGCTCCTTCATCACGGCCTTCAGCCGCTCCTCGAAATCGCCGCGGTAGCGGGTGCCCGCCAGCAGCGCGCCCATGTCGAGCGAGTAGATCACGCTGTCGGCGAGGACTTCGGGGACCTGCTTCTCGTTGATCTTGCGCGCGAGGCCCTCCGCGATGGCGGTCTTGCCCACGCCCGGATCGCCCACCAGCAGCGGGTTGTTCTTCTGGCGCCGGCACAGGATCTGGATCGAGCGCAGGACCTCGGCCTCGCGGCCGATGAGCGGATCGATCTTGCCCTCGCGGGCCTTCTTGTTGAGGTTCACGCAATATGCGGCGAGCGCGTCGGAGCCCTGCTTCACGGCCCGCTCTTCCTCGTTCTCTCCCGACCCGCGCGCGGGGCGTGACTGCGAGGCCCCGGGCTTCTTGGCGAGGCCGTGGCTGATGTAGTTGACCGCGTCGTAGCGGGTCATGTCCTGCTCCTGCAGGAAGTAGGCGGCGTGGCTCTCGCGCTCGGAGAAGAGCGCCACGAGCACGTTGGCGCCAGACACCTCGCGCTGGCCGGACGAGTCCACGTGCAGCATCGCGCGCTGGAGCACCCGCTGGAAGCCCGCCGTGGGGCGCGCCTCGTCAGCGTCCGGATGATCGACGATGAGGCTGTCGAGCTCGTTCTCGAGGTAGGTGTCGAGGCTGGTGCGCAGCCTGTCGAGATCGACCTTGCAGGCGGTCATCACCTGGGCGGCGTCATCGTCGTCGATGAGCGACAGCAGGAGATGCTCCAGCGTCACGTACTCGTGGCGGTGCTCGTTGGCGAGCGCCTGCGAGCGGCGGAGAGTGTGTTCAAGCGTGCGGGAGAAAGTCGCCACTGCGCCTATTCCTTTTCCATCGTGCATTGCAACGGATGTTCGTTCCGCCGCGCCAGATCCATCACCTGGGCGACCTTCGTCTCGGCCACCTCGTAGGTGTACACCCCGCAGACCCCGACACCGTGCTGGTGAACATGCAGCATGATGTGGGTCGCCTCGTCCCGGGACTTGTTGAAAATCCGCTCCAAAACGAAGACCACGAACTCCATCGGCGTGTAGTCGTCGTTCAGGATCAGGACGCGGTAGAGCGACGGCTTCTTGGTCCGGGTCCGGGTCTGGATGGAGACGTTGGCGCCTCCCTCCTCCCCATCGTCTTCCCACTTGTCGTCGCTCATCGGGTCGTCGTTCCTGCCACCGGGCGCGGCGGCGCCTCTTGTTGTCGGGTCTCTTCCTGCGGGGCCAAGCCTAACCGGTTGGAGACCGCAGCGCGCCGGGTGCTTCGATTAAATATGAAGCACGGGCCGGGATGGAAGGGCTTGACGGACGCACCGGGTGACTCTGGCGGGCCGGCGCCGCTGGCGGAGGCGCCGCGCGCGGCTGTGGGCGCCCGTGCGGTGGCGCACAATGCGCCAGCGATCCTGTCCCACAATGACGCGGCGCGGGGCGCGCCGGGCGCCTGCCGGCCAGGATTGCTGACGTTTAACCCTTTGAGCGCACACGCGAAAACGGGCCCGACCAGCGGCCGGGCCCGTCCCTGAGACTTCGCAGGTGCGAAAGGTTCAGCGCGACGCGGTGGTCTGGATCAGGTGCGAAACGGCCGTCATGCGCTCGTTCAGCGGCTTGGCGGCTTCCTTCGTGACGCCGGACATGAGCTCCGTCATCTTGTTCATCTCGGCGAGGTAGGTGTCGAACGCAGTGCGGGCGTACTCGGCCTGGCGCTCCACCATTTCCTGGACGGACTTGGCGGTCATGATCGACTTGGCCGCCGCCATGTGGTTTTCCATGGCCGCCTTGGAGTAGGCCACGGCGCGGGCCGAGATGGCCTCCATGCCCTTGGTGGTGGCGGTCGCGGACGCCACGAACGCCTCGACGTTCTCCTTGCCGAACGCGCCGACTTCGGCCATCGCGGCCGTCGCGCGCTCAATGCCTTCCTTCATCTGGTGCTGACCGGCCGCGGTCATGGCTTCCAGGGACTGCGTGGCTTCCTTGACGGTCTTGGTGGCTTTGGCGGCGGTGGTCATTGTTGTTCTTCTCCGGATGGGTATGGGCCTGGGGTGGTGCACGGCCGGCGGCGGCGAGCCGCGACCGGGATAAGGACAGCGCCGAAGGAGCTCTCCGACGTCGTAAACGCGATATCTCATGCTGCATGTGCGAAGTCAACGGTCTTTTTGCTGCACCGCACCAATCCTGGGCGCCCAAGAGATTCGGCGCCGCCCCCCTCGAACCGCCTGCGGAACAAGGCGCCGCGCCGCATTCACGACTCGTCAAACAGGCTTGCGATATGCTTTCCCTGAAACTGGCCGCAAATTTGCGAGAACCGACGACCATGAAGATGACCGCCTGGCTCTCCTATCGCACCCTCGCCGGCGTCGGCGCCGCGGTGCTGACCCTCTCCGCGGCCCCTGCGGCTTGGGCGGACCGGTATGCCGCCATCGTGCTGGACGCGACCACCAACGAGGTGCTCCACGCCGACCAGGCGGACGAGCAACGCTACCCCGCCTCCCTCACCAAGATGATGACATTGTTCATCCTTTTCGATGAGCTGGAGCGGGGCAACATTGCCCTCACCGACACCATGGCGGTCTCACGCCGCGCCCAGGCGCAGCCTCCCTCCCGGCTCGGCCTGCGCGCCGGGGACCGGATTTCGGTCGAGGACGCCATCGAGGCGCTGGTCACCCGCTCTGCCAACGACGTGGCGGTGGTGGTGGCGGAGAAGCTGGAAGGGTCCGAATCGCGGTTCGCCGCCCGCATGACGGCCAAGGCGCGGTCACTTGGCATGCGCGACACCCGGTACGTGAACGCCAGCGGCCTGCCCGACACCGGCCAGGTCACCACGGCCAGGGACGTGCTGATGTTGAGCCAAGCGCTGCTGCGCGAGCACCCGCAACGCTATCGTTATTTCCAGACCACCTCGTTCAGCTGGCGAAACGTCTACTCCCGCAACCACAACAGCCTTCTGGGCCGCATCCAGGGCGTGGACGGGATCAAGACCGGCTACACGCGCGCCTCGGGCTTCAATCTCGCCTCCTCCGCAGAGCGCAACGGCCACCGCATCTTCGCCGTCGTCATGGGCGGCGCGTCCGCCGCCTCGCGCGACGCGCAGATGGCCTACCTGATCGACAACGCGTTCGCCCAGATCGAGGCGCGAACCTCCGGCAAGCCGATGCCCCCGCAGGCGCACTACACCAGCCTGCCGACCAACCGCGTCACGGTTACGATTCCGGAGACCGCCGCCCCGCTTCCTCCCGCCATGGCCGGCGCCGTGGAGGAGCTGGAGGACATGGGCGAGGCGGAAATGACCACGAGCTACACCGCAGCCTCGGCCGTTTCGGCGTCGGTGGAGCAAGGCTCGGCCGACATGCCCAGCTACGTCGTGCCCTATCCTTACATCGTGCGCCCCATGGCCGCGCCGACGCCCGCCGCCCCGGGCTCGACGCAGATCCGCGGGGCGTCCTCGCCGGACGGCGCGGCGGCAGGCGGCGTGCTCTATGCGCCATCGGGCGGCGGCGCGAACTAACGCTTCACGGCTTTCAGCAATGTATCGCGCGCAGCGTTGAGTTTCGCCGCGTGCGCAGGATCGCCGCCCCGGTCGGGGTGGGCTTCCGCAATGCGTCGGCGGTGCGCAGCGCGGATATCGGCCTCGTTCGCCGTGGGCCCCAGCCCGAGCAGCGCCTGCGCCTCCGTCACGCTCAACGTCACGGCCTGCGTCGTCGCCCCGGCCCTGGGCCACAAACGGGGCGCGAACCACAGCAGGGCGGCCACCCCGGCGCCGGCCGCCACTCCCAGCACCCCGAACCGGAACAGCACCGCCCACGTTGCGATCCCCGCCAGCGCCGGGGCGAGCCAGAGGGGCCTGGGGGGCGCCGCGGCGAACCGCAACGCTCCCAGCGCCACGAACACCAGCGCCACGACGATCAGGATCTTGGTGAGCATCCGGCCATTCTAGAGCCATTTCCGCCGCGCGCGCCGCGTCAGAATTTCGCCGCGTCAGAACTTCAGGGGTTCACCCTCAAGGCCCGGCAGCTTCAGCACAATGAGCAGGTCGCGCACCTCCTGCCGCGCCGCGACATGGGCCATCTTCAGATCGTCGCGCGCGCCCGTCTCGCCATTCTGCGCGGGAGAATCGAGCAGCGTCAGCCCCTGCGGAAACAACTCCCGGAAGATCACCCGCTCCGAAAACCCCGGGGCGAGCCGGAAACCCACGCGCCCGGACAGCCCGTGCAGCGCGTCGCCCATGCGCAGCTTGTTGCGCGCCTCGATGCGGCCCGGCGCCATACGGTTGCGCATCACCACCCAGTCGATGGGGCGACGCGCGCTCTGGGCCTTGCGCTTGCGGCTCTCCCAGATCAGCTCGGCGTAGAAGCTCGGCCGCAGCACCTCGTGCGTGACGGGGTCGATGTCGCCCAGCAGGTCGAAATCGACGAAGCTGTCGTTCATCGGCGTGATCAGCGTGTCGGCGGCGGCGTGGGCCTCGCGGGACAGGAAACTGTCGGCGCCCGGTGCGTCGATCACGATGAACTGGCACGTCTCCGAGAGCCTCCGGAGCGCCGCTGCGAACAGCGCCGCCTCCTCCGACGCCGCGAGATCGAGATCGCGTGCGATCGAGCCACGGACATCGGCGATCTGGGGCATGGGCAGCGGATGGCCGTGCTGCGCGCACCACTGCACGCGATTTTCCACGTAGCGCGAAAGCGTGCGCTGGCGCAGGTCGAGATCGACGGCGCCGACACGGCGGCCCATCTTCAGCAGCGCCACGATCAAATGCATGGCCACGGTGGACTTGCCCGCCCCGCCCTTCTCGTTGCCGACGACGATGACGTGAGCGCCCCGCGCTTCGGCGGCCGGCCCGGCTGGCGAGCCGGCAAGCGGAAGGGACGCAACCAGAACCATGGACCGGACAATCGGTCATCGCGGTTAAGTCGCGCTTAATCGGGATGTGACGGATTCGTTACGCGCCCATTCAAAGCCGCGCGAAGGTGCGGTACGTCCCCGCCATGACCCTGCCCATCGTCCGCACCGTTCCCGACCTGCGCGCCGCCGTGGCCGCCTGGCGCGCCCAGGGCCTGACCGTTGGCCTCGTCCCCACCATGGGCGCGCTGCACGAGGGCCATCTGTCGCTGGTGCGGTTGGTCAAGGCGCGCGCGGACCGCTGCGTGGCCAGCCTGTTTGTAAACCCCAAGCAGTTCGCCGCCCACGAGGACCTCGACCGCTACCCCCGTGACGAGGCGGGCGACGCCGCCAAGCTTGCGGGCGCGGGCTGCGATCTGCTGTGGGCGCCGGCTGCCGCCGTGATGTACCCGCCCGGTTTCGCCACCGCAGTCACCGTATCCGGTGTTTCCGAGGGCCTGGAGACCGCCGTGCGCCCGCACTTCTTCGGCGGCGTGGCGACGGTGGTCACCAAGCTCTTATTGCAGGCGGCGCCCGACATCGCGGCCTTCGGCGAGAAGGACTACCAGCAACTGCTCGTGATCCGGAAACTGACCGTCGACCTCGACATCCCCGTAACGATCCTCGCCGGTGAAACGGTGCGCGAAGCCGACGGCACGGCGATGAGTTCGCGCAACGCGTACCTCTCGCCGGAGGAGCGGGCGGTCGCCGGACGACTGAACGTGCTGCTGTTTGCCGCCGCGGATGCGCTTACGGACGGCGCGGCTGTCGGGGCGACCCTTGATGCGCTGCGCGCAGATCTGACGCGCGCGGGTTTCGACGCCGTGGAGTACGCAGCGCTGTGCGACGCTGAAACGCTGTCGCCGCTCGACGTCCTCTATGCCGGCGCGCGCCTGCTGGCGGCGGTGCGGGTGGGCGCCACGCGCCTGATCGACAATGTCGCGGTGACGCCGCGGCGGTGACGGCTACCAGGCGCCGAGCGCCACCAGCTGCGCCTGCAGCTCGGGCGGCAGGGCGTCCGCGCCTTTGCGCTTCGAGAGATCGGCAGGCGCGTCTTCAGGCTTCAGGTAGCGCCAGCCCTGGAAGGCGCGGCGCGGTTGGGGCGCGGTGCGCTTCAGCGCGGGATCGAGCCACAATCCGCAGCGCAGGCCGTGTTCGTCACGCACCTCGTCGATGGCGACGATCCGCTGGCGCACCACGATTGCGCCCTTGATCACCCAGTACAGCGAGCCGCCCGCCAGCACCTCGTCCGCGCGTTTCGGCCACATCCGCGTGCCGCAGACCGGCGCGCGGCGCTTGAGCGTTTGCACCTGTCGCCGCTGCCAGTCGGCCAGGTCTTCCACGCTGTCGGCGCCGACGCATAGCTTCATGATGTGAAGGGTCATGTGCGCACTCTAGGCGAGAGTCGCCGGGGCGGCCAAACGGTCACTCCGCCGCGACCTGATCGGCCTTCCAGCGCGCCTTGAGGCTTTCGGAGGTGTCGCGCGAACCGTCCGGGCTCCAGCCCGGCGGTCCGAACAGGTAGCCCAGCCAGTGCCACGGCTTCTGTGCGTAGCGCAAATCGCGCGCGATCCCCACCCACTCGTGGATGGCGATGCGCAACGGGTTGAAGGTGCCGATGTTGGCCACGATGCCGTAAGTGGGCTTCTCGTCGCGGTGCTCGGGGGTGAAGGTGTTGAAGATCCTGTCCCAGATGATCAGCACGCCGGCGTAGTTGGCGTCGAGGTAGCGCGGGTTGGTCGCGTGATGGACGCGGTGGTGGGACGGCGTGTTGAGCACCCACTCCAGCGGGCCGAGCCGCCCGACAGTCTCGGTGTGGATCCAGAACTGGTAGACGAGGCTCAACCCCGTGAAGAAGAACACCATCGCCGGCGGGAAACCGATCCAGAACAGGGGCAGCTTGGTGATGAACGTGAGGCCGAAGGCGCCCGTCCACGTCTGCCGCAGGGCGGTGGAGAGGTTGTAGTGCTGCGATGAGTGATGGACCACGTGGCTCGCCCACCAGAGGCGGCGCTCGTGGCTGATGCGGTGGAAGACATAGTAGGCGAAGTCCTCCGCGAGGAAGCACGCCAGCAGCGCCCACCACGTCCAACCGATGTCGAACAGGCGATGCTCGTAAACCCAGAAGGCGCTCGCGATGTAGAGCCCGCCTGTGAGAATGCCGGCGATGGTGCTGCCGAAACCCATCAGCAGGCTTGCGGCGCTGTCACGGGCCTCGTAGGCGCCGCGCCGCGTCAGCCGCACCACGATCATCTCGAGGATGATCAGGGCGATGAAGCCGGGCACGGCGAGCGTGACGACGTCTTCGGGCACCCATGCGGGGGTTTCGGGCGGCATCGGTCGATGTCCTAGCTGAATCGCGCGCCGCGGCGCAGCCGTTCCACGAAGGCAGGCGCCTCGCGCTCCCTGAACTCCATTCGGACATCGTCGAATCCGGCGTCGGAAAACCTCAGGCGCGCGCCGATCCCGGCGCCCTTCGGCCGGTACATCTTCACCCCGGCGACGGCGATGCGCTTGAACACGCGCGTGGTGAGGCGGTCGCCCATGGCCTTGACGAGAAACACCGTCTCCCGGTCAATCTCGGCGAGCGCAGCCCGACCGCGCACGTCCACCGCCACCGCCTGGGGCGGCGGCAGCCGCGCCGCCTGCGCCAGCGCGCGGACCTGCGTCTCGTCGGTCACGCGCGCGCGGCCGCGGAACCCGAACAGCCACGCCAGCGCCACCAGCAGCGCCACCCCCGATGCAGACACCAGCTGCACCGCGACGAACTGCGTGAGTTCAGGGGTCATGGCGTCGCATCCTGCGCCGCAAGCCGCAGCAGCACGGCCCCTTCCTTCACCTGCGCGCCCTCGACGGCGTTCACCTCCGCCACCACGCCGTCACGGGGCGCCTTGAGGGCGTGCTCCATCTTCATAGCCTCCAGCGTCATCAGCGGCGCGCCCTTGACCACTGCGTCGCCGACGCGGGCGGTCAGCCCCACGATGCGGCCGGGCAGCGGCGCGGCGACGACGTCGCCGCCGTCGATGACCTCATGCGCCGCCGCCGCGCCCGGCGTCTCGAACGTGAACGTCTCGCCCGCCAACAGCACCACGAGCGCGTCGCCCCGGCGCAGGATCGTCGCCTGGAACGGCAGGGTGTCGACGTTGGCCTGCATCGTCTCGTCGTCGCCCCACTCCACGAGCAGGTCGAGCGGTTCGCCATCCACCGTCAGCGGCGGGCCTGGGTCGATGCGCAAGGTCTGGCCGCCCTCGTGGAGCAACCATGCGCGGCGCGGGGGCCCGTTGAGGCGCCAGCCGTCCGTTCGCGCCCACACACCCGCGTCGCGGGTGCGATGCGTCTCGGCGAGCACAGCGCACGCCGCCGCACGACGACGGCCGGCGGCGCGATCCGCGAGCGCCTCGATCCGTTCGGCGATGAGGCCGGTGTGCACGCGCCCGGCGATGAAGTCCGGATCGGCGAGACAGCGCTGGAGAAACGCCCCGTTGGTGGCCACGCCATCGGCCTGCAACCGGCCGAGACATACGCGCGCATGGTAGAGCGCCTGCTCGCGCGTCTCGGCATGGGTGATTTCCTTGGCGATCAGCGAGTCGTAGGCGGCGGGGATCGCGTCGCCCGCCTCGAAGCCGGCGTCGACGCGCGAATAACCGTCGAAGCGCAGCGCCCGCAGACGCCCCACGCTGGGCCGGAAGCCTTCGCTTGGATCCTCCGCGCAGATGCGCGCCTCGACCGCGTGCCCGGTCAGCGTGATCTCTTCCTGGCGAAGCGGCAGCGGCGCGCCGGCGGCGACGGCGAACTGCCAGGCCACCAGATCAAGCCCCGTGACCGCCTCCGTCACCGGATGCTCCACCTGCAGGCGGGTGTTCATTTCCAGAAACCAGAACCCGTCGGGCCGCAAAGGTCCTTCGCCGTCGACGATGAACTCCACGGTCCCGGCGTTCTCGTACTTCACGGCGCGCGCCACCTTGACGGCGGCGTCCGTCATCGCGGCGCGCACGGCGGGCGTCATTCCCGGCGCAGGCGCTTCCTCGATCACTTTCTGGCGGCGCCGTTGCAAGGAGCAGTCCCGCTCGAACAGGTGCGCCACCGCACCGTGGCGGTCGCCGAACACCTGCACCTCGATATGGCGCGGGCGCTGCACCAGCCGCTCGATCAGGACGCGGTCGTCGCCGAAGGCGGCCTTGGCCTCCCGGCGCGCGCTGGCCAGCTGCTCCTTGAATTCCCCTGCGGCGCGCACCTCCCGGATGCCGCGTCCGCCCCCGCCGGCGACCGCCTTGATCAACACGGGAAAGCCGATGGCTTTCGCTTCATCGAGCAGGCGCTTCTCGCCCTGGTCCTCGCCCTGGTATCCGGGCAGCACGGGCACGCCTGCGGCGATCGCGATCCGCTTAGCCTCGTCCTTCAGACCCATGGCGCGGATCGCCGCGGGCGTGGGACCGATCCAGACCAGGCCGGCGGCGCGCACGGCCTCGGCGAAATCTGGATTCTCGGAGAGAAAGCCGTAGCCGGGATGGATGGCGGCGGCGCCCGCCTCGCGGGCTGCGGCCAGGATGGCGTCGCCGCGCAGGTAGCTTTCCGCCGCGGGCGCCGCGCCGATGCGCACCGCACCATCCGCCGAGCGCGTGTGCAGCGCGCCTGCGTCGGCGTCGGAATAGACGGCGATCGTGCGCACGCCGAGCGTTCGCGCCGTGCGGAAGATCCGGCACGCGATCTCGCCGCGGTTCGCCACGAGCACCGACTCGAAGGGCGCGGTCATGCGAGCAGACCGAGCGCCAGGATAGCCAGCGCGAAGATAATGATGGTGAACAGTATGAAGAACAGCAGCAGCGCCGTGCGCCAGAACGCCGACCACCATTTGAGCCGATAGGCCCCCTGCAAGTGGTAAAACATGTGGACAGGCGGCACGAGGAACGCCGCCGTCAACGCCACGGCCTCCGCCCACTCCCCTGCGCCGCCGATGACAACGAGCGACACGAAAAACAGCGACATGAAGGATAGCGAGTACAGCGAAAACACCACGTGGTCGAACAACGTCACGCCGCGCTTGAACATGAACAGAAAGGCGATGAACGGCAGCGAGATGGGCACCAGAAGGAAGGAAAATTTCGACGCCGTCTCCTGCAGCTTGTAGAGCGCGAGATCGGGGTTCAGCAGCTGCGCCTTGATGCGCGCATCGGCGAGGGCGGAGCCCGAATTGATGGTGACTTCTCCGTTCAGCACCGCCTCGCGCAGCTGCTCCTGCCAGGGGCGGTCGTCGTCGCGATCATCGGTGTCGATCACCGTGCCGTCATCGCGTTCAATCTGAACGTTGACGGCATCGCGCGCCCCTGACGCAGCCGCCGGAGGCGATGCGGCCGCAGCCGCCGGTGCAGCGGGCGCCGGCGGCGCTTCCTCCTGCTGGGCCAGGCGCGCCTCATTGGCCTGCGCCAGCGCGAGGCGGGACTTGGCCCGTTCCAGACGCTCCTCGGCCGACGTCAACGATCCCCGCGCGCCGGCGAGGATGCCCGTGGCCGCGCCGCCAGCGCCGGGGAAATCCTCCTTGCGCATCTTGGCGGCTTCCGTCTCGGCCTCCGCGAGCGCGGCGACCGCCTCGTCGCGGCGCTTCTGAGCCACGTCCACCGCAGCCTGCGCCTCCTGCACGTTGAGCACCCGCTCCGCCAGCGGACCTTGCGGGGCGGGCTCCAGCATGGGGCCGCCCACCAGCGACACCACGAAGAACATCAGGAAGATCGTGAACAGGAAGAGCGCCAGCGGCGATACGTACCGCGCGCGCTGGCCGTGGATGTATGCGTGCGTCATCGTCCCCGGCCGCACCACGAGCTGGGGAAACGTGCGCCAGGCCTTGGTGTCGAGGTGAAGGAAGGCGTGCAGGAAATCGTGGATCACGTCCCCCAGCGTGCGGGAGATGTGGGCCGGCTGCCCGCAGGCGTGGCAATAGGGGCCGGCGAGGTCCGCGCCGCAGTTGAGGCACGCGCCGCCGCCGGCCCCGTGACCGCGCCCGCGGCCCCCGGCCTTGCCCTCGATGGCGCTGGCGACGAGGCCCGCGGTCGCCGCCGCGCCTGCCGCTCCGATTTCGCTCATGCGACTCCTCCGCCCGCTGTTCTAGCCGGTCCGGCGGGCGACGGGAATCGCCGGCCCGCGGTCAGCCCACGTCCCAGGACGGTTTGCGTCGCTCCAGGAAGGCCGACACGCCCTCCCTGCCCTCGTCGCTCGCCCGGCGGGCGGCGATGCGGCGGGCGGTGTCGTGCATGAGGCCGTCGTCGATGCGCCGGCCCGCGACGTCGCGCACAAGCCTCTTGGCGTCGGCCACCGCGCCCGGCGCTGCGCTGAAGGTGAGCCGGGCGAGGTGTTCGGCCATGCCCTCCAGTTCGGTTTCATCGGCCACGGTGTAGTGCACGAGCCCAATCTTTTCGGCGTAGTCCGCGTCGAAACTCTCGCCCGTCGCGAACAGCGCGTTGGCCCGGCGCGGTCCGATCGCCGCGATGACGTACGGGCTGATGTTGGCGGGCGTGAGCCCCAGACGCACCTCCGAGAATCGGAAGCTCGCCCCCTTCATCGCCACGCCCACATCGCACGCCGCCACAAGACCCGCGCCCCCGCCCATGGCCGCGCCCTGCACGAGGGCGACGGTGAGCTGGGGCAGGTCGTGCAGCGCCTTGAGCATGCGGGCGAGGTCCATGGCGTCGGCTTCGTTGTCGGCGCGGTCGCGCTCGCCCTGCCGGCGCATCCACTCCAGATCGGCTCCGACGGAAAAGTGCTGCCCTGCGCCGCGCAGCAGCACCATGCGGACGGCGTCTGCGCCCTTGAGCGTCTCGAAGGCGTCGGCGAGCGCCGCGATCATCGCCTCGTCGAAAGCGTTGCGCTTGTCGGGGCGGTTGAGCCGCACCACGGCGAGCCCCTCGGGCGAGACATCGAGCAGGACGGGATCATCGGCCATGGCGCACTCTCCGGAACGCGTCTGACCCTAGACGGCTTTCAGCGCCCGCGCGATGGCGGACGCACGCTCACTCTCCGGGGTCTTGTGCAGCTCCAGCCACTGCACGCCGGCGAAGAAGTATTCGAAGTCCTCCGGCGGGGCAGCAGCCTCAAGGAACACGGGCAGCATGGGCTTCTTGTAGCGGTCCGCCAGGTAGACCTCGCGCTTCACGTGGTCGCTTTCGAAGGCCTGCGCGGAGCACATCACGATGACGCCCCGCGCCCCCTTGATGGCGCGCACGATCTCCCCAGCCCAGCCCTCCCCCGCCGCGATGCCGCCGCCATTGGCGCCGCGGTCCAGCCAGACGCTGCGCCCCTCGGCCTGCACTGCCTCCACCACCGGCACCACGGCCATGTTGTCGGCGTGGGCGTAGGAGACGAAAAGCGGCTCTCCGGCGGGCGCCGGCGCGGGGCTTGCGGCCTTGGCGGCCGATGGGGCCGACCGTCGGCCGCGCTGGGCCATCAGCACGAACCCGATGAGCACGAGCGCAAGCAGGGCGCCGCCCACCGGCAGGACGCCCTGATAGGCGTTGGCGGGCAGCCGCGCGAGCAGGTCGGGGTTGGACGCCAGCAACGCGAGCGCCGCGCCGATCAACAGCAGCGTGAGCGGCAGGAGAACGAGGAGGAATGGATTGGGGCCAGCTTTCGCGGGCGCGGCGCGGCGCTGCGGCGCTCCGGCGCCCGCGGGCGCGGGCGCGCTGGGCGCACCAGGAGCGGCGGCCGCGGGCGCGCGAACGCGGGCGTCCTGCGCGGTCTTGGCGACAGCGGCCCACGCGATGTCGCGCTGGGCCTCGAAACTCGCGTCGATGGCGGCGAGATCGCGCAAGCCCACGGGGCTGAAGGCGTGATCGAGCTTGATGAGCACGAGCTGCTCGTCCGCCCAGGCCTCCAGCGTCCGCTTCTCGAATGACAACCGATGGGGCGAGAACACCGCATCCTTCGACCACAGCGCCACCACCGTGTCCGCGCGCTGCACCGGGCGGAAGCCGCGCTCGCCGTTCTCCAGCTCCACAAACAGCCCGCGCCGTTCGAGGAACTTGCCGAGCGCCTCCGCGGCCGGACGATCCGCCTCGGCGTGGGCGATAAAGACGGTCATGCGAGGTCCCTCCGCGGAGGGGCGCTATAGCAGGGCGACCGGGAGGCTGGAAGCGCGCGCCTAGTTCATCAACGAAAACTGCGTGGCGGCGCGCACGCGCGACGGCGCCAGCTCCTCCCCGCTCGCCAGCTTGACGGAATGGATCACGGCCTCGATCTCCGCCTTCCAGAAGTCGAGGAACTGGCGCACGCGCGGATAGCGCGGTGCGAGATCAAGGGTCTGCCAGACGAAACTCTGGATGAGGGTGGGATGATCGGGAATGTAGTAGAGCACTTCCGCCGTCGTCAGGCGCCAGCCTTCCAGTTGAAGGCGAAACTCTTCCCGATCCATCCACACGCTCCGTTGCCGTTGAAGCCATCGACCGAACGATGACGCCAGCGTGGAGCTTCCAAAACCTTAAAGTCAAACAGGATTTTTGTTGGCGCCCTGAGCCCGCGGCTGCCAGCGCTTGGGCGGCAACGGACGCACGGGGCGCACCCACGCGCGGCGCCTAGGGACGCGGCGGCGGCGCCGCGGAAGCAGGCTGCGCCCGCGGCATGGCGGCGAGCGCTTCGGCGAGGCCGGGGATTCGGTCGGCGCCTTCCTTCACCTGGAGGCTCGCGCCCTCGAAGTCGCGCCCGATCGGTTCGGCGCGTCCGCCAAGGCACTGCTGCAAAAAGCCTTCCGTGACGGCGTAGAAGGAAGTGCGGTTCTGCGGCCGCGCGAAGCCGTGGCCCTCGTCGGGATAGTACACGTACGTCACCGGCAGATTGCGCGCCTTCATGGCCGCAACGATCTGTTCGGATTCCGCGGCCTTCACGCGCGGATCGTTGGCGCCCTGCGCGATCAGCAGCGGCCGGCGAATGTCGCCCGCCTTCGTCAGAGGCGAGCGCCTCGCCAGAAGCTCGCGTCCCTCCGCCTCGTCGGGATTGCCAACCCGCAGATAAAACTCGTTGCGGAAGGATTCCCAGTACGGCGGGATCGATTCGAACAGCGTGCGCAGGTTCGACGGCCCGACGATATCCACACCGCAGCGGTAGAAGTCCGGCGTGAACGCGAGACCCGCGAGCGCCGCGTATCCGCCATAGGAGCCGCCATAGATGGCGATGCGATCGGGCGTCGTGATCGCGCGCTGGACGGCCCACTGCGCAGCGTCGGCGAGGTCCCGCTGCATGGCGCCGCCCCACTCGCGATTGCCGAGATTGACGAACGCCTTGCCGAACCCGGTGGAGCCGCGGAAGTTCACGCTAAGCACCGCATAATTGCGGTTGGCGAGCCATTGGTGCTCGGGGTTGAAACCGTAGCGGTCGCGCGCCCACGGGCCGCCGTGCACGTTGATGACAAGCGGCACCGGCGTTTCGGGCGCGCCGTCCCCGTCCGCGTCGGAGCCTGGCGGCAGCGTGAGGTACGACACCAGCGTCTGGCCGTCCGTGGAGGCGATCTCCACCGGGATCATGGGCTGGAGCGGAGCGTTGGCCAGCGCGGGACGCTGGCTGAACAGCAGCGACGTCCGTTTCGCCGTGCGGTCGTACAGGTGCACGCGCATCGGCGTGGTGGGCCCGTCCTCCACCACGATCCATCGCTGGTCGTCGCCGGACCGGCTGGTGACGGTGGGCTCTCCCTCCAGGGCTTCGTCGAGCGCCTTGATGTCGGCGCGGGCCTCGTCGTCGAGGCCCACCCACTCGTTCCGCAGATAGTTGGAGGCGTAAGCTTCGGGCTCGTACGTCACGGGATCGATCCAGACGTCGGCCACGTCCGCGCGCTGGCTTTCGCCGAGCACTTTCTTTTCGCCGGTGAACGCGTCCACGCGCACGAGCGCGGCCTTGTCGCGGCCCATGCTGTCGATCATCAGGAACGTGCGGCCATCGGCGGCGAACGCCACGGGCCAGGTGGTGAGGCTGTCCTCGAACGGAATTTCGAACAGCGGTTTCCATCCGCCCTGCAGCAGGAAAGCGTGCACTTCCACTGCGCCCGTGGGCATGTTGCGCAGCGCAAGGCGGACGATGTTCTCCCGGTCCGCGACGAACTGCGTGAAGTTCTCCGAGTTGCGCTGGACGAGCGCACGCTGTCCCGTCCGGATGTTGATCTTGTAGACGTCGTGCCAGCGGGGATCGCGATCGTTGAGCCCCACCAGCACGTGATCGGGCTCACTCCGATGATGGGCGATGACCTGCGCCTGCACACCGGGAATGGGCGTCAGGTCGATATCGACGCCGGTGGCGACGTCCACGCTGTGGAGATGCCAGTTCTCGTCGCCGCCCTCGTCCTGCAGGTAGAGGATGTGGGCGCCGTTCTCGGCCCAGAAATGCTTGCGGATGCCGCGTCGGGTGTCGTTGGTGACGGGGCGCGCCTGCGCGAGGTTCTGCTCGATGCTGCCGCCGGCCGGCATGACGTAGACGTTCAGATAGCCGTCGCGCGGGGCGAGAAAGGAGATGAAATCGCCGCGCGGCGAGATCCGCGCCTGCGCCCGCTCCGGATTGCCGAACAGGGCGGCGCGCGGGATCACCGGCGCCTCCGCCACCCGGGGCACGGGCGCGGTGGCCTTCTGGCGGTCGCACGCGCTCAACCCCAGAAACAGGGCCAGCGCCAGCGCCGTCGCGACAGCCTTTTTCAGGCCCATGGACTGGACAACCGTCCCCATCGGCGAACCTTACCCAAGTTCCATGCAGGGTGAAACCGTCAGACTGAACCTAGCGGTAACAACGCCGTGCCGGGCCGCCGGGGCCGGATTGTGGCGCGCCGGCAAGGCCCCGCACATGCCGCCCCGCTTTGACACCGCCTGCGACGCTGCCTATTCCCACGGCCGTTTACCCGGAGACTCCCCTTGGCCGCGCGGAAGGCGACATCCCACCCCTCTCCGCCGCCGGAAGGCCGCGGCGGTCCTGACGCGAACGTCATGGCCACGGCGACCGGCGCGCTGGTCCTGGCGGACGGGACCATTTTCCTAGGCCAGGGCCATGGGCTCGCCGGCGCCGCCGTGGGGGAGGTGTGCTTCAACACCGCCATGACCGGATACCAGGAGGTCCTCACCGACCCCTCCTACGCCGCACAGATCGTGGCGTTCACGTTTCCACACGTGGGCAACGTGGGCTCCAACGTCGAGGATGTGGAGACGTCCTCCCCCGCAGCGGCGGCCGCAGCGCGCGGCGCGATCTTCCGCGCGCCGCCGACAGCGCCGAGCAACTACCGCAGCGACCAGCCCTTCGCCGAGTGGCTGGCCCGGCGCGGCATCGTCGGTCTCTCCGGGATCGACACCCGCGCGCTCACGCGCCGCATCCGCGAACTGGGCATGCCCAATGGCGTCATCGCCCACGATCCCGCCGGCCGGTTCGACTTCGAGGGGCTGCGTGCGCAGGCGAAGGCGTGGGGCGGGCTTGAGGGCCTCGATCTCGCCGTCGGCGTGACGACGGCGCAGTCCTATACGGTGGCGGAGCGGCGCTGGCGCTGGAGCGACGGCGTGACACCGGTGGCGGCGCCGGAGTTCGACGTCGTCGTGTTCGACTACGGCGTGAAGCGCAACATCCTGCGCGGTCTCGGCGATATCGGCGCGCGCTGCCATGTGCTGCCCGCGAATGCGACCGCCGAGGAGGCGCTTGCGCGCAAGCCGCACGGCGTCGTCCTGTCCAACGGGCCAGGCGATCCCGCCGCTACGGGCGCCTACGCGACGAAGGAAATCCGCGCACTGGTGGACAGCGGCGTTCCGGTGTTCGGCATCTGTCTCGGGCACCAGATGCTGGGCCTCGCGCTCGGCGCGCGCACGGTGAAGATGCCGCAGGGCCACCACGGCGCGAACCATCCGGTGAAGGACCTCGCGACCGGCAAGGTGGAGATCGTCTCCATGAACCATGGCTTTGCGGTGGACCGCGCGACGCTGCCAGCGGGCGTGGAGGAGACGCACGTTTCGCTGTTTGACGGCTCCAATTGCGGATTGCGCCTCGAAGGCCGGCCCGTCTTCTCCGTCCAGTACCACCCCGAAGCGAGCCCCGGCCCCCAGGACAGCCACTACCTGTTCGAGCGTTTCGCCGGGGCCATGCGCGCTCAGCGCGCAGCGTGATCGCCTGCGGCGCGCGACGCCGCCCTCCGGAACCGCGCCCGCGCAGCCTGCGTTGCTTTGGCGACGGAGGATTGACGATGACGAACCAATGGACCGAACACGACACGCTCACGCCGGCGCCGTCCCAAGTCGACGACGCGCTGCGCCGCGCACGCGACGACGAGCGGCGCCGCCTCGCGCGCAAACGCACGAAGGGGCTTCTCATGGGCGGCTTGCTGATCGCGCTCATCGCGGGCGGCGGCTATGCGTTCGTCGCCAGTGAGGGCGGCGGCGAAATCGATGAAGCCGCGCTGTCGGCGCCGCCGGCGCCGGTGTTTGAACCCCGTTCCGCGCCTGACGCACCCCCGCCCGTGCCGCTGCCGCAGACCGCGGACCCGGCGCTTGAAGGGTCCCTTCCCGTCCTGCCAGAGCCCGCCGACGCCCTTCCCCAAACGCCGTGAGCCCGTGGCCCGATCTCGGGGCTTGAGCACTGGTCCTGACCAGTAGATATGGCCACTGGCCACGACCTCTGGCGGGCGTGAATCGCGGCGGCGCATGTTGCGCCGCCGCGACCGCATGCTACGAAGCGCCTCATTCATTTGCCGAGCGCGCGAGGACCTCCCATGGCCAAGATCAAAGTGGACAATCCCGTTGTCGACATGGACGGCGACGAGATGACCCGGATCATCTGGCAGGCCCTCAAGGACAAACTGATCCACCCCTTCCTCGATATCGAACTCGACTACTACGACCTTGGCGTCGAACACCGCGACGCCACCAATGATCAGGTCACCATCGACGCCGCCAACGCCACCAAGAAGCATGGCGTGGCGGTGAAGTGCGCCACCATCACGCCGGACGAAGCGCGCGTGAAGGAGTTCAACCTGAAGGAGATGTGGAAGAGCCCGAACGGCACGATCCGCAACATCCTGGGCGGCGTGATCTTCCGCGAGCCGATCATCTGCAGGAACGTGCCGCGTCTCGTGCCGGGCTGGACGCAGCCCATCGTCGTGGGCCGCCACGCGTTCGGCGACCAGTACCGCGCCACCGATTTCCGCTTTCCCGGCAAGGGCACGCTGACGATCAAGTTCGTCGGCGACGACGGCGCCGTGATCGAGAAGGAAGTGTTCAAGGCGCCCGGCGCCGGCGTGACCATGGCGATGTACAATCTGGACGAAAGCATCCGCGACTTCGCGCGCGCCTCGTTCAACTACGGCCTGCTGAAAGGCTGGCCGGTCTATCTCTCCACCAAGAACACGATCCTGAAAGCCTACGACGGCCGCTTCAAGGACATCTTCGAGGAGATCTTCAACGCCGAGTTCAGGGCCGAGTTCGACAAGCGCAAGCTCACCTACGAACACCGCCTGATCGACGACATGGTGGCCTCCGCGCTCAAGTGGTCGGGCGGCTACGTGTGGGCGTGCAAGAACTACGACGGGGACGTCCAGTCCGACACGGTGGCGCAAGGGTTCGGGTCGCTCGGCCTCATGACCAGCGTGCTGATCACGCCCGACGGCAAGACCATGGAAGCCGAAGCCGCCCACGGCACCGTCACGCGCCATTACCGCCAGCACCAGAAGGGCGAACCCACCAGCACCAACTCCGTGGCCTCCATCTTCGCGTGGACGCGCGGCCTTGCCCACCGGGGCAAGCTCGACGGCAACCAGCCGCTGATCGATTTCGCGCTCACGCTGGAGAAGGTGACGGTGGACACCGTGGAATCCGGCCAGATGACCAAGGACCTCGCCCTGCTGGTGGGCGACACGCAAGGCTGGCTCACCACCGAAGGCTTCATCGACGCCGTGGCCGCGAACCTGCAAAAGGCGATGGCGTAG
>JANRIM010000089.1:0-2510 GCA_033764865.1 Hyphomonadaceae bacterium
TCGGGGGCGATGACGTGCCAGTCCTGGCGCAGGGCCTGGGCGGCCCAGTCCCAGCTGCGGGAGTGGTCGCGCCCTCCGTGCAGCAGGATGAGCGGGGGCGCATCGGGATTGCCCCAGTCTACGTAGCGCAGCCGCAGGCGCTGGGAGATGAAGCTGTGGGAGGTCGGTCCGTCCATCATGGGCTTTACTGCCGCGTCGGCGGCGCTCGCGCAATCGCCGGCGCCGCCGGGACAGGGAACGTGGGGACAGGGAACGCTTGATCCGTCGGGCTCGCGTCCCGTACCCCTAGGCCAGCGGCGGCGTGCGCCGCTCGCCGGGAGAACGCCATGGCCGCCGCCGACGCCGTCGCCGCCTTTGATCTCGTCACATACGCGTGCGCCGATCACATTGCGCGCATCACGCTGAACCGGCCGGCGCGGCGCAACGCGCTCAACCATGAGGCTTACCGCCAGCTGGAGCTGTGCCTGCGGTTCGCCAGCGCCGATCCCGCCGCACGCTGCGTGGTGGTGACCGGCGCCGACCCCGCGTTCTGCTCGGGCGACGACGTGGTGGAGATCATGGCCGCGCCGAGGCCTGCGCCTTCAGTCCCCGCGCAGGCCGTGGTCCGCCACGCCATCACGCCGGCGGCGCTTGCGGCGCTGGAGTGCGAGAAGCCGATGATCGCGGCGGTGAACGGAGCGGCGGTCGGGTGGGGGATGGAGCTTGCGCTCTACGCCGACATCCGCATCGCCTCAGAGGCCGCGACGTTCGCCGAGCTGTTCATCAAGCGCGGCCTCATCTGCGACGTCGGCGGCTTCTATCGCCTGCCGGCCATCGTGGGTCCCGCCAAGGCCGCTGAGCTCCTGTTCACCGGCGATGTCGTCACCGCGAACGACGCGCTGCGGATCGGTCTCGTCTCGGAGGTCACGCCGCACGCCGCGTTGATGGAGCGCGCTCTGGCGCTCGCCGGGCGCATCGCGGCCAATCCGCCGCTCGCGCTCCGCTACATGAAGGAAGGCCTGCGCCGCACCGCCTACGGCGATCCCCGCGAGATCGGCGCGTGGGCCATCGAGATCATCCGCCGCCTCATGGAGACGCAGGATCACCGCGAGGGCGTCGCCGCCTTCATGGAGAAGCGCGCGCCCGTGTTTCGCGGCGGCTGACCGGGCCTGCGCGCCATCATCCCCATCCACGCCGATTGCAAAGGGTTCGCCACGATGTCCAGTTTCGATCTCACCGGCCGCACGGTCCTTGTGACCGGCGCCTCCTCGGGGCTCGGCGCGCGCTTCGCCCGCACAGCGGCGGCGGCGGGGGCGAAGGTCGTGCTCGCGGCGCGGCGGACGGACCGGCTCGGGGCGCTCGTGGAGGAGCTGGGCGCGGCGCGCGCGGCGGCGGTGGCCATGGACGTGGCGAGCGAGCCGTCGGTGATCGCGGGCTACGACGCCGCGGAGGCCGCGTTCGGCCCGATCACGTCCGTCATCGCCAACGCCGGCATGAACAGCGAAGGCCTCGCCACCGACATCGGCGTCGAGGAGTTCGATCGCGTGTTCGCCGTCAACGTGCGCGGCGTCTTCCTCACGGCGCGGGAAGGCGCCCGGCGGATGATGGCCCACGGCGCCAGGGAAAAAGGTGACGGGCGCATCGTGCTCATCGCCTCCATCGGCGCGCTGAAAGTCCTGCCGGGGCTTGCGGCCTACTGCGGCTCGAAGGCGGCGGTGGTCCAGATGGGCAAGGCGCTGGCGCGGGAGTGGATCAACCGCGGCGTGAACGTGAACATGGTCTGTCCCGGCTACATCGAGACGGAAATCAATGCGGACTGGTTCCGCAGCGAGGGGGGGCAGAAGCAGCTCGCCGGATTCCCGCGGCGCCGCCTCATGGAGGACGCGGATCTCGACCCCATCGTGAGCTATCTCATTTCCGACGCCGCGCGCGCGGTGACGGGCAGCGTGTTCACGGTGGACGACGGGCAGACGCTCTAGCGCACCGGCCTCAGCCACGGCGTGCGGCGTCGATGGCGGCGACGTCGATCCTGGTCATGGTCATCATGGCTTCGAACGCGCGGGCCGCTTCCTCGCCGCCCGCCGCCATCGCTTCGGTGAGCGTGCGCGGGGTGATCTGCCAGGAGACGCCCCATCGGTCCTTGCACCAGCCGCAGGCGCTTTCCTGGCCGCCATTGCCCATGATCGCGTTCCAGTAGCGGTCGGTCTCCTCCTGGTCGTCGGTGGCGATCTGGAAGGAGAACGCTTCGGTGTGCCGGAACGCGGGCCCGCCGTTGAGGCCGATGCAGGGAACGCCCGCGACCGTGAACTCCACCGTGAGCACGTCGCCCGCATTGCCGGAGGGATAGTCGGCCGGCGCGCGACGGACGGCGGTCACGGCGCTGTCGGGGAAGGTGGCGGCGTAGAACCGGGCCGCGGCCTCGGCCTCGGTGTCGAACCAGATGCAGATCGTGTTTTTCGGGATCATCGCGGTTCCTCCTCTCGCCTGCCCGCTCACAGCGCCCGCCAGCCGATGTCGCGCCGGCAGAAGCC
>JANRIM010000091.1:0-23561 GCA_033764865.1 Hyphomonadaceae bacterium
TAGCGGGCGGCGGGGGCCCCGGCAAGCGTCCGCTCCGTTACTCGGCGGCGGCCTCCCGGTAGTCGCCGTCGGCGGCGGTCCATGCGCCGTGGTCGGCGGCGGAGGCTCCGCGCAGCGCAGGCGGCAGCGCCAGCACCGAGCCCTGACCGACGTCGCGACCGCCGCGCTCCATGCGCGGATGGATCAGCTGGCCGGCGTCTCCGAACATGTAGACGAGCCGCGCCCAGTCCTGATCGTCGTAGAGGAAAGCGGGCCCCTCGGGATCAAGGTCGGTCCAGTCCGCCTCGCGGGGCGCCACGGACGCCTGCGCCATCCAGCGGCGCGCGCCTTCCTCGTCGCCACGGCCTTTGCACACGCCGGCGAACAGGTTGCAGATGCGCGAGGAGGGATTCTCCCGGTAGGCGTGCTCAAGGTTGTCCCAAGCGCCCTGCCAGTTCAGCTGCTGCATGGCGATCTCAGCCGCGATGATCTTGCTCTCGCGATGTTCGGGCTTCAGCTCGACCAGACCCATCATGCGGCGCTGGCGATCCACCGGGGCCTCGTCCGACTTGATGTCCCGGTAGGCGTGCGCAATGGCGGGGTGCGGCGCGGTCTCCCACGCTTCCTCCAGAACGGCTTGCGCCTTCCACGCCTTGCCCTCGATCACCAGCAGGCGCGCCGCGATGGCCGCCGCCGGCGCAAAGCCCGGCGCGAGGCGCACTGCGCGCTGCGCCAGATCGGTGGCCTGTTCCGGGCGGCGCTCGCGTTCGTGCTTGTGGGCGGCGGCGCACAACAGCACAGCCCGGCGGCGCGTGGCGGCCTTCGCCTCGATGAGCTTGCGCTTTTCGCCTTCCTCAAGCGTATCGATCGCGCCCTCCCAGGCGCCCGCCTGAACCTGCAGCTCGAACAGCGTGGTGAACGGCCAGGCGGAGGTTTTCGACAGCTTCAGCGCCGCCTCCGCGTGCGCCATGGCGCTGATGCGGTCGCCACGCTTGAGCGCCGCCTGCAACAGGCCCTTGCGTCCGAGAATCTCGGTGTCCTCGTTCTGCAACATGCCGGAGTAGGCGCGCTCGGCGGCGGGGATGTCGCCCGCCACTTCCGCGGCCCGCGCTTCCAGGAGCTTGGCGAGACGTGGCTCCTCCACGAGTTCGGCGGCCTTTTCCGCATGGCGGCGCGCCTCGTCGAATTCGCCAGCCTCGGCGGCGATGAGGCCGAGCGCCAGCGATTCCTGGCCCTTTTGCCGGCGACGGCGTTCATTGCCGGCGCCGATGCGTCCGGGCGCGTCGATCAGCACCATCAGGAAGCGCAGCAGCGGCAGCATGATGGCCATCAGCAGCGTGATCGCAATGATCGCGAACAGCGCGGTGGTCTCCACGGTCGTGCCGAACCATTCCACCGTCACGCTGCCGGGCGTGTTGGCGACCTGGAACGTCAGCAGCGCGGCGGCGACCGCGACGATGAGCAGAACGGCGACGCGGATCATGAGGAACGGCCTCGCGAAAGTTCGGCGCGAATGGCGGCGAGACGCGCATCGATCTCCAGGCGCGCCCGCGCGCGCTGGATCCAGGGACCCGCCACCTGCGCGGCGGGACCGGTGAGTCGGGAGAGCTCGGCCACGGCGCCGGCGACGTCGTCGCTCTGGAGGCGGGCGCTGGCGCGCTCCACCATGCCGGTCGGGGTGTCGCCCTCGCCGGTGCGGCGCACGGTGACGAACTGCGCGAGAAACGCCTGCAGGCGGCCCCAGAAGCCCGCGCCTGCGGCGCTGATGCGGGCGGCGCGCACGATGCTGTCCTCCATCGCGGAGAACTGGTCCTTCAGCTCCTGCCGCGACGGCGCGCCGGAGCGCGCCAGCGGCGCCAACGCCACGATGTTGGGGTCGCCGGGCAGGATCGTCTCCAGCGTGGCGTAGGCCTGCTCGAACGGGCCGGAGGCGCGTGCGGCCTCCGCCGCCGCCGCCACGGCGAACGCCGCGCGCGCGGCGAGCGCCGCCGATTCCGATTGTTTGCGGATCGTGTCGGTCTCGGCCTGCAGCTGCGCCACCTGCGTGGCGATGGCGGCGAGGTCAGCGTCGCCGATGCGAGACCTGAGGCCGTTGACGGCGCCTTGCAGCTCGATCATCCGGCCCGCGAGGGCCGCGCCGTCCGTTCCGCCCGTGGCGGTCTCCACCTGCGTCCAGCGGCTTTCCAACTGGGCCAGTCGTTGCTGGAGGGCGGCGGCGTCGTCGGTTGCGCGCGGCGCCCCGGCGGGGGCGGGGCCGATCTGGTCGAGCACGGGCGCGAGCGCCGGCGAGCGGGACGCCACCGCCCCCATGCCCGCGCCGCCCACGGCGGCCAGCACGGAGTAGGCGAGCACGGTCCCCATGCCGACGCCGCCCTCCGCCATGCGTACGGCGCGACGTCCCCGCCGACGGTCGGCTTCCTCGAAGTCCACGTCGATCGGCTCGTCGCGTCCGCGTTCTGCAGAATCGCTCATGAACACCCCTGGCTGGTCGCGCGGCCTTCAAGCCGCCCGACCCCTCGTTCAATGCGCCGCCGGAAGCAGCGCCAACAACGCTGAATCAAGCGGTTCGCCGGCAATCGCAACCCTGCGCCATGTTAACCCGCAGGCCGCGCGCGCCACCGCGGCACTGAGACAAAGAGCATCGATTCGGGCCAGCGCATCGCGCCGTTTCACCTGCTTTGCGAACGCCGCAGCGCCCCGCGCGCTGTGAAAAAGCACAGCGTCAAGGCCCGGTGGCGTCTCGCGCAGCAGGTCCTCCACGGCGTCGGGCAAGGCTGCGTTCTCCACCGCCCGATAGAACGCCCGCGTGACCACTGAATGACCCTGCGCCCGCAACAGGCCGGCGAGATCGCCCGCAAGGTCGGCGCCGGCCACGTGCAGGAAGCGCCCCGCGCCGGCGGTGGCGGCGCCGATGGCGGCCGCGAGGCGCTGAAGGTCCCCAGCGGCGGCGTGGACTTCGGCGAAACCGGCGGCCGTGGCCGCCTGGGCCGTCGCCTCGCCCACGCACCAGGCCGGGCGGGTGCGGTCGGCGCTTGCGGCAGCGAACGCCAGGACCCCGTTGGAGCTCGTGAAGAGCAGGGCGTCGAACGCGCTGGCGTCGGGGCTGGCGGGCAGCATCTCGATGCGCAGCGCTGGCGCCAGCACCGCCTTGTGGCCCATGGCCTCCAGCCGGGCGGCGGTGGAGGCTGCGCCCGGCGCGGTGCGCGTGACGAGGACGCGGGCCACGACCCTAGGCGTCCCACATGAGCTGGTCGCCCGCCTCCGCGCGGATCGACCGGCCCAGCTGGTCGCCCAGCGCCACGGCGTCGGCGGCCATCTGGGCCGACGGCGCAAGCGCGGCCTCGCGCCGCCAGCGGCGACGGCCGTCGGGCGTGAGGGTCTCTCCGATGAAGGTGAGTCCTGCGTCGTCCAGGCGGGCGTAGGCCGCCACCGGCGTGCGGCAGGAACCGTCCAGCGCTGCGAGGAAGGCCCGCTCGGCGCCGGTCTCGATGGCGGCGCAGGGGTCCTCCAGCGTTGCAAGGAGGGAACGGATCTCGGCGTCGTCGCGTCGCGCCGTGACCCCGATGGCGCCCTGGCCGGCGGCCGGCGGCGCAAGAACCGGATCCAGGAAGCTCCGGGCGCACCCGGCGAGGTCCAACCGCTCAAGCCCCGCCAGCGCGAGGACCATGGCGTCCACGGCGCCCGCCTCCAGCCGCGCCAGCCGCGTGCCCACATGGCCGCGCAGGGGCGTCACCTTGAGGTCGGGGCGGACGTGGAGTGCCTGGGCCCGGCGACGGACGCTGGCGGTGCCCAGGACGGCGCCGGGCGGAAGATCGGCCAGCGTGCGGGCCTCACGGGCGATGAACGCGTCGCGCGCATCGCCGCGCTCGGCGATGCAGGCCATGACGACGCCGGCCGGCAACCGGGTGGGCGCATCCTTGAGGGAATGGACCGCCAGATCGATCCTGCCGGCCAGCAAGGCTTCGTCCAGCGCGCGGGTGAACAGGCCCTTGCCGCCAGCCTCCGCGAACGGACCGTCCCCCGCGGCGTCGCCCGCCGTGACGGCCGGATGGAGCGGGAGGCGGTGGTCGTGGTCGGCGGGTTCCAGCCTAAGCGCGGCCCCCAGCCGGGCCTGAACGCGGCGCGCCTGCGTCATGGCGAGCGGCGAGGCGCGGGCGCCGATACGGAGAATCCTGGTCATGAGGGGCGCGGCTCCGCCCCAGCTATCGGGGGCCCTCCGTCCCCGTGCAAGCCCCTGCCGCGCAGGCGAGAAAAAAGGGCGGATGGCCCGTCGACCATCCGCCCTTCGGGTGGGCCCTATCGGCTTTCATGTTACGCCATCACGCGCGCGGCCATGGTGAGCAGCGGCGCGAACGCGCCGGCCACCAGGACGGCGGCGACGACGATGGCCAGGGCGCGAAAGCCGTGCGGCAGGGTGTCGTTACGCATGGTGTCCTCCTTTTGTTGCTGCGCTTGCGAAGCGCCGGGACCCCTGATGCATGACGGACCGTCATGATTCATGGAACCTGCGATCCGTTGAAACAGCCATGCGGACAAGCATGCCTAGGACGAAGGTCTTTGCGCGTTCTCAAGGAAAGCGGCAAGAAAAAGGCGCGGGACCGAAGTCCCGCGCGGTGTGGGTCGTCGCGATTCCGGGGAGGACGGAACCAGGATCAGCTGATCAGGGTGTTCACCATGCTCGCCAACGGCAGCGCCACGAAGCTCATTGCTGCAACTGCGAGAAGGATGTTGCCGAACTGGTGGAAAGCGGCGGAGGCGGTGCGGCGGGTCATGGAAAATCTCCGGAAAAGGGCGGGAACCGGGAACGGGGAGGGATCAGAGAATGATGCGCGCCGCAGCGTGCGCGATGGGCACGTAGACGGCCGCGAACAGCGCCAGGCCAAGGCCGAGGCCGCTGAGACGACGGGCGAGGGCGGGGGAAATCGTGGGCTTCATGGGGTCACTCCGTTCTGGCGACGTCGCCATGACCCTCTTATGCCACAGGCCTGCTTCCTGATCAATGAATAAATTCGATTTCGTTCAATATTTTTATCCGCGGGCGCCTGCGGCCTCCTTGGCGGGCGCCAACTGGGCGGCGTCGGCCGGCCGCGCGTAGAGCCCGTTGAGGATGAGATCGAGCACGCCGGCCAGCTCCCGCTCCAGCTTTGGGAGGGTCAACTGGCTGAAAAGATGAGGAAAAGAGAACTTGATGGTGGCCGATTGCAGCATCTCTGCGATGAATTCGTAGTCTCCACGCACGAAAACGCCCTTCTCGGCGCCTTCCTGAAGCAGCGCAGCCAGGAACACCCGCTCATGCGCCAGCTGTTCATTGGAAAAGATCGGCCGTTCCCGCGAGAGGACTTCCGCCACCTCCAGGATCTTGGCGTTCTCGGAGATGAGGGCGAAGTTGTCCCGCATGCGCTTGAAGAAGATCTCCCGGAGACGTTCGTCCACGGTCATGTCCCGGCGCCGGGAGATGGCGGCGCTCTCCAGCTGCTGTTCGGCGTAATGCCTGCGCGCCATGGCTTCCGCGATGTCGATCTTGGCTTCGAAGAAGCGGTAGATGTTGCCGGGAGACATCCCGCAGTCGGCGGCGATCTCGGCCATGGTGGTCTTGCCATAGCCGTAGTGCTTGATCCGGTTCATCGCGGCGTGAAGGATGCGCTCGCGGGTCTGGGCCTTTTCATCCATGGCGCGACCTTATGCTGGGTGAATTGAACGATCAATGAAGAGTTCAGCCGAATCAAGAGCCCTCACCCACGTGGGGGTGATCGGCGGCGGCGCCTGGGGCACGGCGCTGGCTCAGGTGGCGGCCGCCGCGGGACGGACCGTCACGCTCTGGGCCTACGAGCCCGAGGTGGTCACCGCGATCAACGACGCGCGGGAAAACAGCATGTTCCTCCCCGGCTGCGCGCTCAACCCCGCGATTGCGGCCACCGGGGACCTCGCGGCGCTGGCGGGGGCGGATGTCCTGCTGGCGGTCACGCCGGCCCAGCACCTGCGGGCCACGCTGCGCGGCCTTGCGCCCGCGCTGCGACCCGGCGCGCCGGTGGTGCTGTGCGCCAAGGGGGTGGAGCAGGGCACGCTGGCGCTGATGACCGATGTGCTGGCCGCCGAAGCCCCAGAAGCGCAGGCGGCGGTGCTGTCCGGGCCCGGGTTCGCCCGGGACGTCGCCCGCGGCCTGCCCACCGCCACCACCATCGCCTGCGCCGACGCCGCGCTGGGCCAGGCGCTCGTGGCAGCCCTCGGACTGCCCACGTTCCGGCCCTACCTCACCGACGACCTGATCGGCGCCGAGATCGGCGGGGCGGTGAAGAACGTGATCGCGATCGCCTGCGGCGTGGCGGAGGGCCGCCAGCTTGGGGACGGCGCGCGCGCCGCCCTGATCACCCGGGGCTTTGCGGAGCTTTCGCGCCTCGGCCTTGCGCTGGGCGCGCGTCAGGAAACGCTCAGCGGCCTGTGCGGGCTGGGGGATCTGGTGCTGACGTGCGCCAGCCTCACCTCCCGCAACACCTCTCTTGGCGCGGCGCTTGGCCAGGGACGGTCGGCCGCGGCGGTGCTGGCGGAACGGCGGTCGGTGGCGGAGGGCGTGGCGTCGGCCCCGGCGGTGGTGGCGCTGGCGGCCCTGCACGGCGTGGAGATGCCGATCTGCGCGGCGGTGGATGACCTGCTGGCCGGGCGGCTGGATGTGGACGGCGCGATCGGCGCGCTCCTGTCGCGCCCGTTCCGCGCCGAGGGCGTATGAACCCGGCCAGACCGAAGCCCGGCGTCGCGTTGCTGCCGCTGGCGGCGCTCGCCGAGCTTGACGCCCGCGCGGTGGATTTCCGCGAGGGGGACTGGCTGTTTTCGGTGATCGTCGTCCGGCGAGGGGCGGCGGTCACGGCCTTCGTGAACTGGTGCCCGCACGCTGGCGCCCCGCTCGAGCGCCCGGACGGCCGCGTGGTGATCGAGGACGGGCGGTATCTGGTGTGCTCGGCCCACGGCGCGTGCTTCGCCGTCGAGGACGGCGCCTGCGCGGGCGGGCCGTCGAAACGCGGCCTCGTGGCGTTTCCCGTGGCCGTGGAGAACGGCGTCGTCATCGTCGCCTGAGGCTACTCTTCCTTCGGCGTCAGGTTGGGGTCGGCCTCCACCACCCGTTCGCCCCCGCGACGGCGCACCACGCGCTCTCCGCCACGGCGACGGGTGAGGCTCACCAGCCAGGGGATAACCGCCAGCGCGACCAGCCCGCCGCCGATCCACGGCAGCCAGCGCTGGACATCGGCCATTGAGAAGGCGCTCGCCGGGGCGTCCGTAGCGCCGCCCACGGGTTGCAGGCCGCTCGACTGCGCCGGAATGCCGGCGGCGGGGCCGCCGGCGGGCGCCGCTGCGGCGGCGGGCGCAGCGGTCGGGCGGGTCTTGAGGGTGATGAGGCTAGGCAGATCGTAAAGGGGGGACGGATCGGCGCCGGCGCGATAGTCGCCGTAAGCCTGGCCGGCCGGGAACGACACCATGCGCCCCACTTCCGGCGCGGCGGCCGCGACGGACGCAAGCTGGTCGGCGCGAGCGTCGATGGTCACGCCCGCCACGATGTTGCGGCCCAGCAGGCGCTGCTCGTTGCGGACGGTGCGGGCGGTGGCGGGGCCCGCGGTGCGCTCGGTCCAGGCGGTGAGGTGGCGGGTGGCGTCATGCACGGGCGGGGAGGCGAAGGCCTCGATCCGCGGCGCGGGCGCGGGCCGGGCGGCGCGCACTTCCTCGATGAAGTCGGCGGCGGCGAAGCGGTCGGCGCGCTCCTCGGCCACGTAACCCAGCGGGTTGGCGCTGATCACGGCGCCCCAGAAGCCGTCGTCGATCGGCCGGGCGCCGGACGGCGCCACCATGCCCAGAACCTCGCCCGCCGGCGCCGGCGCGCCGATGCGTTGCAGATGCGCGCGCGCCTCCGGCGCGGGGAGGAAATAGTAGGTGGCCGGCACGTTGAGGCGCAGCGCGCCATTGGCCAGCGTGATCTCCCCGGTCTGCCCGTAGCGCTGCTCGACGGCTTTCTGCTCGGCCTTCTCCACCACGGGGTTCTTTTTCGCCGGCCTTGGGCCAGGCCCGTCCGCGAGCGCGAGGCCCGCAAGGCCGGCCGCAAGCATGGTCGCGAGGCCCACGAGGCCAAGGCGTCCCGCCAGGTTGGCCGCCAGGTTGGTCCGTGTCATGCCGAGCTCCGCGTTCTGCCGATGGTGCACATGGTCGATAATAACGCCCGGCGCATCACGGGTCGCCCCACAAGCGAGTCAGGGAGCGGAAAGTTCCATGCGGGCGCCCGCCAACGCGTCGTCAATGGCGGCGCGCCAGTCGTCCATCGTCCGCGCGGCGGCGGCGGCCGGCGGGTAGAGGATGGACCGCGAGGCGCTCACCACGCCGCCTTTGCCGTCGACAAGGCCGGCGAGGGCGTCGGCGGCGCTCGCCCCCTGCGCGCCGTAGCCCGGGGCCAGGAACAGCGCCTTGGGCAGGATCGCGCGCAGCCGGCGGGCGTCTTCCGGCCAGGTGGCGCCGGCGACGATCATGAGGTCCGACCAATCCGCCCCCCGCGCCAGCCGGTCCATGGCGGGAACCAGCATCGCGGCCACCCGCGTCCATAGTGGCTCCCCGTCCACCTGCAGGTCCTGCACGTCGCGTGCGCCGGGGTTGGACGTGCGCACCAGCACCGCGACGCCTTTGTCGTGCGCTTCCGCGAAGGCCAGGAACGGTTCGAGTGAATCGAGCCCGAGGTACGGGTTCACGGTCACGCAATCGGCGTCGAAGCCCGGCGCAGGGCCGAGGGTGGCGCGGACATAGCCCTCGGCGGTGGAGCCGATGTCCCCGCGCTTGGCGTCGAGGATGACGGGCAGGCCCGCGTCGCGGGCGGCGGCGGCGGCGTCGCGGGCTGCGGCCACGCCTTCGGGGCCATACGGCTCGAAGAAGCCCATCTGGGGTTTCAGCGCCGCGCATCGTCCGGCGGCGCGCGCGACGATCGCCTCGCAGAAGCGGGCCACGGCGCGCACGTCCTCGCGTGCGTCGCCGAACAACGCGGGGATCTTGTCGGGCATGGGATCGAGACCGACGCACAACGGCGCGCCGGCGGCGGCGACGGCGGCGTGGAGCCGTTCGGCGAAGTGGCCGGCGCTCATGCGGTCAGGGGATGGCGGCGTCGATCATGCCGGGCTCGCCCGCCACGCACACCACCTGCGCCACCGCCAGCGACCGGCGCAGCTGATCGGATTTCGGGCCGTAGTTGGCGCGCGTCATCGGGGGCGCGGGCTCACCCGACGGTTCAAGGTTCGCCAGTCCCAGCAGCCGGCCGATAGACGAAGGCGAGGCGGTGTAGATGCGCCCACGGCGGGCGGATTCCGCGATGGTGATGCCGATGACGTTGCCGTTCTCGTCGAACACCGGCCCCCCGCTCATGCCCGCAAGGCTGCCGTTGAGGCCGCGGGTCCGGCCCAGTTCGGCCCACGCGAGCACCGGCTCCTCGTTGGCGTAGCGGCCGCGCGCCACCAGCTTCTCGCGCCGGTAGAGGCGGGAAACCGCTTCGCCCTGGCGGCCCTGCGGAAAGCCCACGTGATAGGCCAGCTGCCCGAAGCGAAGCTTGTCCTCGGCGGTGTCAAGGGCCAGCGCCTCGGGCGCGCGCTCGGTCTTGAGGAGGGCGATGTCGGCGAACGGGGCGGGCCGGACGATGGTGACGCGCGCGGCGGCGCGGCGGCCCACCACGATGCCCACGTCCTCGCAGTCGGAGACCACATGGCGGGCGGTGAGCCACCAGCCGGTCTCGTCGATGGCGAACGCCGTGCCCACGCCCGATTGCTGCGGGCCCACATCCACCAGAACCTCGGGATCGAACACCGACGCCGGCGGCAACACCGGGCCTATGGCCTCCGAGCCCGGCATCGCCGGCGGCGCCTGGTCGGCGGGGTCATCGAGCCGGAAGAGAACCCAGACGATCGCCCCGATGACCAGGATGTAGATCAGCCAATCGGGAATGCGCATCCACTCATCCGAAGTCTGGCGCACCGAGGGAGGCGGCGCGGAACAAGCTCAGCGAGGGATCGCTCAGCGCGCCGGCGAGGATGATGCCCACGCCCAGCTTCACGGACATGAGGAATATCGCCGCCGCCACATCGCCTTCCGCGATCCGGCGCGGCAGGCCGCGCAGGAATATGTCGGTGATGCGAAACACCACAAGCTGCGTCAGCAGCGTGACGACGCCCCAGACCAGCAGGTCCATGATCGAAAGGCTGTGGGCAAGACAGGCGCCCAGCGGGATCGCGAGACCCACCACCACCGCCCCGAAGGCCAGCGCCGCCGATGCGTTGCCGTCCCGGATCAGCGCCAGTTCCTTGTGCGGCGTCATGAGGGCGTAGGTCGTCAGGCCCACCACGAAGAGGCCAAGCGCCGCACCCAGTTGCATCAGGAATTGCGGAAAGCCCGAAATGAAGGCCTGGATCTCGGAGAAATACATGACGCCTGCCTTTTCGGGTGCGGCGGGGGTATCGCCCTCACAGGCTATGCGTCAAGTGAGACGGTTTTCCGGGAGTGTGCCATGGGTGTGCGCAAGGCGGCGGTTGTGACGGGGTCCACCAGCGGGATCGGCCTGGGCATCGCCCGGGCCCTGGCGCATGCGGGGATGGACGTCACGCTCAACGGGTTCGGGGACGCCGGAGCCATCGAGACGCTCCGCGCCGACCTCGCCGCCGAGGCAGGCGTGTCCGTGCGCTATGACGGGGCCAACCTGATGGACGCCGGCGACGCGGGGGGCCTTGTCACACGGGCCGAGGCCGCGTTCGGGCGCGTGGACGTGCTGGTCAACAACGCCGGCATCCAGCACGTCTCGCCGATCGAGGAATTTCCGCTGGAGAAGTGGGACCAGATCATCGCGCTGAACCTCTCGGCCACGTTCTGGACCACGCGCGCGGCGTTGCCCGGAATGAAGGCGCGACGGTGGGGCCGGGTCATCAACATCGCCTCCGCGCACGGGCTGGTGGCCTCGCCGTTCAAGTCCGCCTACGTGGCCGCCAAGCACGGCGTGCTGGGCTTCACGAAGACGGCCGCTCTGGAAGGCGCGCGCGACGGCGTTCGGGTGAACGCCATTTGCCCGGGCTATGTGCTCACGCCGCTGGTGGAGGGCCAGATTCCCGACACGATGGCTGCGCGCGGCATGACGCGCGAACAGGTCATCAACGACGTCCTGCTCGCCGCGCAGCCCACCAAGGAATTCGTCAAGGTGGAGGATATCGCCGCGCTGTGCGTGTTCCTCACCACGGAGGCGGCCAATTCCTTCAACGGCGCCGCAATTTCCATGGACGGCGGCTGGACGGTGCAGTGAGCGCGCGCAAGCGGATCAATCTCGCGCTGCAGGGCGGCGGGGCGCTGGGCGCCTTCACCTGGGGCGTGCTCGATCACATCGTGGAGGACGGGCGGCTGGAGATCGAAGCCATCTCCGGCGCGTCGGCGGGCGCGATGAACGCAGTGGTGTTCTGCGCCGGCTTCACATCCGGGGGGGCCGACGGCGCGCGCGCCGCGCTGCGGTCCTTCTGGGAAGGCGTAGCGAAGGCGGGGGAGGCGAGCCCCTACCGCCGCACGCCCATGCAGGCGATGATGCTGGCCTCCCTGGGCCCGCTCGGGGAGGCGCTGACGGGATCGTGGGCGGCCTGGTGGGGCGCGCTCGCGGGCGCCACCAGCCCCTATGACGCCAATCCGCTCAACCTGAACCCCGTGGGCGATCTGCTGGAGGAGCTGGTCGATTTCGATCACGTCCGCCGCTGCACCGCCATCCAGCTCTACATCGCGGCCACGCACGTGGAGACGGGCCGCGTCCGCATCTTCACCAACCCGGAAATGACCGCCCGCCACGTGCTCGCCTCCGCCTGCCTGCCGCAAGTGTTCCAGGCGGTGGAGATCGACGGCGCGCATTACTGGGACGGCGGCTTCATGGGCAATCCGCCGCTGTTTCCGCTCTACGATCGCCCGCGTTCGCGCGACATCCTCATCGTCCAGATCAATCCTGTCGAGCGGCCCGAGCCCCCGCGCTCCGCCGCCGACATCGCCGCCCGCGTCAACGAGATCACGTTCAACGCCAGCTTGCTGCGCGATCTGCGCGCGATCGAATTCGTCTCCCGCCTCCTCGACGAGGGCCGGCTGGAGGAAGGCCGCTACCGGCGCATGCTGATCCACGTGGTCTCCGACGACGCCGCCCTCGCCCCGCTGGGCGCCGGCGCGAAGCTCAACACCGACATGGGGTTTTTCGAGCAGCTGTTCGCCTTCGGCCGCGCCGCCTGCGCGCGCTGGCTGGAGGCGCACTACGACGATCTGGGCGTGCGCGGCACGGTGGATCTGCGCGCGATGTTCGAGGGCGAGGTGGGCCCCCGCGGCGCCCCGGCGCGTTCCCGCGCGCGGCCGGAGTGAGCGCGCCGTTCACCGTCCGTTAGCCGCTCCGCGCCAGAACGCGGGGATGCAGACGCTCCGCTTCGCCGCCGCCGCGTGCGCGCTCCTTCTCAGCCCCGTGCTGGCGGGCGCGGGCGCCTTCGCCGAGAGCGCGGCCCCCCGCGCCGATGCGGGCAAGGGCGCGACACGGCTGTCGAGCGCGGTCTCCTACGTGCCGCTGACGCCGCTCACCGCCGCCACGCCCGCGGGCCGGTCGATCGGCGGCATGATCGCGGTGGATTTCGGGCTCGACATTCCCGACGCAAAGCTGCGCAACCGCGCCATCGCCATGCGTCCGCGCCTGATGGACGCGCTGCGCGCCACGGTCGCCGATTATGCGCTCACCCGCGTCCGCCCAGGCGCGCCGCCCGATCCCGACCAGCTCTCCGCTCTCGCCCAGGCGGCTATGGACCGCACCATGGGCGGCCCCGGCGTGAAAGTGCTGATCACCAACGTGATGATCACCGAGCGGCGCTAGATTCTGCCTGTGCTGCAGGCGGGCCCGTGCAGCGCGTCGCCGATGCCGCCGGGGTCGATCGGGCGCAGGGTGGGGTCGTCACCGCTCATGCGCTCGGCGTGCGCCACTTCTTCCGGTCCGTCGCCCATCCACTGCTGTTCCATGAGCGCGAACTGGCGGTTCACGCAGTCGATCCGGTAGCGGTAGCGCTCACGGGTGAAGATGATCCTCTGGATCGTAGTGGCGTCCTCCACGGTCTTTTCGTCCGCCCGCTGGTGGTTGAGCTGGATCCAGACGTCCCGGTGGCCGTTCTGCGGGTTGCAATCGATGGTGAAGGGATTGAACTCGATGCGCGCCCCGTCGGAGGAGACGCGCAGGAACTGCCAGTCCGAGCCGAAGCCCCGCGCCTTCTCGAAGTAGGGGTTGGGCGTGCAGTCGATCACCTTGGCGCGCAGGGCGTCCTCCGCCACGCGCCGTTCGGCGGTGGCGGCGCCGGGCATGGTCTGCGGCGCGAACACGGCGAAAAAGCCGGCGACCAGCACGGCCACGACGCCGAACGCGATCCAGCGGATATTGCCTTGCATCGGGGTGTTTTCCTGTTCCTTCAGGCCCTTATGTGGGGTCAGCGCCGCAGGGCGGCCAGTATCTGGGCCACCATCGCGTCGAGGTCGTGGCAGATCGCCTCGGCGTCGAGAATGAGGTGGGCGCCCTGGGCCTGCGCGGCGGCGTGGCGCAGATGGGCGGGACGGACGGTGCGTTGGTACTGGTCGAGCACGCTGTCGACGCTGCGCCCGCGCTCGGCCACGTCCCGGCGCACCCGGCGCAGGAGGCGCAGGTCCCCCGGCGTGTCCAGCCACACGGCCAGGTCGTAGGCGGCGCGCACATCGGGGTCGGCGAGCGCCAGGATGCCCTCCACGATCACGTGGTCGGCGGGGTGGACCGTCTCGGTCTCGGCGCGCCGGGTGTGGGTTACGTAGTCGTAGAGCGGCTTCTCGATGGCGCCGCCCCCGCGCAGCGCGCGCAGGTCGGCGGCGAGGCGCGCCATGTCCTTGGCCTCCAGCGCGTCGAAATCGTGCACGGCGGCGTCGAAGCCCGCCACCGTGGTCGAGCAGCGGTAGTAATCGTCCTCCGCGATGATGCGCGCCGAAGGAGCCAGCGCCTGCGCCAGCGCCCGCGCCAGCGTGGTCTTACCGGAGCCCGAGCCCCCCGCGATGCCGATGATGCGCGTCATGTCCCTCGCACGCCTCAATCCACCGCCAGCCGGTAGCCGATGCCGCGCACGGTCTGCAGGAAGATGGGCGCGCGCGGATCGGCTTCCAGCTTCCGGCGCAGGCGCGTCACCTGCACGTCCACGCTGCGCTCAAGGCCCGCGCTGGTGCGCCGTGCCAGCTCTTCGCGCGTCACGGTCTCGCCGCCGCGCAGCGCGAGGATCTTCAGCAGCGTCGCTTCCGCTTCGGTGAGCCGGATCATGGCGCCGTTGCACGTCAGCTCCCCGCGCGCGATGTGGAAGCTGTTGGGGCCGAACCGCACCTCCGCCGGGCCGTCCCCGCCGCCGCGCTGCACGGTGCGCCGCAGGATGTTGTTGACGCGCAGCGCCAGCTCCTCCGGCTCGAACGGCTTGGCCACATAGTCGTCGGCGCCGAGGCCAAGACCCTTGATGCGGTCCTCCGGCAGGCCGCGCGCCGTCAGCAGCAGCACCGGCACGCTGGACGTGCGGCGCACGCTCTCCAGCAGGGAAAAGCCGTCCTCCTTCGGCATCATCACGTCGACGATGAGGAGGTCGAAGTCGAAGGAGCCGATGAACTTGCGCGCGGCGTCGACGTCCGCCGCCGCGGAGACGCGCGCGCCGCACCCGATGAGAAACTTCTTGAGCAGCTCGCGGATGCGGTCGTCGTCGTCCACCACCAGGATGTGGGCGGGGCGCTGCAAGGCGTCGATCGCCAGTCCGCTCATGGGGCGCGTCCGGTCATGGCGGATCTTCCCCCACTTCGGCCAGCGCCGCCAGCACGGTGCGCGCGCCCGCCACGGCGTCGGCGCCCGCCGCGCGGAACACCTGGCCCAGCCGTTCGCGCAGCGCGGCGCTGGCGGCGCGCTCTGCGTCGCGGCCCAGATCGGTGAGCGTCAGCAGGCGTTCGCGCCGGTCCCGTTGGCCGGGCGCGCGCGCCAGCAGGCCGGCGGTCTCCAACTCGTTCAGCACCCGTTGCAGGCTCTGTTTGCGCACGCCCAGCCGCGTCTGCAGCGCCTTCACCGGCAGGCCTTCCTCCCGCCGGATGGCCGCCAGAGCACGGTAGTGAGCGGGGCCCAGCGCCAGCTCCGCCAGCGGCCCCTCGGCCGCGCGCCAGAACGCGCGCGCGGCGCGGAATACAAGCTCGGCCGCGCGGTCCAGCTCTTCCTCGCGGAGGTAGAGCCGACCGTCCACGCGCGCCAGATCAGCGGGTCGAAGGGGCGGGGTCGTCGGGTTGACAGGCATGTCCGTGCGCGAGAATGGTCGCTCCTGCGCGCAAGCTCAAGAGCGCACGGAGTTTCCCCATGGCAGAGCCTCCCTACCACGATCGAGACGGATGGATCTGGATCAACGGCGAATTCGTGCCGTGGCGGGATGCGCAGGTGCACGTTCTTACCCACGCACTGCACTACGCCTCCGCCGTCTTCGAGGGGGAGCGCGCCTATGGCGGCTCGATCTTCCTGTCCCGCCAGCACAGCGAACGGTTGCATGCCTCCGCGCGCCTCATGGGCTTCGAGATTCCCTACACCCTGGAGGAGCTGGACGCCGCGAAGCAGGAAACGGTCAGCCGCACGGGCCTCGACAGCGCCTATGTGCGCGCCTTCGCGTGGCGGGGTTCGGAGAAGATGGGCGTGTCCGCGCGGGAAAACCGCATCAACGTCTCGATCGCCGCCTGGCACTGGGGCGACTACTTCCCCGACAAGATGAAGGGCATCCGCCTGATGATGGCGCCGTGGGCCCGGCCTGCGCCGCACACCGCGCCGTGCCAGGCCAAGGCGTCGGGCCTCTACATGATCTGCACGCTCTCCAAGCATGCGGCGGAGAACTCCGGCTTCAACGACGCCCTGATGCTGGACTGGCGCGGGCAGGTGGCCGAGGCCACCGGCGCCAACATCTTCCTGGTGCGCGACGGCGCGCTGCACACGCCCACGCCCGACAGCTTCCTCAACGGACTGACGCGCCAGACGGTGATCCGTCTCGCCCGCGCCCGCGGCATCGAGGTGATCGAGCGGGCGATCTGGCCCAGCGAGCTCGCCTCGTTCAACGAGGTGTTCATCACGGGCAGCGCCGCCGAGATCACCCCGGTGTCCGAGATCGCCGGCATGACCTTCAAGCCGGGCGCAGTGACGGCGACGCTGCTCGACGAATTCGCGGCGCTGACGCAACGCCGGAACGCCGCCTGATGCGGGCCCGCCTGGTGGCGCTCGCCCTTCTGGCGGGCGCTTGCGGGCCGTTCGGGGGCGTGCAGTCCGGCGCCAGCCTGTGTGCGCTCGTGCCTGAGGACGAAGTGGTCGCGGCGCTCGGCGTGGTGGTTGTGGAGGTTGCGCCCGTGGCGGGAGACCATCCGTCCTGCCGGTGGTCGGGCGCCAGCGGCCCCGACGGCCTGCCGCGCACCCTCTCGGCGGATTTGTGGCGCAACGGCGCGCTGCGACGCTCGGCGCCCGGCATGTCGGGGACGGCGTTCTTCGAGAGCGAACTCCAGCGGCTGGAGCGGGATTTCACCCGCACGCGCGTGCTCGGCGGGTTGGGCGAGGCGGCGGTCTACGGCTTCGGCGACATCACCGAAGAGCGCTTCACCGGCGGCATCATCGTGCGCGACGAGGGCGACGTTCTCTCCCTCCGGATCGCCGGAGCCGATCCTGCGGCGTTCGAGGACGTGGCCCGGCGCATCGCGGCGGCGATGTAGCGGCCGTCACTTCAGGACGACCGGTTCAGGACGACCAGTGCGGCGAGCGGGGGCCGCGGCCGAACAGCTCCATCAGCCGTGCGCGGGTGGCCTTCGTCACGTCCCCCGGCAGGGCGTCCAGGGCGAAGAAGCCCCGCTCGGCGATCTCTCCGTCGCTGGCGGTGGGGCAGGCGGTCCACGCCGGAACCCGATAGAGCAGGACGTGGTCGTTCGGGAACGCGGCGTGGTTTGCGTAGAAACCCACCAGTTGCAGGGCCCCCTCGGGGCGGACGCCGGCCTCCTCGGCCATCTCGCGGGCCAGCGCCTCCTCGGCGGTCTCGCCGTGCTCCACGCCGCCCCCGGGCAGGAACCAGCCCGCCACATACGTGTGGCGCACCAGCAGGATGCGGCCCTCGGCGTCGGTGGCGACCCCGCGCACCCCCAGCGTCATGCCCCGGCTGAACCGCCACCAGAGACGGAACAGGGGCGTGATGGCCGGTTCGAGGGCTGTGCGCAGCGGGGACATGGCGCCTTGGGGGGACGGAGAGTCGCGGGCGGGTACCATGAGCCTCGTCAGCGCGGAAGAAGCCCGGTAGAACCCCGTCCACCGCCCCGGGTCACCTGAATTCCACCTTCGCCATCCGTAATACGGGAAAGTCCATGCTCGCGCTCACCATCATCGGCGTTTTCGTCCTGGTCGTCTTCGCGCTCAACGTGGTCGAGTTCGGACGCCTCGACTGAGCGGCGCCGCCCGGGAGGGCCGTCCCATGGCGCGTCGGCGCATGCGCGACATCCTGCCCAAGGGCCTCTACTGGCGCACGCTGCTGATCATCGCGGCGCCCGCGGCGATCCTGCAGCTGATCATCAGCGTGGTGTTCCTCAACGATCACTGGGAAGCCACCTCCAAGCGCATGAGCCAGGCCGTGGCGGCGGACGTTGCGCTGCTGATCCAGCTGTACGAGCGCGATCCGACGCCCGAGCGGTTCGCCTCCATCACCGCCATGGCATGGCAGCCGTTGCGGCTGGAAATCGCGCTGGAGCCGGACGGGGCGTTGGAGGCGGAGCGCTGCCGCCCATATGGACCCGCCATCGACCGCTACCTCACCCGCGCGCTGGAGCTCGAGCTTCAGCGCCCACTCTGGTACGACAGCACATGCCCCGGCACGCAGGTGAAGATGCGGCTGCCCATCGAGGGCGGCATCCTCACGGTGAAGGCGTTCCGCGACCGCGTGCAGGCGCGGTCGGGCCCGCTGTTCGTGCTGTGGATCTTCGGCGCCACGGTCTTTCTGGTGATCGTGTCGATCGTGTTCATCCGCAACCAGGTGCGTCCGATCGAAAAGCTGGCCGCGGCGATGGAGATGTTCGGCCGCGGGGAAGACCCCGGCCTGTTCGGCGTGCGCGGCGCCCGCGAGGTGCGGCAGGCGACGCACGCCTTCTTCGACATGCGCCAGCGCATCAAGCGCCACATCGACCAGCGCGGCCAGTTGCTGGCGGGCGTCAGCCATGACCTGCGCACCCCGCTCACGCGGTTGAAGCTGCAGTTTGCGCTCATGCCGCCATCTGCCGATCTGGACGACGCCAAGCGCGACCTGGAGGAGATGCAGGCGACGCTGGACGAGTATCTCGCCTTCGCGCAGGGCCAGTGGTCCGAAACGCCGGATGCCGCGGACGTCGGCGCGCTGGCGGCGGAGGCGGTGGCGGCGGCTGTGCGCAGCGGCGCGGACGTGACGCTCACCCGCGACGGCGACCTGATGGCCCCGGTGCGGGGCGGCGCGGTGCGGCGGGCCTTGTCCAATCTCATCGACAACGCAGTGGCGCACGGGGAGCGCGTGCGCGTGAACGCCCGCGTGGCGGCCGGCTGCGTGACGGTGGATGTGGACGACGACGGGCCGGGTATTCCCGCGGAGCTCTATGAGGATGCGTTCCGCCCGTTCTCCCGACTCGACGAAACGCGCACCAGGAACACCAAGGGCGTGGGCCTCGGCCTCGCCATCGCGCGGGACGTCGCGCGCAGCCACGGCGGCGACGTCATCCTGGCGAAAAGCCCCCTCGGCGGCCTGCGCGCCACGCTGCGGCTGCCGCTGGCGGGCGGCTAAGGCCAAATCTGCGGGCGCGCCGGCCTTGGGCGAACGGCGCGGCGGCCTTACATGAGTGGCTATTGATCGTCACTGGCGCCGGGCCTGTCGCACCGCCGCGCCGTGGCCCCCCAACGCGAACGACGGAGCATCGGCCATGGCGGATTCAACGGACTACACGCCCCCGAAGGTCTGGGTCTGGAACAAGGAGAACGGGGGCCGGTTCGCCAACATCAACCGCCCCATCGCCGGCGCCACCCATGAGAAGGACTCCCCCGTCGGGCGCCACCCGCTGCAACTGTATTCGCTGGCCACGCCCAACGGCGTGAAGGTCACGGTGATGCTGGAGGAGTTGCTGGCTCAGGGCCACGCGGGCGCGGAGTACGACGCCTGGCTCGTCAACATTCAGGCTGGGGACCAGTTCGGCAGCGGTTTTGTGTCGGTCAATCCCAACTCCAAGATCCCCGCCTTGCTGGATCGCAGCACGCCCACCCCGACGCGCGTGTTCGAATCCGGCGCCATCCTGCTTTACCTGTCGGACAAGTTCGGCGGCGCCTTCACGCCGAAGGATCCGTCGCGGCGCGCGGAATGTCTCTCCTGGCTGTTCTGGCAGATGGGCTCGGCACCCTATCTCGGCGGCGGCTTCGGCCACTTCTACGCCTACGCGCCCATCAAGATCGAATACGCGATCGACCGCTTCGCCATGGAGACCAAGCGCCAGCTCGACGTGCTCGATCGCCAGCTGGCCGAGCGTCCCTTCATCGCCGGCGACGACTACACCATCGCCGACATGGCCATCTGGCCCTGGTACGGCGCGCTGGCGAAGGGCCTGCTCTATGACGCGCAGGAGTTCCTGCAGACGCACGAATACAAGCACGTGCAGCGCTGGGCCAACGTGATCGCCGAGCGGCCGGCGGTGCAGCGCGGGCGCATGGTCAACCGGACGTGGGGCGAGCCCTCCAGCCAGCTGCCGGAGCGCCACGACGCGGCCGACTTCGAGACCAAGACCATGGACAAGCTCAACCCGCCAGGCTGACCGGCCAAGGTGATCCGGGGCTGACCCGGCGGGCCGGCTCAATTACTTAAGCGGTAACCTAAGTTTTCCTTGCGTCCATGCCGGCCGGGCTGATACTTAAGCGTATGCCTAAGTTTGCCGCCGCCCTCAACCAGACCTTCACCGCCCTCGCCGACCCCACCCGCCGGGCGATGGTGGAGCGCCTGGCGCGCGGCCCCGCGAGCGTGACCGAACTCGCCCGTCCGCTGCCCATGTCGCTGCCCGCCGTCGTCCAGCACCTGCAGGTGCTGGAGGCCGCCGGCCTCGTCACGAGCGAGAAGACAGGGCGGGTTCGCACGTGCCGGATCGACCCGCAAACCCTGGGCGTCGCGCAGGACTGGCTCGCCCAGCAGCGCAGCGTGTGGACGGCGCGGTTCGACCGGCTGGACGCCTTCCTGATGGAGACGAAGGACGATGACTGACCATCCCAACGATCTGGTGATCTCGCGCTATCTGGCCGTGCCGCGGGCGAAACTCTGGCGGGCGTGGAGCGACCCCGCCCTGCTGGCGCAGTGGTGGTGCCCGAAGCCGTGGACCACGGAAGTGCGCGGCTTCGACCTGCGGCCCGGCGGCATTTTCCACACCATCATGCGCGGGCCCAACCCCGGCGAGATCAGCGGCGGCGACGACGACGCCGGCGTCTTCCTTGAGGTGGTCCCGATGGAGCGGATCGTGTTCACCAGCGCGCTTGCGCCCGGCTGGCGGCCGGTGGCGTCTTGGCTGGTGATGACGGCGGTGTTTACCATGGCCGACGAAGGCGAGGGCACGCGTTACGTCGCCCGCTGCATGCACAAGGACAAGGCCGACGCCGACAAGCACGCCGAGATGGGCTTCTTCGACGGCTGGGGCACGTGCGTCACGCAGCTTGAAGCGCTGGCGAAGACCTTGTGACGGAGGCCGCGATGACCTTGCCCCAGCATGGCGCCTTCACGCTCGAGCGCCGCTTCGCGGCGAGCCCCGCGCGCGTGTTCCGCGCCTTCGCCGATCCCGCCGCCCGCAAGCGGTGGCTGGTGGACAGCGCCACGTCGCAGACCCTGGAGTTCGCCACCGACTTCCGCATCGGCGGCCGCGATTTCTCGCGCTTCCGCTACGGCGACATGCCGGAGATGTTCAACGAGGGCTTCTATCTCGAGATCGTACCTGACGCGCGCATCGTGCTCGCCTAAGCCATGGGCACGGACGCCGGCCGCTTCTCCGCCTCCCTCATCACCATCACGCTGGCGCCCGACGGCGACGGCGCCAAGATGACCGCCACCGAGCAGTCCGCCTTCTTCGAAGGCGGCGACGGCATCGCCCTGCGCGAGCAGGGCTGGCGCGAGCTGCTCGATGCGCTGGCGAGGGAGCTCGGGGAAGAGTGACGGGCACAAGTCCGGTTTGCGCCGAGAGCGGTCGATCGTCGGCCGGGCGTCGGACTGCCGCTAAGCCGCGCCGACGTCGCTCAGGACCAAGTCCGCGGCGCGCTCGGCCGATTGGAGCGCGCCTTCCATGAAGGATCGCCACTCGGTCGCTGTTTCCGACCCCGCGAAATGAACGCGCCCTACCGACCCGAAAAGGTCCGGCGCCGCCAACCAGCCGCCAATCGGCCGGCGACTTGCGTAACCGCCAAGCGCCCAGGGATCGAGGGTCCAATCAATCGACCGCGCAGCAATGGGAGCGGGCACGGGAGAGCCCGCAAGCGAACTCAACCACGCATGAGCTGCGGAGATCCGTTCAGACTCTTCTTGCATTGAGCTCAGACACCGCGCGGATGTGGCTGTTGCAAACAACACAAAGATACCGACGCCGCCATCTGCAGGCGATCCGTCGAGCGCCGCGCTGAATGCGCTGCCGGGGCTCAGAAGATCGCCGGACAGGCTTTGGTCCCGCCACCATGCGCGCTCGAACACAAGGATGGTCTTGATCACTTCGCCGTGTCGATAGGAGGCGACGACGTCACGGCGTTCCGCCGGCAGGATCCGAAGGAGACCTGATTTTCCGTACAGCTGTGGAGGGACTGCGATGACGAGGTGGCGAGACCGATAGACCCCGGAGCCAGCACTGACCCGAATCCATCCAGCGTGCTGCTCGACGTCGGTCACCGCGGCGTTGAGAACGAGATCTTCGCCCAGCGCGGCGGCGAGGTGATCGGCGACAGGCGCCATGCCCTCCGCGAGATACCAGTCGGCGGAGGATCGCTCGCCGTCGAGACCGCCGATCGATGCGCTTTGGTCGAACAATTCGTATGCCGAGACCGTGTCGAGCGGCGTGCACAACTCGCCTTCGATGAAGCCGGCGAGGAATCTGGCCGGCGCGTAAGTGACGGTGAGGTCCCTTATGAGTTCGGATGCCGACATCGCATCGAGGCGAAGGATGTCCGCACGAAAAGACTTCGCACGTTGGTCCAGGTCCCACACTGCGTGCATCGCGTCCAACCACCCCACGAAGGACAGTGGCAGATCGCCACCTCTTTTGAGCACGGGCCGGGAAGATGGCGTCGGAACGTGGACCGTATCTCCCACGACGTTGCGAGCAATGCGCGTCAGTCCGATTTCATCGACGAGAGCGGAGATGCGTCGCTGGGCGTCGCCGATGAATTGCGCCCCCAAATCGATAACGTGCCCGCTGGCCAGACGCTGAGACTGAACGCGACCGCCCACCCGATCGCGGGCCTCGAGGACCCTGACCGAAGCGCCGTTCTGCTTGAGGCGACGCCCGGTCGCCAAGCCGGCGAGGCCCGCGCCAATGACGATCGCGTCCACCAAAGGGTCGTGGCTTGAGGGACTGGCCAATCCCGCGTTCAGGTCGGAAGTCATCGATCATCATCTCCGGTCGCATGCCGCCTGTCAGACGACAGGTATGCGCGGAGGTCTTGCCTGTCAACTGACAGGCGAGTACATGGATCCTGTTACTGGATCGAGTGAGAGGGGTGCGCGCACTGACCGGTAGGCAACACAACCCCAAGCTGGATACGGCGGGTCAGGCGCTGGCGTGCTTGGAAGAGCTTGCGCTTGAAAAGGGGCTTGATGACGTCTCGATGCGGGAGGTCGCCAAAAGGCTTGGGATTTCGCTGGCCGCGCTTCAGTATCATTACCCGAGCAAAGCCGACCTGCTTGAGGCCTTCGTCGCCCACACCATCGCTGACTATCGCAGACGCATCACGACCATGGTCGCAGAGGACGACCGGGCGCCGCGCTACGATTCCGTGATCCGGTTCATGGCTGAGGAGACCCAACGCATCGCGGACGGTGGCGTCTTGGCGATGATACAGGCGCGGGCATTTCACGATCCCGCCGCCAGGCAGGCGACCCTGAGCTTCATGACAGCCTACCTGGCGACAGTGAGCGAAACAATCGCGGCTGAGTTCCCCCGCCTCTCAAAAGACCAGACGGATCGGGCGGCGACGCTTGTTTGCTCATTGCTGGAAGGTCTCGCCTCGACGCTTGGCGCAACTCGAGCCCGGGGTGTCGACGAGGCGCACGTCATCGACGCTGCAGTCCGGATCGCGCGCGCTATTCCCGAACTGGTCGGTGACGCGGACACATGATCGAGGCGTTCGATCTTGCGTACGTTTCTCGCGATGACGATTGGCGCGTTTCGGCCAAACTCAGGCGTCAGATACCGCGCGCTCGAAGAGCATGCACAGCGCCGGCGTCGCCGTCCGCGGACGGGGTCGGCGCGCGGCCCGCAGGGGGGCGCGCCTACCGAAACCGGAAGCCCAGCGCGCGCGCCAT
>JANRIM010000096.1:0-4463 GCA_033764865.1 Hyphomonadaceae bacterium
CGCGCTCTACGTGGACGAGCACCTGCGTCGGCGCGTGCTGCGCTATTCCATCCTGGCGGACGGCGGGCTGGGCCCCGTGCAGGTGTTCGCCGATCTCGACGCGGTGACGCCCCGGGTGGGGACATACCCCGAAGCGGGCCCGGACGGGCTTGAGCGCGGGCCCGACGGGGATCTCTATGTCTGCCTGTACGGCGAGGGGCGGATCGTGCGGCTGTCGCGGGACGGCCGGCTGGTGGCCTCGATCCCGGTGGCGACGCCCTATCTCACCAACATCGCCTTCGCGCCGGACGGCTCGGCCTACGTGACGGGCGCGTTCGAGAATGTCCGCGCCCCGCTGCGGGGGCAGGTGGCGCGGCTGGACGCCCGCGCGCTGTCCGGCGCCGCCGCACCGCGCCGCTGACGCCGCTTCATTTCACCCCGCCGACCGGCTAGACCGTTTCCAGTCGGGGCGTAGCTCAGCCTGGTAGAGCACCTGCTTTGGGAGCAGGGGGTCGCGAGTTCGAGTCCCGCCGCCCCGACCAATGGATCAAGGACGCCGTTCGACCGCTCGTGCGCCTGCCCTCCCGGCGCGCCGGGAAGTTGTCGAGACAGGAACGGCGCCTCGGGGCGTGGTTTCTTCATCCGGTTTTGCGCAGGCGCCCGGACAGGCGTCCTCACCTCGGCAGTCGAACTTCGAGAACCGCTCCGCCGTTCTCACGATTGGCTGCGAGGCAGGCGCCGCCGTGCGCTTCCGTGATCGACTTCACCACTGAGAGCCCAAGCCCGCTGCCTCCCACCGCGCGCGAGCGCGACGCGTCGGCGCGCCAAAAGCGATCGAACAGGCGCGGCAGGTCGGCCTTGGCGAATCCCGGCCCACGATCGAGTACGCGAATGAACGCCCATGCCGCCGTCTGGCCGACTTCGATGCGCAACTGACCGCCTTCACCGGCGTAACGGATCGCATTGTCCGTCAGCGCGCCGACCACTTGTTGGATGCGCGCGGCGTCGGCGTGAACGTGCGCGGGCGCGAGGTCGAGCTCGACACCCATCCCCGCCGCTTCAAGGTCTGGGCGCACCGACGTGGCGACGGCGTCGACCGTTTCCGCCAGGTCCAGCTCAGACAGGTTGAGCTTGAGGGCCCCAACGGCTGCGAGACTGACCACGCGCAAGTCCTCCACGATGGCCGCAAGCGCATCGACCTGGCGGATGAGGCTGTCGATTTCCTTCGGGCCAGCCCCGAAAACACCATCCGAAATGCCCTGCAGACGACCACGCAAAACCGTGAGCGGCGTGCGCAGTTCGTGGGCGATGGCGGCGGAGCTTTCGCGCAGTTCGCGGTCCGTGCGTTCCAGGACCGCCGCCATGGCGTTGAAGTCCTGAATGAGCTGGACGGTCTCTCCCGATCCACCGGAACGGCTCGGGGCGCGCGCCGTCAGGTCGCCGGCGGCGATGGCCCGGACGGCGCGGGCGACGTCCTCGATCGGTCGGCTGAAGCGCGCTGAAAGGGCGGCGCCGGTGACGCTGCCGATCAGGGCCGAAATCACGCTGAGCACCGCCAGCGCGACGTTTTGCCGGAAGTCGAAATCCGCCTGCGCGTCGGGGCCTTCAACGATCAGGGCTTCGAGGTCGGCGGGGGCGGGAATCTTCTGCGCCTCCAGTCGCGCGATCGCCCGCTGCGCGGGTTCGGAGAACTGCTTGATCATCTCCGCCTCCTGGAAGGCGCCGAATGCGGTCAGACCGCCGTATCCGATGATCACCGTGAGCGTCACCGCTGCGATGATCACCGCCACGACCTGCGTGCGGAATCGAAGCAAACGAAGGGCCCTCATGGCGGCAGGAGCCGGTAACCGACGCCCCGCACGCCCTCCAGACATTCCTCGAGACCGGCCGCTTCGAGCTTCTTTCTCAGCTTGCTGACGTGACTGTCCACTGTCCGCTCAAGGGCGCCGCTCTCGCTCGGAAGACACGCGTCAAGCAACTCCGCCCGGGTGAAGACCCTGCGGCCGGCGCTCGCCATGTGAGCCAGGATGCGAAACTCCGTCAGCGTGAGGTCGAGCGGCGCGGCGTCGTCGCGAACGAGGACCCGTGCGCAGTGGCCGACGGGATCCACTTCGATGGGCCCGGCGCGCAACATGCGATCCGGTTGGGCGCCGAGTGTGCGCCGAAGCACTGCGCGGGCCCTCGCCACCACCTCGAGGGGATTGAACGGCTTGATGACGTAATCGTCCGCTCCGATCTTCAGCGCCGTGAGTTTGTCGAGATCGTCGCCCAGGGCGGTGGCCATGATCACGGGCGTATCGCTTTGCCGGCGGATCGCCGTCAGAACCTCGACACCGTCGCGTTTCGGAAGTTTCACGTCGAGAACGACCAGATCGGGCTTCAGCATGCGATGGTGCTGGATAGCCGTCTCGCCATCGGCGGCGCACACGGTGCGATACCCTTCGCGGGCGAAGTAGGCCTCAAGGATCTCCGCGATCTCGGGCTCGTCTTCAACGATCAGAACCAGGGCGTTCATTTTGGCGGTTCACTCCTCTGGAGCCCGTCCCGCGCACAAGGGTCGCCGGCGATCCGCGCGCCGCACTACACCAAACCGGTTTCAGGCCCGTCAAGCGCCGGGCTGGGCCGTCCATCCGCCCGCCTGGCGCTCCTGCCCACGTCAATGCGGCGTGTGTGGAGCGTTGGTGGAGACCGTGTCGAGCGTCAGCGACCCGCACCGAAGCGATGTCTCCCGCAACAGGCGATGATCGCTCCACACAACCGCAACGCGGGGCCGTCAGGTACGGGTCGTGACCGGTGACGCACGGCGCGTCCGAACAAGGAGCATGACCATGAGACGAGTGGCATTTCTGATCGCGCTCGCGATTTTGACCGTCGGGACCGCGAGGGCGGAGTCGGCCGATCTTCGAGGCGTTTGGACCGCCGAGGATGGCAGCGGCGCCGCGAGGATCGACGTCTGCGAGCGCAGCGTAGACCGCTTGTGCGCCACCGTGATCGCCGAAACGCCGGAGCCCGGCGCGCCGAGCACGATCGGCTCCGTCGTGTTGAGCAACCTTGCGCCGGCCGGGCCGAGCCGTTGGCGCGGGCTCTATCACACGGGCACGCAGAACCTGCCGGCGACGATCCGCGCCCGTGGCGCAGACCAGGTCGAGATGCGTGTGTGCGTCGGGATATTCTGCAGCACGGAGAAGTATCGCCGCACCGCCCGGTGAGGTCGCGGGCCGAAGCCACCCGTGCGTCCGCACGGCATTTTTCACGATCCAGGGCAGATGGAGAAATCACCATGATGCGCGTCCTATTGACGTCGCCGCTTGCGCCGATGGCGTGCACCGGCTTGGCGCACAGCCAGACGCCGTCGAGCTGTCACGTGTCCGGCGACAGCAGCGCCGATTCCGGCGCCTTCGGGCCGCAAGCACGCCCAATCACCATCGGGGACATGTGGGCTGAGCGCTTCGGGCGACTGACGGGTCGATGGTCTGCGCTCGCGCGCGCCATCGAGATGGCGCCGGACGGCCGCCGCCGGGGGCGGATCTCCTTCGTGCAAGCGTTCTAGGGAGGCGGTCATGCAGATGTCTCGCAGGGCGTTCAGCGCGGGCGTCGTCGCTTTTCCCGCCCTCCTCGCCACGGCCGCCGCCGCCGGGCCTGCGGAGGCTGGGGCGTTGACGCGCGCGCTGGAAGAGGAGCGGCGCCGGCGCGGACTTCCGGCGCTCGCAGGGCTCGTCATGCGTCACGGGCGGGTTCTGGAATCGGCGGCTGTCGGTGTGCGGGCGCGCGGGGCGGATGTCACCGTCGCCGGAAGCGATCGCTGGCATATCGGCTCGTGCGCCAAAGCCATGACGGCGACGCTCATCGCGCGCTACGTCGAGCGGGGCGCGCTGGACTGGAACGCCACCGTGGGCGACCTGTTGCCGGAATTGTCGTCGGGCATGGACCGGGCGGCGGCGCGCATCACGCTCCATCAGCTGCTGACGATGACAGCGGGGCTTCCGGCGAACCCCACAAGTACGCCGAACGAAGGCGGTCTTGCGAACGGGCTGCGTTTGATGATCTCGGGCAATGACCACCTGATCGGACAATTGCGGGCCCTGGAGGGCTTGGCCGACAACGACGTGGAGCGACGCAAGCAGATTGCCGCGCGGATGCTGGCCTCGCCGCCCCGTTGGGAGCCGGGGTCTCGCTTCGGGTACTCCAACACGGCGTACGTCATCGTCGGCGCGATAGCGGAGGCGGCTGGGCGTGCGCCGTACGAAGATCTTCTCGCCGAGGAGGTTTTCCGCCCGCTGGGCGTCGAGAGCTTCGGGTTCGGCGCACCCGGACGGAGCGACATCCTCGATCAACCGCGCGGGCATGTGGCGCGGCGCGACGGCGCGCCCGTGCCGCCGGACAGCGTGGCCGCGGAGCTGCCGTCGTTCCTTCGCCCGGCCGGTGGCGTCCACATGAGCCTTGGAGACTGGTCCCGCTTCGTGGCCGATCATGTGAGCGGCGAA
>JANRIM010000106.1:0-5803 GCA_033764865.1 Hyphomonadaceae bacterium
TAGAAGGCCTCGGCGAAGCCATCCGTGCAGTCGAGCGGTACGGGCACGATCTCCACGTCCACCCGCCCGCCCCATCCCTGCGAGAGCCCCGCCGCCAGCGTCTCGACCGGCGGCATGCGGCGGCGCTCTACGGCCACCCGCTCCGGCTGGTAGTCCTCGAACCATGCGCCGCCGACGACGGCGGGGTCGGCGGTCAGGATGACCACCGGGCCGCGCGTGACGCGACGCAGCTCGGCCAGCCCGGCCCCAAGGTCGGACCACTGGTGCACGGTCACCGTCGCCATGCTGGCGTCGACGGACTGGTCACCCAGCGGCAAAGTTTCGGCGAGGCCCGAAACGACCGGCGCGCCGTTCGGCGGCCGCTGCGCCCGCATCGCGGCGGCGGGCTCGACGGCGATCACCCGCCGGTCCGCCGGTTCGTAGGAGCCCGCGCCGGCCCCCACGTTCAGCACCGTGCGGGCGTCGCCCAGCGCCGCGTGGACCTGCGCCGCGATCCGCGGGTCGGCGCGGCGGACCTGGCCATAGCCCTGGCCGTGGACGGTGTAGTCGACGTCGCCGCCCACCGGAGAACCTCCGCGTCTGGAGCGCCCGCCTGAAGCGACCTGGGCGCGGAAATCTTTGCGAAACCTGTTTCGCGTGGAACGCCCGTCACAGGCCCTTGCCCATCCGAATGAGCGGGATCTCCACGCCGTTGGACGTCCGCGCCGTGAACCGTTCGAGGGCCTCGTAGCCGCAGGCGCGGTAGAGCGGCTCGCCGGCCAGCGTGGCCGCAAGCTCCACCCGCCGGAAACCTTCTGCGCCGGCCGCGGCCTCGCAGGCCTCCAGGACCCGCCGGCCGATGCCGCGGCGGACGTGGCCGGGATGGGTGTACATGGCCCGGACCCGCGCCGCGTCCCGGGCCGGGTCCAGCAGGGCGGCGTCCCGGCCGGCGGTGTGGTCGCCGCCGAACAGGGTCGCGCGTCGGCTCCAGCCGCCGCAGCCCACAACGACCTCCGTGTCCTCTACGGTGAAGTAGGTGCCGTCGGCGATGAGCTGGGTGTCGATGCCCATGACCTCGAAGGACCCCGCCACGCCCTCCGGCGGGAGGTAGGGCGTGAGCAGCTCGGCGATAGCCGCGTTCATCAGGGGGCGGAGGGCGTCGATGTCGTCGGGTCGGGCGAGGCGAAGCGTGAGCATCAGGCCGCACTAGCGGAGGCCCGCAGCCGCGCCAAGGTAAATGCGGGAGAAGATGTTTCGCGTGGAACATCCACAGGGCGGCGAACCTCGACTGGGCCGCCCGTTTGCCGTATGACGCCATCCCTTCGAGCACAGCTGGCGCACACCCATGGACGCCCCCGGCGGCCCCGCCTCGTCCTTCCACGATGTGATCGTCATCGGCGGCGGCCATGCCGGCTGCGAGGCCGCCGCCGCCGCCGCACGCCTTGGCGCGCGCACCCTGCTGCTGACCCATCGCCGCGACACCATCGGGGAGATGTCCTGCAATCCCGCCATCGGCGGGCTGGGCAAAGGCCACCTCGTGCGCGAGATCGACGCCATGGACGGGGTGATGGGTCGGGTCGCCGACGCTGCCGGCATCCAGTTCCGGCTGCTCAATCGCTCCAAGGGCCCCGCGGTGCGCGGGCCCCGCGCCCAGTCCGACCGCAAGCTCTACAAGGCGGCCATGCAGGCGGCGCTGGCGGCGACGCCGGGCCTGGAGATCGTCGAAGACGCCGTCGAGGACCTCGCGTTCCAGGCCGACGGCCGCTCGCTCGCCGGCGTCGTCGGGGTCTCCGGCCGTCGCTACGACGCGCCGCGCGTGGTGCTCACCACCGGGACATTCCTCAAGGGCGTGATCCACCTCGGCGCCGAGCGCATCCCCGCCGGGCGATGGGGCGACAAGCCGGCGGTAGGGCTGTCGGACCGCCTCTACGGCCTTGGCTTCCGGATGGGCCGGCTCAAGACCGGCACGCCCGCCCGCCTCGACGGGACCACGATCGACTGGGCCAGCCTCGACATGCAGGCCGGCGACGATGCGCCCAGCCCGTTCTCGTTCCTCACCGACGCCATAACCAATCGCCAGATCGCCTGTGGCGTCACCCACACCACCGCCGAGACGCACCGGATCATCGAGGAGAACCTCGGCCAGTCCGCCGTGTACTCCGGCGCGATCGCCGGGCGGGGCCCCCGCTACTGCCCGTCGATCGAGGACAAGGTCGTCCGCTTCGCCGACAAGTCCCAGCACCAGATCTTCCTCGAGCCCGAAGGGCTGGACGACGACACCGTCTACCCGAACGGGATCTCCACCTCGCTGCCGGCCAACGTGCAGGAGCGGTTCATCCGCACCATTCCCGGCCTTGAGGCGGTGGCGGTGAAGCGGTGGGCCTACGCCATCGAGTACGACTACGTGGACCCGCGCGAGCTCCTGCCCACGCTGGAGACCAAGCGCCTGCCCGGCCTCTATCTCGCGGGCCAGATCAACGGCACCACGGGCTACGAGGAGGCGGCCGCCCAGGGCCTCATCGCGGGCCTGAACGCGGCGCACGCCGCGGGCGGCGGAGACGCGATCGTCGTCAGCCGCGCCGAAGGCTATCTGGGCGTGCTGGTGGACGACCTCATCACCCGCGGCGTCAGCGAGCCGTACCGGATGTTCACCAGCCGGGCGGAGTACCGCCTGCAGCTCCGGGCCGACAACGCCGACCAGCGCCTGACGCCGAAGGGCCTGCGGATCGGATGCGTGGGCGCCGTGCGGGCCGCGCGGTTCTCGGCCAAGATGGCCGCGCTGGACGAGGCGCGGGCGCTGGCGCGCACGCTGTCGCTCACGCCCAAGGAGGCTGCCGACCGGGGGCTGCGGGTGAACCAGGACGGCCAGCGTCGAACGGCGCTCGACCTGCTCGGGTATCCCACCATCACGCTGGACGACCTGGCGGCCATTTGGCCCGCGCTTGGCGGCCTGGAGCCTGCGGTCCGCGAGCAGCTGGAGATCGACGCCCTCTACGCCGGTTACCTCGAGCGGCAGGAGGCGGACGTCGTGGCGTTCCGGCGGGACGAGGCGCTCCAGCTGCCCGCCGATCTCGATTACGCCGCCATCGGCGGCCTCTCGACCGAGGTGCGCGGCAAGCTCGCGGAGGCGCGGCCCGCAACGCTCGGCCAGGCCGGCCGCATCGAGGGCGTGACCCCCGGGGCGCTCACGGCGTTGCTCTCGCACGTGAAGAAGCGGCGGTGACCTACGGCCCCGCCGACCTGCAGCGGGACCTCGCCGTTCCACGGGAAACCTGTGAACGGTTGGAAACCCATCGGCGCCTGCTGGAAGCGTGGTCGAAGCGGATCAACCTCATCGGCCCGCGCGAGCTGGAGGATTACTGGCGCCGACACGCGCTGGACTGCGCCCAGCTTCCGGCCCTCGCGCCGGATGCGCGGACCTGGATCGACATCGGCGCAGGGGCGGGGTTTCCCGGCGTCGTGGTGGCCTGCGTGCTGGCGGATGCGCCGGGCGCGCATGTGACGCTGGTGGAGACCAACGCCAAGAAGGCGGCGTTCCTGCGGGAGGCGATCCGCGAGACAGGCGCGCCGGCGCGGGTGCTGAACGAATCCATCGACGACGTGGCCCCGACGGCGGAGCCGTATGACGTCGTCACCGCCCGCGCGTTCGCGCCCTTGCCGCGAATCATCTTGTCTGCGAAGCCGATTCTGGACCGCGGCGCGATCGGGCTGTTTCCGAAGGGCGCAGAGTATCGCGCCGAAATCGCCGCCGCAGCAGATCAGGGATGGACCCTCAAGGTGGACGCGCTGCCCAGCCGCAGCGATCCCGCCGGGCGCATCCTCAGGATCGAAGGAGCGACGCGTGCCGGCAAAAGCGGGTGAAGCCCTCAAGATTTTCTCCATCGCCAACCAGAAGGGCGGCGTGGGCAAGACGACGACAGCGATCAACCTCGGCACAGCGCTCGCCGCCACCGGCAAGCGCGTGGTGATCTTCGACGTCGACCCGCAGGGCAACGCCGCCACCGGCCTCGACATCCGCCCGGAGGAACGCCTCCGCTCCTCGTATGACGTGTTGGTGGGCGCTTGCCGCTTCGAAGAGGCGGTAATGCCGACGCTGGTGCCCAACCTCTTCATCGTGGCGGGCTCGCAGGATCTCTCTGGTCTCGAGACCGAGCTGATGCAGACCGAGCGCGCCCAGTTCCGCATGCGCGACGCGCTCGCCGCCGTCCGGGTGGTGGGGGACTACGACTACCTGCTGGTGGATTGCCCGCCGTCGCTCAACGTGTTGACGGTGAACGCGCTGACGGCGTCGGACGCCGTGCTCGTTCCGCTGCAATGCGAGTTCTTCGCGCTCGAGGGCCTCAAGCAGCTGCTCGACACCATCGACCTGGTGCGGCGCAACCTCAACCCGTCGCTGGAGATCCAGGGCATCGTCCTGACGATGCACGACAAGCGCACCAGCCTCTCCGACCAGGTCGCCAACGACGTGCGCATGCACCTCGGCGACAAGGTCTACGACACCATCATCCCGCGCAATGTGCGCCTGAGCGAGGCGCCGTCGCACGGCAAGCCCGCGATCATCTACGACATCAAGGCCCCAGGCAGCCAGGCGTACCTCGCGCTCGCGCGCGAGTTGCTGGCGCGTGAGGGCGTGGCCGCGGCGGCGTGAGGAGGAGCGTGCATGAACGATCGGCCTAGGGGGTTGGGAAGGGGACTGTCGGCGCTTCTCGGCGAGCCGATGTCCACGTCCTTCGGTCAACCGAAGGAGCAGCGCCCGCCCGCGCCGGCGGCGGCCCCGCCGTCGCAGCCGGCCCCGGCCAACCCGTACGCCGCGGGGGCTGCGTTCACGCCCGTCTCCACCAGCAGCTTCGCCGCCGCGGCGCCATCGCCCTCGGTCTATGCGCCGGCCCCGGTCGCGGCGCCCGCGTCCGTTAACCATGATGTGGCGGCCGCGCCGGACACGGTGGTCACGCCGTTTCCCACGCCGCCCGCCGTTGCGCCGCCGCCGGCGGCCGCCCCCGTCGTCGCCGCGGAGACCTCCGCCTTGCCGCCCAGCGTCGTGGCGCGGATGATCCCGATCGATCTCATCCAGCGCAACCCGAACCAGCCGCGGAAGCGGTTCGACGAGTCCGATCTTTCCGAGCTGGCGGACTCCATCCGCGCTCGCGGCGTGTTGCAGCCGATCCTCGTTCGCCCCGCGCCCGGCGCGCCGGACCGCATCGAGATCGTGGCGGGCGAGCCCCGCTGGCGAGCGTCCCAACGGGAGGGTCTTCACCAGATTCCCGCCGTCGTGCAGGACTTCGACGAAGTCGAGGTGCTGGAGATCGGCATCATCGAGAACGTCCAGCGGGCGGACCTCAACCCGCTGGAAGAGGCGCAGGGCTACCAGGCGCTGATCGAACGCTTCGGGCGCACGCAGCAGGAGATCGCGGAAGTCGTCGGCAAGAGCCGCCCGCACATCGCCAACATGCTGCGCCTGCTGGGATTGCCCAACGAAATCCAGGACATGGTGCGCGACGGGCGGCTCACCGCCGGCCACGCCCGCGCGATTCTCGCGGCGCCCAATCCGGTGGAGCTGGCCCGCATGGCGATCGCGCAGGCGCTCAACGTGCGCGAGGTCGAACGGCTCGCCTCGCAGGCCAAGGAGGACAAGCACGGCCCCCGCGTCCGCACAGGCGGCGCCGAGAAGGACGCCGACACCCGCGCCCTCGAAGCGCAGATCGGGGCCGCCCTCGGCCTCACGGTGACGATCACGCACAAGGGCGAAGCCGGCGGCAAGCTGGAGATCGGCTACCGCACGCTGGAGCAGCTGGACGATCTGTGCCGCAAACTCAGCGGCGGGTAG
>JANRIM010000140.1:0-5127 GCA_033764865.1 Hyphomonadaceae bacterium
AACAGTCTTCCTCCTGCACGCGCCCCCGATCACCGCGCGCGCACCCCACCCGGCCTTCGCTCCGCTCAGGCCACCCTCCCCTCGTGGGGAGGGAGGGCGCCCTCACCCCACCCAACGCGCCAGGCCTTCCGCGATCGCGTCGTCCACCTGCACGTCGCGCTCCTGCAGCGGGCGCGTCAGCCGCAGGCCATCGAGCGTGCGCGCGCGGCTCAGCGCCACGTAGGTCTGCCCCGGCGCGAACGCGCCGCGGCCCAGGTCCACCTCCACGGCGTCCAGCGTCATGCCCTGCGCCTTGTGGATGGTGATCGCCCACGCGGGCGAGAGGGGGAATTGCTCGTAGCGGTACTCCTCCTTCGTCTCCATCGCCTGCGCGGCCTCGTTCCACTGCCAGCGCGCCTGCGGCCACGAGGAGCGCGCCACGTCCACCTCCGCGCCGTCGCGGAGTTCGCTGGCGTCGATGGCCACGCGCACGGCATCCGCGTCGAACGAGACGACGGTGCCCAGTGTGCCGTTCACCCACACGCCCTCGGGGTCGTTCTGCGTGAAGATCACGCGCGCGCCGCGCTTGAGCGCGAGCGACAGCGGCGCGGGCAGGCGGTCCCCGCTCACGCCCTGCTTGGGCAGCGCGCCCTTGAAGCCGCCCTCGAACACCTGCGCCGCGCCCGGCAGCGCGGCGAGGCCGCGCGCGTTGTAGCCGTCGGCCACCGCGTTGGTGGCGCACAGCAGCACGGGGCGCACGGGCAGGGGCCTGGCGTCGAAGCAGGCGTCGTTCAGTTCGGCCACGGCGTCGCGCACGCCGGCGCGGTCGCGGATGGCCTGCAGCAGCGCGATGAAGTGCGCCTCCGTCTGTCGGCGCATGGCGGTGAGCTCGAACGCGGAGACGCCCACGTCCCGCAGCGACAGCGCGGAGAACGCGTAGGGGCTCTGGTAGCCCGCCTCCTCCAGAAGGCGGCCCTCGTCGCCGCGCACCACGGGCGGCAGCTGGTAGAAGTCGCCCACCAGCAGCATCTGCACGCCACCGAAGGGCTTGGCGCTTTTCTTCGCCGCGCGCAGGTGCGCGTCCATGGCGTCGAGCGTGTCGGCGCGCAGCATCGAGATCTCGTCGATGACGATGCGCGACAGGCGGCGCGCGTTCTGCGTGAAGAACCAGTTCGGCTTCTCCTTGAACCCCAAGAGCGGGCGCGGCGGGAAACCGAAGAAGGAATGCACCGTCTGGCCGCCGATGTTCATGGCCGCCAGGCCCGTGGGCGCCAGCACCACCTGCGGGCGGTGCTGGTCTTCCTCGATAAGGCGGCGGATGAACCAGCTCTTGCCGGTGCCGGCGCGGCCGGTGAGCAGCACCACGGGGTCGCGCGCGTCGAGCGCGGCGCGGGCCGCCAGGGCCGCGGGATCGGGTGCAGGGGCGGCGGAGAGCGAAGCGGCCATGGCCGATGCTAGCGCATCGCGCTGATTCTGGCGCTCGGTTGCCCGCCCCTCGCCGGAGGGCTATGCCGGACCGTCAATCTCGCACCTGCGAAGGCCGCCCCATGACCACCCCATGACCCCCATGCAGACGCTGGTCGCCGCCCTCTCCCTGGAGCCGGTGGAGGTGAACCTGTTCCTCGGCCGAACCCCGCCCGACGAGGTCAACCGCGACCGCATCTTCGGCGGCCAGGTGATCGCGCAGGCGTTGATGGCCGCGTACCGGACGGTGGAGGGCCGGGTGTGCCACTCGCTCCAGTCCTACTTCATCCGCCCGGGGGACCCCCGCGCCCCGGTGCTCTACGAGGTGGAACGCTCCCGCGACGGCCGCTCCTTCACCACGCGGCGCGTCATCGCCATCCAGCACGGGGAGCAGATCTTCAATCTCGCCGCGTCGTTCCACGTCCCGGAGGCGGGCTATGACCACCAGTCGCCGCTGCCTGCGGCCCCCGCGCCGGAAACCGTGCCCACGGACCGCGAGCGCATGGCCGGCTACGCCCACATGCTGCCCCCGCAGATGGCCGAGCACGTGGCCCGCGACCGCGCCATCGAGGTGCGCCGCGCCGATCCCGTCTCGCCGCTCAAACCGGAGAAGAAGCCGCCCCACCAGCAGGTGTGGTTCCGCGCCACCGAGCCAGTGGGCGAGGACGTGGCGCTCAACCAGTGCATGCTGGCCTACGCCACCGACATGTCCCTGCTGGACACCTGCGCCCGGCCGCACGGGGTGAGCTGGCTCACCGGCCTGCAGATGGCCAGCCTCGATCACATCATGTGGTTCCACCGTCCCTCCCGCGCCGAGCAGTGGCACCTCTATGACCAGGACAGCCCGAGCGCGTCCGGCGCGCGCGGCTTCAACCGGGGCGCGGTGTACCTGCAGGACGGCACGCTGGTGGCCAGCGTCGCCCAGGAAGGGCTGATCCGCCCGAAGAAGTAGCGGGGAGGAGGGCTGCGCTCCCGGTCATGCTGCACAGCAGCACGCATCCGGTTGCCGAACCCCGCGCCGCCCGCTATCCCCCGCCGATGCTTGAAATCGCCGATCTCACGCACCGGATCGCCGGGCGGCCCCTGTTTGACGGCGCGTCGGCGTTCATCGCCGACGGCTGGAAGGTGGGGCTTGTGGGCAAGAACGGCTCGGGCAAGTCCACGCTCATCGGCCTCATCCGCGACGCCGCCAGGAAGCCCGACGCCTCCATCCGCATCCGCCGCGGCGCGCGCACCGGCTTCGTCGCCCAGGAAATCGCGCCCACGGACACCCCGCTCATCGAGGTGGTGCTGGCGGCGGACGAGGAGCGCGCCCAGCTGCTGGCGGAGGCCGAGACGGCGCACGACCCGCACCGCATCGCCGAGATCTACACCCGCCTGTCGGACATCGACGCCTACGGCGCGGAAGCGCGCGCGTCGGCGATCCTGGTGGGCCTTGGCTTCTCGCAGGACGATCTCACCCGCCCTGCGCGGGAGTTCTCCGGCGGCTGGCGCATGCGCGCCGCGCTCGCGGGCGTGCTCTTCTCCACGCCGGACCTGCTCGTGCTCGACGAGCCGACGAACTACCTCGATCTCGAAGGGGCGGCGTGGCTGGAAGGCTTCCTGCGCAAGTATCCCAACACGGTGCTGGTGGTCAGCCACGACCGGGAAATGCTCAACCGGTCGGTGACGCATATCCTCGCGCTCGTGGACATGAAGCTTGAGGTCCACACCGGCGGCTACGACAACTACCTCAGGAAGCGCGCCGAGCGCGTGGCCAACCTCACGGCGCAGAAGGCCAAGCAGGACGCCGAGCGCGCGCATCTGCAGGCGTTCGTCGACCGCTTCCGCGCGAAGGCGTCCAAGGCCCGCCAGGCGCAGAGCCGCATCAAGATGCTGGAGAAGATGCAGGACATCTCCGTCCCGCTGGCGGACCGCGCGCACGCCTTCGCCTTCCAGGATCCGGGCGAGCTCGCCTCGCCGCTCATCCAGCTGGAGGAGGCCGATCTGGGCTACGTGGAGGGCGCGCCGGTGCTCAACCGCGTGTCCTTCCGGCTCGACCACGACGACCGCATCGTCATCATCGGCCCCAACGGGCAGGGCAAGACGACGCTGGTGAAGTCCATCGGCGCGCGCCTGCCGCTGCTGACTGGAAAGCGTCGCGCGTCCGGCGCGGTGAAGGTGGGATACTTCTCGCAGGACCAGCTCGACGAGCTGCGCGCGGGTGAGACGCCGCTCGACCACGTGCGCGAGATCGCCCCGCACATGACGCCCGCGCAGCAGCGCTCCATCGCCGCGCAGATGGGCTTCGGCGCGCAGAAGATCGACACGCCCGTGCAGAACCTCTCCGGCGGCGAGAAGGTGCGGCTGCTGCTGGGCCTCATGGCCTTCAAGAAGCCGCACGTGCTGATCCTCGACGAGCCGACGAGCCACCTCGACATCGACAGCCGCGAAGCCCTCATAGTGGCGCTGAACGATTATCCCGGCGCCATCCTGCTCATCACGCACGATGTGTATCTGGCCGAGGCCGTGGCGGACCGCCTGTGGCTCGTCCACAACGGCCGCGCCGCGCCGTACGACGGGGATCTCTCCGACTACCGCAAGCTCGTGCTCGATGCGGACCGGCCCAACGAGCGCGGCGGTGGCGGCAAGTCACGGGATCCCGCGCCGGCGCGGCAGGACCAGAAGCGGCCATCCACGTCCGGCGTGAAGCAGCGCGTGGCGGCGGCGGAAGCGGCCATGGAGGCGGCGCAGCAGACCATCGCGCGGCTGGACCGCGAGATCGCGGCGCCCGGCCTGTTCGAGCGCAATCCCGCCAAGGGCCGCGAACTGGGCCAGCAACGCAAGGAGGCCGCCGCCGCGCTCGCCGCCGCGGAAGAGGAGTGGCTGGCCGCCAGCGCCGCGCTGGAGGCGGCGGAGTAGGCGCAAGGAGGGCGAGATGCGAAAGCCGCTGATCAATCTGGACGAGGTCGTGTTCGACGACATCGAGGAGAACGGCCTCTACACCTCCAGCCGCGCGCTCTTCAGCGACCTCATCGGCGCGACGAAGCTCGGCTACAATCTCGTCGTCCTGCCGCCCGGCAAGGCGCAGTGTCCGTTCCATAGCCATTACGGCGAGGAGGAGATGTTTGTCATCCTGGAGGGCGAGGGCGAGCTGCGCTTCGGCGATGCGCGCTATCCTTTGCGAAAACATGACGTGATCGCGTGCCCGACCGGCGGCGCGGAGGTGGCGCACCAGATCATCAACACGGGCGCGGCGCCGCTGCGCTACCTTTCGGTCTCCAACCGTGCGGAGATGGATGTGTGCGCGTATCCGGACTCGCAGAAGATCCTCGTGGTCACCGGCGGCCGCAACGCGCCAGGTCTGCGCAAGATCTATCGCGCCGAGGACGATACCGACTACTACGACCGCGAGCCGACGTGACCATTGCCCTCCCTCCCCTCGATGGGGAGGGCGGCGCGCCGCAGGCGCGACGGGTGGGGTGTGCGCGCAATGTGCGGGCGAAGAGCCGTGTTGGGCGCCGCCGCACGACCAGCATTCCTCCAGCGTGTTCTTCCCATCACCGCGCGCGCACCCCACCCGGCCTTCGCGCCGCTCAGGCCACCCTCCCCATGGAGGGGAGGGAGCGGCGCGGTCTCAAGCACGGAGAATCAGAAGCTGACCGTCACGTCGAAGGCTGCGTAGGTCGTGTCACCCGAGTGCGG
>JANRIM010000151.1:0-3022 GCA_033764865.1 Hyphomonadaceae bacterium
GGCAAGCCCTCCCGGATCGCGGTGGAGAGCGCAAAGGCGCAGTCGGGCGTCGGCTACCTGCGCCTCCAGGTGTGCGCGGACGGCGACGCCGGCTGGCCGGTGCGGGAGCGCACGCCGTCAGGCGGCCACCGCCACAGCAGAGCGGCTGCGCCGTACGCGTCGGTGAATATCCACACCCACCCGTTCGACCCCGGCGTGACCCACCGCGCCGTGCCCGTCGCCGCCACCTGGATCGATGACGCCACGGTGGTGATCGCCCTGCCGGACTGGGCCGGCATGCGCGCGGCGTTGGCCGCGCCGGAGGGCGACGCATGAGCGGCGGGTCCGAGACGGCGCCGCCGCGCACGCGGCCATTCGAGTGCGCGCGTTACCCGGACGAGGTGTGCGCGCTGTGCGGCAGTTACGGCCCGTTCGGTCGCGGCCCGCCGATGCAGCCCGCGTTCGAGCGGCGCTGCGCCGATCACGTGTGGGACGATTTCTTCGCGCCGCTGCACGGGCCGCCGCCGCGGCCCGCCCTTTCCGACGCGATCCCGGACGCGCCCGCGCCGCAGCAACCCTCGCTGTTCGGGGGCCGGCGATGAGGGAGGCAGTGCTGGTGCGGCCCGTGACCATGACGTTGCCTGCGCGCATGACGCTTGAGCAGTACGGCGCGCTGGTGGCGGGCGAGCGCGCGGCGTGGGGCGCGTTCTGCGCCGCCGCGGAGATCTACTGGGCCGAAGGCGGCGACGCCGTGAACATGCTGGCGCAGCGCGCGCCGCCGGACGTGGTCATCCACGGGGCCGCCGAAGCGGTGGCCGTGGCGTTCAAGCCGCCGCCCGCGCGGCGCGCGGTAGACGGTGGGCGCGGGATCGCCGCCGCACCCGTCGGCGTGCTGGCGCTGGCGCTTGCGCTGCTGCTGGGCGTGGCGTTCATCGCCGGGCGGCTGACGTGAGCGGCGCGGCTGGCATGAGCGGTGCGCGCGAAGCGGCGCTGCAGGCGCGCATCGACGATCTGGAATTCCAGCTGGAGGAGCTGCGCGCGGCGCTCGCCCCGCCGGGGTGGACGCCGCCGCAGGCGTGGGGGCTGCGCCCCGCGGAGGCGGCGGCGATGGGGGTGCTGGTGGCGCGGCCGCGCCTGACGGTCGCGCTGTGGCTGGCGGCGCGGGCGGACTGCGCCGACGGGCCGGGCGACCCGGGCAGGCTGCTTTCTGTGCACGTCTGCGTCCTGCGGCGGCGGCTCGCGCCGTTCGGGATCGAGATCAAGACGCTGTGGGGCGAAGGCTATGCGCTGGACGCGGGCGTCCGCGAGGCGCTGGCCGGCGGCGCGGTGAGCGTCGGTCCGCCGGTCGCGCGCGGCCGGAGGCGGCCACCGACCTGGACCGCCGATGTCGACGCGGCGCTGCGCGCGGCGTGGCTGGAGGGCGCTTCCGCCGCGGCGATCGCGGCGCAGCTTGGCGTGTCTCGCAACGCGGTGTGCGGGCGGCTCGCGCGGCTGGGTCTGCGCCGGGCGCCGGGGAGCCGCCGGGGCGGGCCGCGAGGCGTCGCGGGCCTCCGCGCGCGCGGGGAGGCCCGCTCTTGAGCGCCGCCCGCTTCACCCCCGAAGAGGTGTTCGCCCGAGCGCGCGCCGTGAGCTGCCGCGACGTGGCGGAGAACCTGTGCGGCGCCGTGCTGCGCGGCGGCGGCGCAAACGGTTGGGCGCGCGCCAGGCGCTGCCCGCTGTGCGAAGGCAAGAACGATTTCAGCGTGAGCGCCGGCGGCTTCCGCTGCCACAAGTGCGGCGAGCACGGCGACGCCATCGCGCTCTGGTTTGCGTTCGCGGCGTGCCGGTCGCGGCTGGACGCCGCCGCCGAGATCGCCGGCGTGCGCGCGGAGGAGATCGCGTTCGCGCGGCGCGAGGACCGCGACCAGCTCGTGGCGCACGACGAAGCGAAGGCGCGGCGGGCCGCGGCGGCCAAGCGCGCCGAAGAGCGGCGCGCGAAGGCGGCGCGGGAGCCGGACCCGTACGAGACCGCGCAGATCGCCCGCGCGGCGGCGCTGTGGCTGCGCGCGCGGCCCGCTTCGGGGACCATCGTGGAGCGCTACCTCATCCATCGCGGCGCGACGCGCGCGCTGACGGGCGAGGCGGCGCGGGGCCTGCGCTTCCTGGCGCGTGCGCCGTGGTGGGACCCGGAGATTCAAGACGAGGACCGCCGCGCGCCCGATGCGTGGACGCCCGCCATCCTGGCGCAGGTGGTCACGGCCGACGGGCCCACGGGCGGCGTGCACGTCACGCACATTCTGGACGACGGGCGCGGCAAGGCCGCGCTGTCTGCGGCGAAGAAGATGATCGGGCCGCAGGGCGACGGCGTGGGACGGCCCGGCGGCGTGCTGCTGGTCGCGCCGCCGCCGGGCGGGACGCTGGTGGTGGGCGAAGGCATCGAAAGCGCGCTCTGCACGGCGTCGATGGTGCAGGCGCGTGGAACCCTGAAGGTGGGCGTGTTCGCCGCCCTGAGCCTTGACCGGTTCCAGGGCGGCATGGGCCGGGGGGCCTACGGTCGGGGAAGGGGCGGCGTCGACTGGCGCCGCCCCTTCCCCGATCCCGACAGGCCGGCGGCGACGTGGCCGCATGACGGCCGCGTGGTGCTGGGCGTCGATCACGACATGGCGCCGCTGACGATCGACAGGGGCGGGCGCTGGCAACGCACGGTGTCCCCGACGCGGCGCGCACAGATCGCGGGCGTGCTCGCGGCGCACTGGTGGCGGAAGGCCGGCGCGAGCGACGTCGGCGTGTTCACGCCGCGCGAGGGGTTTGATCCGTGTGACGAGCGGCTGGCGCGGCTGGCGGAGGCGCAGACGCCGTGAGCGGTGACGACGACGACCTTTCCGCGCCGGTCGATGACCGCGCGCTCGCCGACCTTGGCCGCGACGATATCGGCAACGCCGAGCGGTTCATCGCGCGGGTGGGCGGCGACGTGCGCGAGACGCAGCGCCTGGGCGTGTTCGTGTGGGATGGCCGCCGCTGGGCGCTCGATGACGGCGCGGTGGCCGTCACGATCAAGGCGCAG
>JANRIM010000168.1:0-32855 GCA_033764865.1 Hyphomonadaceae bacterium
CGTCGACCAAGGGAGGGCCCGTGAGCTCCGGACTCTCGGGTGGTCGGCGGCGGACCGGCGTGGTCCTGTCCTGCGGGGTCGCAAACCGCGGGAGTCCATGGGGGGTCCGGGCCCGCCATGCACGCCGAACCGGTAAACACGGCTGGCGTTAAACCACGGCGCTGAGGCGTCCCCGGTGGGGGCGACAGACGCCAGTGGGCAGGCTTGGCAAGCCGGAATGAACGCCCGTGGCGCGTGTCCGGGAAGAACGGTTCGCTTCAACGGGGCGCGGGTCAGCGCCACTTCCCGCCGGCTCACGCCGGCCAGCCGGCGCCGTCCCGCGCCCCGCCTCCCGCTTCGGCCCTCGCCGGGCGGGAAAAAGCAAAACCGCATCGGCGGCGCCTGCGCGCGCCTGAACGGCGCCCGCCGGCCGACGCGCCGCCTTGCTAATGCCCTACCCCGAAGCCTAAGTGCGGGAACCCATGGCCTCCCTCGCCGCCACCCTGCCCCCGCCGGGCCGTTCCCATCCCATCGCGGACGCGTGGGAGCCCACGCGCCAGCTGACGCTGGAGGCCGCGCGCCGGCGCACGCGCCAGCTTTCGGTGCTGCGCCTGGTGTTCGTGGGCCTTGCCTCGGCCAGCTTCAGCGCGTTCTTCGGCTTCATGACGCTGCACGCCGCGCTGGGCGGCTTCGGCGGCGCCGACGAGCTGACGGAGGTGGAATCGCTGAAGATGGTCAACCCGCGATTCTCCGGCCGCACGGGCGCCAACGGCCTGTTCGACGTGACCGCCACCACCGCCACGCGCCGCGGCCCGCAATCGGACCTCATCGACCTCGACATGCCCGTCTACACCGCCGCCGACCGGAAGGTGACGGCCAGGACCGGCGTCTACAACCAGGTCGCCCGCACCGTGGAGCTGAACGGCGACGTGGTCTTCACCGACGCCGGCGGCAACACCTTCACCTCCACCCAGGCGTTCGTGGACGCGCGGGAGAACCGGGTCGAGGGCCGCCGCGCCATCCGCGGCGAGGGCCCCCTTGGCTCGGTCCGCGCGGACTCCTATGAAATACGCGACAGCGGGGACCGGATCGTGTTCCGCGGGCGCGTCAAGGGTGTGGTCAAGCAGGGGCAAGGGAGCGCGCCATGAGCCGTGCGACGCGTAACAGGTGGCGGGGCGTGCCCTGCGCGGCCGCGGTGGGCCTTGCCTTCCTCGGCTTGGCAGCCCCAACCCCTGCGCTCGCCCAGATCAGCTCCCAGGGCGGGCCGATCTCCTACAGCGCCGACAATCTGGAATACACCGACAACCAGCGACAGCTCGTGCTGACCGGCAACGTGGACGTCGTCCAGTCCGACAGCCGTCTGCAGTCGGACAAGCTCACCCTGTTCTTCAAGCCCACCACGGGCGGCGGCGGCGGCGAAGCGGGCGCCATCGGCACCGGCGACATCGAGCGCATCATCGCCGAGGGGCAGGTCTACTACGTGCGCCCCGAGCAGAAGGCCCGCGGCGACCGCGCCGTCTACGACGTCAGCAGCGACAGCGTCACCTTCACCGGGAACGTCGTGGTGGCGAGCACCGAGAACGTGATCCGCGGCGAGACGCTGGTGCTCGAGATCAGCGGCGGCCGCACGACCATCGCCCCCAGCACGGGGGCCCGCGTCCAGGGCGTGTTCCGCCCCAAGCAGGGCTCCCCCTCGCGGCCCCAGAACTAGTCTTGACCGCCCTTCGCTCTTTTCCTTCCAAGGCTTGAGACCCCACCCCATGGCGCCAGAGGGCACGACAAGCCGCATGGACGCGAGCTTCGCCGCCGCCGGGGCGGACGGCCTCGCCGCGATCGACATCGGCAAATCCTACCGCAACCGCCGCGTCGTGAAGGGCGTGAGCCTCAGCCTGCGCCGCGGCGAGGTGGTGGGCCTGCTCGGCCCCAACGGCGCCGGCAAGACCACCTGCTTCTACATGATCACCGGCCTCATCCGCGTCGATCAGGGCCAGATCTCCATCGACGGCCAGGACGTCACGAACCTGCCCATGTACCAGCGCGCGCGCCTCGGCGTCGGCTACCTGCCGCAGGAGCCTTCGATCTTCCGCGGCCTCACCGTCGAGCAGAACGTCATGGCCGTCGTGGAGCTTGTGGAGCGCGACAAGTCCAGGCGCGCCGAGGTGTGCGAGGGCCTGATGAAGGAACTGCGCGTCGACCACCTGCGCGACAGCCCCGCCACCGGCCTCTCGGGCGGCGAACGCCGGCGGGTGGAAATCGCCCGCGCGCTGGCCACGCGGCCGGCCTTCATGCTGCTGGACGAACCGTTCGCCGGCATCGACCCGCTGGCCATCTCCGACATCCGCGACCTCATCCTGTTCCTGAAATCGCGCGGCATCGGCATCCTCATCACCGACCACAACGTCCGCGAGACGCTGGAGATCGTCGATCGCGCGTCGATCATCTACGACGGCGAAGTGTTGTTCGAAGGCGCCCCGGACGAAGTGCGCAACAACGAGACGGTGAAGCGCGTCTACCTGGGGGACCGGTACGCGGCGTAGGCCGCCGGGGCACGGCGGGGGCCGACAGTCTCCTGTTTCGTGGCGCCCCGCGGTGCGGTACGATGCCGACCGCAGGGGGATGGCATGCGGGTTATCGCGATCGTCGGCGCGCTTGCGCTGCTTGCAGGGTGTGGCGTCGGCAATCGACCCGAGACGACGCCAGCGACGGTTGAAGCCTGCGCCGACGGCGGCGCGCGCCTGGCGGGCACGGGACTTTGCCAGAGCGAAGCGAGCGCCCTAGTGCCGGCGGATCCGGACGTGCGGACGCCCGAACTTGAGGGCTGCACCTGGTCCGTCAACGAGACGATGCTGCCGGCGGACGAAGCGCTCCTGTACCGGGCCGCCACCTGCAATGGCGTGACCACGCAGCTTGGCTTCGCCGGCGGGGCCCGCAGCGCCGAGATCGCCTATGAGCGCTCCGCCCAGTTTGGCGACGCCGCGATCGGGCGCGTGGTCGTCCGCCTCTATGGAACCGATCCCGATCCGCAGGGCGCGCTGAAGGCGGCCATCGCCGAGGCCCCGGCGAGCGAGCGCGCCAGCTGCGAGATCGCGCCCGCCGGTGGCGAAGGCTGGCCCGCCGACGCGCTCATCATCGCGCCGAACGCCGCCGCACTGGCGAGACTGCCGAAGGACAAGCCCGTCATCGCCTGCGGTCCGCTGGGCGTGGACCAAACGAAAGTGCGCTACTGGCGCGTGCGGCAAGGCTTCGCGTGGTTCTTCGACCTCGGCGACCGCGATCCGGATTTCGACGCCGGCAACATGACGCTGGTGGCGCGCGCCGCCGATGGCGCATGGGCAGTCAAGCCGTAGCGGCGCGGCCCATGGAGTGCGCGCGCCCGCGTTCCACGCGGGTCGAACATAGCGCGTTAACGCTTCCCCGCGGCCCGATATTTGCAAACCGTCAAGCCTTCGCCGCTATGACGTCGCCCCATGGCGATGACCCCCCGACTGGAGATGCGCCAGGGCCAGTCCCTGGTGATGACCCCGCAGCTGCAGCAGGCGATCAAGCTGTTGCAGCTCTCCAATCTGGAGCTGGCCGAATTCGTCGACGCCGAAGTGGAGCGCAACCCGCTGCTGGAGCGTGAGGACGGCGCGGTGGACGACGCCCCAGAGCGCGAGATCGCCAGCGAGGAAGTCACCTTCGACGACAATCCCGGCGGCGTCGCCGAGGCGAGCCTCGACGCCGACATCGAAAGCCTCCATCCCGATCTTTCCGGCGCCGACCGGCTCGATGCGGGTGCGGCGCCCTTGCAGGACTGGTCCCAGGCGGGATCGGGCAAGGGCTTTGAGGACATGCCGGAGATCGAGGACTCGCTCACCCGCGAGATCTCGCTGCAGGAGCATCTCGACGCGCAGCTTGCCGCCGCCGGCGTGACGCCCGTCGACCGCATGATCGGGGCCGCGCTGATCGACGGCGTGGACGAATGGGGTTACTTTCGCGGCGATACGCTCGATGTGGCCATGACACTGGGCTGCGCGGAGGCGGACGTCGTCCGCGTGCTCACGCTGATGAAGGGCTTCGAGCCGGTGGGCGTGATGGCCCGCGACCTCGCGGAGTGCCTCACGCTGCAGCTGAAGGATCGCGGCCGGTTCGATCCCGCCATGGCGGCGCTGATCGCCCACCTCGACCTGCTGGGCAAGCGCCAGTACGATCGCCTCCAGGCTGCGTGCGGCGTCGACCGGGAAGACCTCGACGAGATGATCGCCGAAGTCCGCGCGCTTTCGCCCAAGCCCGGCGGCGGCTTCGGGGCCGGGGTGACGCAGACGGTGGTGCCCGACGTCTACGTGCGCGCCGGCCCCGACGGCGCCTGGGTCGTGGAGCTGAACAGCGACACCCTCCCCCGCCTCCTGATGAACGCGCGCTACTACGCCGAGATTTCGGCTGTCGCAAAGAAGGACCAGGAAAAGCAGTTCGTCGCCGAGTGCGCCTCCAACGCCAGCTGGCTTATCAAGAGCCTCGACCAGCGCGCCCGCACGATCCTCAAGGTGGCCCGCGAAATCGTGCGTCAGCAGGACGGGTTCTTCGTCCACGGCGTCCAGCACCTGCGCCCGCTCAACCTGAAGACGGTTGCGGCCGCCATCGAGATGCACGAAAGCACGGTGAGCCGCGTCACCACCAACAAGTACATCGCCACGCCGCGCGGCATTTTCGAGCTGAAGTACTTCTTCACCGCCTCCATCCAGTCCGCCGACGGTGGTGAAGCGCATTCCGCCGAAGCCGTGCGGCACCGCATTCGCACCCTCATCGACGGCGAGCGGCCGGAGGAAATCCTCTCCGACGACCGCATTGTGGAAATCCTTCGCGAGATGGGCGTCGACATCGCCCGGCGCACCGTGGCCAAGTACCGCGAAAGCCTGCGCATCCCCTCCAGCGTCGAGCGCAAGCGGCGCAGCGAACGCTAGAGCGCGAGATACTGCGCGTTTTGCTCGCGCACGGCCGATCCCGCGTCGTCGTACAGGAACGGCACGAACACGTAGCGCGTCCCACGGGTGACGGGCGTGGCCTCGTGGAGGAGCGAACACGAGAAGACGCAGGCGCCGCCCGTGGGCGGCCGGAACAGCGCGCGGCCGAACTCCGGAAACACCAGGTCGCCGCCGTCATACGCGCCGGCGTTGAGATTGATCGACACTGCGAACCGGCGGTGCGCCGTGCCCTTGGTGGTGTTGTCGCGGTGTGGTTTGAAGTGCCCGCCCGTTTCCCCGTCGTAGCAGGCGACAAGATCGCGCTCGACGCGCGTGGCCTCGAACTGGAAGGCGCGGCGAACCTCCGGCACGATGCGCCGCTGGATGCGCGCCCGGCAGGCTGCGACGAGCCGCTCGTCCTCGATCAGCCAGTCTGCGCGGCGCTTGCGTTCGTGATCGATCACGGCGACCGTCCTGCCCTCACGCTCCACCATGAACCCGGAGTCTGCGCCGCCGTGGGCCTGGTAGCCCGCCACCAGGTGCGCGCAGAGCGCAGGCTCGAACACGCGGGGAACGATGAGGACCGGCGCCTGCAAGGCCGCCGGGGCCGCCGCCGGAAGCGGACGCAGCCGGTCGAACAAGGCATAGACTTGAGCCGCGTGCTCTGCGGGATCACGAGTGGAAACCACCGCGAGGATGCGCAGCCGCTCGTCGATCAGGAAGGACACCGGCCGCCCCCGCTGGCCTGCGCCATGCCCGAACAGCGCTGCAATCGTCCGGCTCTCGTCGAACAGGAAGCGGACGCCATCGGCGTTGGCGGGCGCCCTGGCCCCTGCATCGGCCGGATCGGACGTGACGAGCAGCAGCGCGGACACAAACCGCCCGAACCGCCCTGCGCCATCGAGCAGGTCCCGGAACGCGACCGACGACGCGGGGTCGGAGAACGACCCGAGGAACGACAGGACAGTGCGACGGCCGCCGAGACTCGAGAACCCGAAGTCCGGGCGCGTGTCGGAGCGTGCGATGAACCATGGCGCGTGGTCGCCGGGCTCAAGCGGCGGCGGCGCCGGCGGCGGCGAGCCCTGTTGCAGCACTGGCGGCTCCCGTGGGTTGGACGGCGCCGCCAGCTAGCGGCCAGCCGCCCGTCACGCCAACGCCGTACCTCCCGGGGGTTGTGCGGCGCGCCGGCGGGGGCACCGACGCCCGCCGCGATCACCGCTGCGCCGCGACCTCGACCGTGGGCTGAACCGCCGCGACCGGCGTGGCGCCGCTCACAAGCAGCGCCAGCGTGCGGCAGATCCAGATCGTCCGCAGCGTCTTCCACCGCGGCCACGTCATCGCTGGACGCCGAAGGGCTTGTCGCCGACGATGGTGACGCGCTCGACCTGACGATCGTGGGGATAATAGTCGGCCACCGGATAGTGCTGCGTGGCGCGGTTGTCCCAGAACACGATGTCGTTCGCGCGCCAGACGTGGCGAACCTGATATTCCGGGCTCTTGACGCGATCGAACAGGAACGCGAGCAGGTCGTCGCTTTCCTTCGGGTCGAGACCGTCAATCTTCGTCGTGAAGCCGAAGTTGACGAACAGCGATGGCCGTCCCGTCTCCGGGTGGATCCGCACCACGGGGTGGGATCGTGGAGGATGTTTCTCGTGCATCGCCGCCTGCTCTTCCGGTGAGAGCTTCCAACCGTAGCTCTTGAGGATGTCGTGCGTGGCCGTGAGGCCCTCCAGGCGCGCGCGCATCAGGAACGGGATGTCGCCGAGCACGGCCTCCATGTCCGCAAACAAAGTGTCCCCGCCCCTCGGCGGAAGCTCGCGGGCGCGCAGCACGCCACCCAGCGAGGGCGCCTCGCGGAACGTCACGTCCGCATGCCATTTGTTGACCGGCCGGATGAAGCCGATGGTGGTGTCGTTGAGGTGCTGGTACTCGCCGTTGCGGATGACCAGGACCTCCGGGTGGCCCTCCACATGGCCCGTCACCGGATGGCCCTCGAGCGCCCCGAAGTACCGGCCGAATCGCGCGTGCTGGTCGTGGGTGAGGTCCTGATCCCTGAAGATCAGGACCTTGTGCTTGAGCAGGGCGGCGCGCAGCAGGGCGATGGTCGCGCCCGGCAAGGGATGCGCGAGATCGAGACCGCGCACTTCAGCGCCGAGAATGGCGTTGGTGGGATGGATGTCGATCGTGTTGGGGGCGTTCAGGACCCGCAAGGGCTGGCGCAGGGGGGCGTTCATGGCGTGCTTCTCCGATCGCTCCGGACGGAGCGACGTGGTGATTGAGAACAGGGCGAATAATGACGGGGCGGGGAATGAGTGGCCGCGTCAGCCGGCGAAGGGGTTAAGCGGCTGACGCGGGCCAACATCGTCGCCGGGACGCGGGGCCGACTTCGGGGAGAGACGCCATGACCACGCTCCATCGGGCGACGACTTAACTACACTAGATTGATCGAGATAATGCGCCATGGCGCCTGCGTGACCTGAAGGTTCAGGAACGCTTAAGCATTCCGGGCCAGCTGTGAGGGGAGCTTGCGCCCGCTGTCGTTCGGCGCAGACTGGCCGCCTCTCAAGGAGCCCCCATGCGCAGACTGACATCACTCCTCGCGCTCGCGGCGGCGGCCTCGCTGCTGCAGGGGTGCCTTGCGGCCGCGGTGGTCGGGACGGCCGGCGCCGTGGTCGGCACCGCCGCCGGCGTCGTCGTGGGGACCACGGGCGCAGTGGTCGACGCCGCCACGCCAGATGACGACGAGGACGACGACCGCCGATAGGCTTGCCGAGCCGATTTGGTCGTCCACATTACGCAGGCATGAGTTGCGCGCCCGGCCGGGCTGCGGCCTCATGCGCGTCGCACCGTTCCGTGATTGAGGAAGCCGCCATGCGCTTGTTCGCCGCCGTCGCCCTTGCTGGGCTCGCCCTCGCCACGCCCGCCTTCGCCGCCGATGTCGCCGTCCGTCCGATGGCGGTGGAGTCCGCGCTGCAGGAAAAGTTCACCGATGACTACGGCGAGCGGGAGATCGCGATCCTGCAACGGACTGTGGCGCGCGCGCTCGAGCGGGAACTCAAGCAGGCTGGCGCGACCCTGGCCGACGACGCGCCGTTGACCGTGGAGACGACGCTGGTGGACGTGAAGCCGAGCAGGCCCACCTTCCAGCAGGCCGCCGACAGGCCCGGTCTCGACACCCTCCGCTCCATCAGCGTCGGCGGCGCGGAGTTGCGCGCCCGCATCCTCGGCGCCGACGGCGCCGTGGTGAAGGAAATCGCCTACGAGTGGTACGAGACCGATCTCGCGTTCTCCAACGCCATCACCACGTGGGCGGACGCGGAGCGCGCCATCCGCCGCTTCGCCCACAAGGTGGGGGACGCCTACGCCGCAGCGCCCGCGTCCTAGGGAATACCCAGGACCTTGTGCGTCTGCAGGCTGAGCCGCCAACGCGGATGGCGCCGGCAGTACGCGACCGCCGCCGCGGTGTTCGCCGCCCGCTCCACGTTGTCCATCGGCTGCAGCAGGAAGTGCGTGAACGCCAGCGCCTCGAAGCGCGAGGGATCGACGCCGCGCTGGGGGTAGACCAGTTTCAGCTCGTCGCCCGACGTCTGCGCCAGTGGCGCGTCGGCCTTCGGCGAGACGCAGATCCAGTCCAGCCCGGCGGGCGCGGCGATCGTGCCGTTCGTCTCCACCCCCACAGCGAAGCCCCGCCCGTGCAGCGCAGCGATCAGGGCGTCATCGAGCTGCAGCAACGGCTCCCCGCCGGTGCACACCACGTAGGGCGCGCCGCCCCCGGGCCACTGCGCCGCCACGGCGTCGGCCAGCGCGTGCGGCGTCTCGAACCGCCCGCCGCCCGGGCCATCGATCCCCACGAAGTCCGTGTCGCAGAACGTGCACACGGCGGTGGCGCGGTCTTCCTCGCGGCCGCTCCAGAGGTTGCAGCCGGCGAAGCGGAGGAACACTGCGGCGCGCCCGGTCTGCGCGCCTTCCCCCTGCAACGTGTAGTAGAGTTCCTTGACCGCGTAGCTCACGCGTCCGCGCCTTCCGCCCGCCACGCCGCCCAACCTTTCGCCCGCAGGTCGCAGGCGGGACAGTCGGCGCAGCCATAGCCCCAGCCATGCCGCACGGAGCGGTCCCCCCGGTAACAGGTGTGCGTTTCCTCGACGATCAGGGTCACCAGCGCCTGTCCGCCAAGCGCATCGGCGAGCGCCCAGGTCCTCGCCTTCGACAGGTGCATGAGCGGCGTATCGACCGTGATCCGGGCGTCGAGCCCGAGCGACAGCGCGCTTGCCATGGCGTCCATCGTCGCGCGCCGGCAATCCGGATAGCCGGAAAAGTCCGTCTCGCACATGCCCCCCACCAGCACGTCCAGTCCCCGGCGGTACGCCAGGGCGGCCGCGAAGGTGAGGAACACCAGGTTGCGGCCCGGTACGAACGTGGACGGAAGGCCGTTGGCCTGCATCTCGATCGCCCGGTCCGCGGTCAGCGCACTGTCCGACAGGGCCCCGAAGGCTGAGAGGTCGACGATCCGATCCTCCCCCAGGCGGCGATCCCAGGACGGAGACAGCGCGCGCAGACCCGCCAGCACCTTCGGGCGCTGGTCCAGTTCCACGGCGTGGCGCTGCCCATAGGCGAAACCGATGGTCTCCACCCGCTCATGGCGATCCAGCGCCCAGGCGACGCACGTGGTGGAATCCTGGCCGGCCGAGAAAAGAACGAGCGCGCCGCCGGCGGGACGGTCGGAGGGAACAATCATGCCGCCCTATACCAGCGGATCGCCCCTTGGGGGCACAGAATCCTGTGTCCCGTTCGCCTCAGAGCCGTTGGAAGCATCCGTGACGTTGCGTCACGCTATTGACACTGGCTGGCCCCCGCCTTGAATTGGCGGGAACGACAAGAAGCGCGCCTCTCGTAAAGGCGCCGGTAACCAACAAGGCGCAAATGCGCCATCGAATGCCGCCCACGGCGCGCGTTTAGGGGAGGAATACAGGTATGTTCGGCAAGAAGAACACGTTTGCCTTTTTCACGGGCGTGTCCCTCGCGGCGCTTGGCGCTGCGACGCCCGCGATCGCCCAGGATCAGGACAGCGGCCGCATCACCGACGAAATCGTGGTGACCGCGGAAAAGCGCGAAGCCTCCATCCAGGACGTGCCGATCGCCATCTCCGCGTTCGACGAAGGCAAGCTGGACCGCCTCCAGATCAATGACGCGCAGGACCTCCTTCTCGCCATCCCGAACTTCCAGTTCGCCAAGGGCAACTTCACGGGCGTGAACATCGCGATCCGCGGCGTGGGCTCCAAGGCCGTGGGCTTCTCCGTCGACGGCGCGGTCGGCGTGCACATCAACGGATCGCCGATCGATTCCAGCCGCCTCTTCGAAGGCGAGTTCTACGACATCCAGCGCGTGGAAGTGCTGCGCGGACCGCAGGGCACCCTGTACGGCCGTAACGCCTCCGCCGGCGTGCTGAACATCCTGACCAACCGCCCCGAACTGGAAGTGTTCAGCGGCAACATCGAGGGCACATACGGCAACTACGAGACCGTGAAGGCGCGCGGCTTCGTCAACATCCCGCTGGGTACGGACGTCGCCTTCCGCCTCGCCGGTTTCACCACGAAGCGCGACGGCTTCATCACCAACGTCCTCAACGGCAACGACATCGACAATCGCGACATGTACGGCTTCCGCGCCTCGCTGGCGGCGGAAATGTCGGAGCGGGACCGGCTGTTCTTCACCTATTCGTTCTTCGACGAGGACAGCAACCGCTCGCGGATCGGCAAGCAGCTCTGCAACACCGACACCCGCCCCTTCCCGTTCAACCAGGGCTGCGTGGACGGCCCGGCCGTCGTCGGCGCGCCGAACGCCTCCGCCACTCTGGCGGCCCAGGTCTTCGCGCTCGGCCCGCTGTTCGGCGCGGGCGCCAACTCCGGCCTCCTGCCGCTCGGCGCCAACACCACCGCGGGCGCCACCATCCCGCGCGGCTTCCGCGACCAGGCGACGCCGTTCGAACCGCGCCACCGCGCGACAGAGCACTTCTACCAGCTGGAGTACCAGCACGACTTCGACTTCGGCACGTTCACGTCGCTGACCAGCTACCGCCAGGACGACCAGATCAGCTTCGTGGACTACAACCAGATCCGCGGCGTCGTGACGTTCGCCCCGAACGCATTCCTGACCACGTTGGCCGGCCCCGTGCCGCTGACCAACGCCCAGGGTGTGTTCAACCCCGCGCTCTACGGCGACACGAACAACCCGGCGTCCAACGTGCCGTTCACGTACGACCAATCGAACGTGGAAGTGGAATCGCTGACGCAGGAATTCCGCTTCGTGTCCGACCTCGACGGACGCTTCAACTACAGCCTCGGCGGCATCGTCACGCACAGCGAGGCCAGCGGCGACTACCGCGTCTATTCGAACACCTTCACGTACCTGGGCCTGCTGACGGGCAGCGATCCGCGCCGGAACTTCTTCTCCAGCGAGACGGATCCCTACGTGCTCGACTCCACCGCCCTGTTCGGCGAGGGCTACTTCAACATCACCGATGACCTGAAGTACACGCTGGGCCTCCGCTACACGAAGGACGAGAAGTCCGTCACGGACCGCAGCTACGCGGCCCCGGCGCCGAATGCGGCGTCGCTGCAGTTCGGCACCCGCGAAGCACAGTTCGAGGAGATCACCGGCCGTACGGGCTTCGACTGGTCGGTCGCGCTGCCGTTCACCGAGGAGACGAACCTCTACGCGTTCTACTCGAAGGGCTACAAAGGCGGCGGCATCAACCCCGCGTGCGACCCGAACGTGTTCGACTGCTCGATCGTCCCGCGCACCTTTGAGCCCGAGTTCATCAACGCCTACGAAATCGGCGCCAAGAACATCCTGAACGACGGGCGCCTCATCGCGAACCTGACGGGCTACTACTACGACTACGAAGGCCTCCAGATCTCCAACATCGTGAACCGGACCTCGGTGAACGTGAACGTGGACGCCAAGATCAAGGGCTTCGAAGGCGAGTTCGTCTGGGAGCCGATCAACCGTCTCGTGTTCGACCTGAACGCCGCCTACCTCGACACCGAGATCGGCTCTTTCAGCTCGATCGACGAGCTGCGCCTCAACAACAACAACCCGGCGTTCACGCTGGTGAAGGCGTTCCCGAGCGCCGCCAACTGCGTGGTCAACACCGCCGGCATCGGCTTCCTCCAGGCCAATGTGCCCGCCGCCAACCTCGGCCAGGCGTTCCTCGCGCTCTGCACGCCGAACACGGTGGTCGGCACGCCGCTCCAGGCGGCGTTCACCGCTGCGGGCCTGCTGAACGCCAACGGCACGGTGAACACGGCCAACGTCCAGCCGGGCATCCCGCGCCAGCTGGAAGGCAACGAGCTGCCCAACTCGCCTGAGTATCAGGTGTCGTTCGGCGCCCAGTACACCTTCCTCGCCGGCGACTGGGGCATCACCCCGCGGGTGGACTACTTCGTCCAGGCGGATTCGTTCGCACGGGTCTACAACGACCAGAACGACGTTCTGGACGGCTACGACCAATGGAACGCGTCGCTGACGTTCGCCAACGAGTCCAACGGCCTCTACGCGAACCTCTTCGTGCGCAACATCGAGGACGAAGACGTCATCACCGACCTCTACCTCACGGACGCGTCGTCGGGCCTGTTCCGCAACGCCTTCCTGCTGGAGCCGCGCACTTACGGCATCACCGTCGGCAAGCGCTGGTAAGCCGGCGAGATCCACCGCAACGAACGGGAGGGGAGCCGCAAGGCTCCCCTCCTTTCGTTTGGGCCTGTCGCTGGGCCCTAGAGCGCGTCCGTGAAGTCGAGCACGCCGGCGCGCCCATTCTCGCACCCGAACGCGAGCCGCCGTCCGTCGGCGGACCACGCCAGCGCCGTCACCCGCGCGCCATGGGGCGGATCGATCAGCAAGGCCTTGCTGGGGCCGGCGCCCGCATTGGCGACCGGCAGCAGGATGAGCTCGCCGTCCATGCCACCCGCGGCCAGAACCGCACGGTCCGGATGACACCGCACCGCCGTGCACGGCGTCGCGAGTTCCCCCGCCACCGCGGCATTGGAGCCGATGGGCCCGTTGGCGCCCTGGAACGGCCAGAGCACCACCTCCTGCGCACCGGCGCTCGCCAGCCACCTGTTGTCGGACGTGAAGGACAGCGCGCGAATCTTGGCCGGATAGCCGGCCATGCGGAAGTGTTGCCCGTCCTGCAACCGCCAGCCGTGGAGCGCCTGCTCCTGCATGGTGGTGACGATGAACTTCGCGTCGTGGGTCCAGACCACCGAAAGGTGCGCGCCCTTCCAGTCGAGCTTCTTGCGGCGGCTCTCCGGCGAGGCCGCCCACGACACCGTGACCCCGCCGTAGTGCGCCGCCGCGAAGCGCCGGCCGTTGGGCTCGAAGGCGAGGCCGGTCACCGTGGCGTCATGGGCGAAGCGATGCTTTTCGCCGCCAGTCCCGAGGATCGCGACCTCCTTGCCGACGCCCACGGCCGCCAGCCTGGACGTCCGCGACGCGGCCAGCGCCTCGATCCATCGCCCCTTGAAGGCCCCCAGCGTCGTGACCTCTCCGGTGGCGTCCACAGCCGCCACGCGCCCGTCGTCGCCACCGGTGAGGATGTCCTCGCCAAGGCCGGGGCACGCCGTGAGCAACGCGCCGTCGTGGACGCCCTCGCGGGTCCATGCTTCGCCGCCGCCATCATGTGCGCGCACGGACCCGTCGCCCGTGGCGAACAAGGCGCGGTCCCCGATCCAGAAGACGTCGATGACCTGCTCGGGCAGGTCGAACGCACGGCCGATGGTTTCGACGAGCGGCGGCGGGGTCACGCCGCCACGCACGAGGCGAAATCCTGCTCCAGGGCGTGCGCGTCGAGGTTGCGGCCGATCAGCACCAGCCGGCTGCGCCGAGGTTCATCGTCCCGCCACGGGCGCTGATGATCGCCGTCGGCCATCATGTGCACGGCCTGCACGACGTAGCGGCGCGGCTCGTCCTTGAACGCGAGGATGCCCTTGGAGCGCAGGATGTCCTGCCCCTGCTGCTGCAGAAGCGTCTGGTACCAGGCAAAGAACTTGCGGTCGTCCAGCGGCTGCTCCGTGGACAGGGAAACGCTCTTCACCGTGGCGTCATGGATCGCGGACGGCGCGGCGTGGTCGTGATGGTGACCGTGGTGGTAGTGGTGGTCATGGCCGCAGTGCTCGTCGTGCACATGACCGTCCTCCCCATGCGGGGGATTGAGAAAGTCCGGCTCCACGGTGAGGATGCGCTCCAGATCGAACGCGCCCAGGCCCAGCACCGTGTCGAGGGGCGCATTGGAGCGCTCGGTGCGCACCACGCGCGCGTAGCGGTTGATGGCGCGGATCGCGGCCTCCACGGCGGCGAGTTCCGCCGGAGACACAAGATCGGTCTTGTTCAGCAGGATCACGTCGGCGAAGGCGATCTGCTCCTCGGCCTCCTTTGAATCGTTCAGGCGCAGCGGCAGGTGCTTGGCGTCGACCACCGTCACGACGGCGTCGAGCGTCGTCTTCGCCTTCACGTCCTCATCGACGAAAAACGTCTGCGCGACAGGCGCGGGATCCGCGAGGCCCGTGGTCTCGACGATGATGGCGTCGAAACGGCCCTTGCGCTTCATCAGGCCCTCGATGACGCGGATGAGATCGCCCCGCACGGTGCAGCAGATGCAGCCGTTGTTCATCTCGAACACCTCCTCGTCGGCGCCGACCACGAGGTCGTTGTCGATGCCGATTTCGCCAAACTCGTTGACGATCACGGCGTACTTCTTGCCGTGCGGCTCCGAGAGGATGCGGTTGAGGAGCGTGGTCTTGCCGGCGCCGAGGTAGCCGGTGAGGACGGTGACGGGGATCGGGGCTGTCATGGCGGGGATATAGGGAGGGACCGCCGCTTTTGTCACGGTGGCGCCCTCCCGTGGCCGGATGACGGGACGGGTAACCGCCCCGACCGTCTCCCCTCAGCGTCCGGGGCCGCCGTTGGCGACGCAGGTCTCGTACTCCCGGGTCCGGCGGGCTTCGCGATTGTTGGCTGTGACATACCCCGTCGCGCCGCCGGCTACGGCGCCGATAGCGCAGTTGCGCCCGTCGTTGCCACCCGCGAGCGCGCCAACCGCGCACCCGGCCGCTGCGCCGCCCACGGTGCGCGTCGTCTTGCTGGGCGGGGGCAGGACCGAGTCCACGTATTGGCGACATTGCGCCCGGATCGTCGCCCGGCTGGGACCAGCCGCGGCCGCGACGCGCACGGGGGCAGCAGGCTTGGCTTGTTCCTTGGCTTCCGCCTCGGCCGTCAGGCGCCCGATGGCCTGGTTGGCTTCGGCGGTGAAAGCGCCATCCGGGAAAGCCGCCAGATAGGTGCGGTAGGCGCCTTGGGTGTCCGTGGCGTGGGCCTCCGCCCAGGCGCTCGCCTCGGCAGTGTTCACCTTCGCCGGTAAAGCGATGCCGGCGCTGTCCGATTTCCCGGCGGAAGCGCCGTTGCCGGTGGTCACGAGGAAGGCGCCGAGAAGCAAAGCCACCAGGATGCCGCCACCGGCGAGCGCGATGATTGAAGATTTGTTCATGACGAGCCCTCTGCAGCCCATGAATGCATGGGCGGAACTATAGTTCCTTCGGGCCTGAACTGCACCTTAACACAAAGACTTAACGGCCGCCGCCCGGCCAAGGCGCCCGCGCCCTGGGCGCGGGCCCCCGGCGGGCATCAGCTCATGCGGTGCAGCGCGCAAAGCTTGTTGCCGTCCGGATCGCGCAGGTAGGCCAAATAGAGCTTGCCCATGCCGCCCTCGCGCACGCCCGGCGGCTCTTCGCACGTGGTCCCGCCCGCGGCGAGGCCGGCGTCATGCCAGGCCTTCGCCTGCTCCGGGGAGTTGGCCGCAAAGCCGATCGTGCCGCCGTTGGCGAACGTGGCAGGCTCGCCGTTGATGGGCTTGGACACCGAAAAGATGCCGGTCGGCGTCATGTAGAAGATGCGGTGGCCGTCCACGAACGCGGGCTTCACGTCGAGCGTGGCCAGCAGCTTGTCGTAGAAGGCCTTGGCCCGATCAAGGTCGTTGGTGCCGATCATGATGTGCGAGAACATTGAGCGTTTCCTCCGTTGCTGCGGCGTTGTTTCGTGCGCGCACGCGACCCCTCGGGATGTGCGGGAAGAACCCGATGTTGGCAACCGCGGCGCCGCGCGCGGTCGAGGCCACCGGCGGAAGCGCGCCGGACCCGCTGGCTGCTACTTCCAGCCGGTCACCGCGGCGCGCGCCGCATCGTTCGCCGGCCGCGCCAGCAGGCCGGTCTGGCTCATGGTGACGTAGTACGTCGCGCCATCCGCCATGGGGATATACGTGGCGCTGCCGTACTGGGCGTCCACCACGGGCGCGTACTTGCCGTACTGGCGGGCGATGGCCCAGAGGTCCAGCCCGGGGTTTTCGTTCAGCTGATAGACGCTGCGCGGTGCGCTGCGCTCCGCGTTGATATCGGTGTAGCGCCCCGCCATCCGCTCCAGACGGTAGTTGGCGTCCAGCCCGGCGACGTTGGCCCAGGGTTTCCATTTCAGGACCCGGGCGTCGATCTGCCACTCGTCGCCGAGGATGTTGCAGGCGCCTGTGGACCCGTCGGGCAACGCGCAGGTCTGCGTGGCGCCGTCTGGCAGCTTCATGTCCGCCACGAAGGCGGACGGGCCCGACTGACGGAACGTCACTTCCGCCACCTGCTGCTCATGCGACAGGCGGTTGTACGTCAGGAAATTGAGGCCCAGCAGCCCCACCGCCGCGCCAAGCGCCATGAAGGCGCCGCCGGAAAGGGCACCGAACATGCCCGACATCGGCGTCCGCCCGAGGGACGTGACGCCCCGCAGGAACAACAGCAGCCCGAGGAGGCCGAGCACGCCCGGCACGATCCAAATCGTCATCGTCTACCCCTGACTTATCCCGTGACCGGGACGTTAACGCATGAGGTCGCCAATCGCTACCGTGGGGGGCTGGCGGCCGCCGGGCCCTTGGCCTTGGCGACCACCGCCCGCACCTTGGCCTCAACGTCCGGCCGGGCCCGGCCCAGGATGTCGGAGGCGTATCCCACGCGTCCCCAGGGCCCGGAAACGCGGAACGGAACCGCCAGCGCGGTGATGCCGAGGCGCGGCGTCAGACGCATGTCGATTCCCCTGCCCCCGGCGTCGATCACGCCGATACCGGTGATGCGGGCGTCGCGGGACTCCAGGCGCAGATCCTGCGTGGCGATCACGCCGTCGGCGGCCGTGAAAGTGGCGGCGAAGCTCGTGAACGGCGTGCGCGCGGTGGGCGAGACGAGATCGTCGCTCAACGCGTTGCGGATGGTGCGCGCCACGCCCCCCAGGTTGACGCCCGCGAGCGCCCCGTTCGCCACCGACACGGCGGCGTTGCCGGAGAGCGTCGCCATCATTGCTTTCTGGGTCGCGCCGCGGCTGGCCAGCCGCCAGGTGAAGTCGGCGGGGCCGGAGAGCTTGGTGAAGCCCAGCGTGTCCTTCAGGAACGCCTCCGAACGCACGCCCCGCATGGCGATTTCGCTCGCCACCCGGATCTCCGGCGTCCGCGCGTCCACCTCCAGCCGGCCCGAGCCCTCACCGCCATAGGCGGCCATGCGATGCACGGTGGCGGCGAGGTAGCCGGCACTCATCACCGCATTCACCTGCGCTTCCTCCAGCTGGATGTTGTGCACCCGCAGGGGGCCGGTGGTGAACTCGATGTCGAGGTCGAAGGCGGGGATCCATCCGAGGTTGAGCGCGGCTTCGTTCCACCCGGAGGCGGCGACGTCCAACGGCTGCAGGGTGGCCACCTCCGCCACCGGCCCCGGCGAGACGGCCGCCGCCTGCGCGGGCGGCGCGAAGTAGGCGTTGAGGTCGATGGCCGCCCGCTCCGCCGCGCGCAACACCACGCCGCGGCGGGGTGCGTCCGCCTTGATTGCGGACATCGGATCGAACGTCGCGTCCATGATCTCCAGCCGGCCTGAGAAGTGCGGGCGCGCACGGGCGAGACCGACGATGAAGTCCCCCCGCGCCTTGATGTCGTCCACCGAAAAGCCCGCATTTTCGAACAGGTACTGTTTGGGCAGCGCCGAAAAGCGCCCGGCCACGGCGAACGCCTCGAGGCCGAACCCCTCCCCGAACGGCGCGCCGGACCACGCCGCCAGCCGGCGAATGCTGGGGCCCGAAGCCTGGAGTGCGCCCGTGAGGGCCCCGCTGCGCACCGTCAGTTCGCCGTCCAGCCGGGCCAGGAGCATCTCGTTCTCAAGGCTCAACGCGATCGGGGTGACGTCCCCCGCCAACAGGGCGCGCGCTTTCCCGAATGTGGCGGCGACGTCGATCGGCGCGCCCCGGTAGGTGACGGCGCCCGAGAGCGAAAGCGGAGCGTCAAGGGCCGACATGGCGGCCTTCAAGGCGATGCCGTCGACGGCGAGCGTGCCGCCCGTGGCGGCGTTCGCATAGGTCACGCGCCCGTCGCGAAGGGAGGCGGCGGCGAGATGCACGTCCGTCAGGGAGGACGGTCCCTGGGCCGCCGGTCCCGGTCGCGCCGAACCCGGCGGAGCCGACGCCGGGGCCAGGATCCAGTTGGGGCGACCCTGGGCGTCGACCTCCAGCGCGAGCACAGGCTCCACGAGAATGAACCGCGTCACCTCCAGGCGCCGCTGCAGCAACGGCCGCAGGGCGACGCCCACGATGACCTGGCGCGCAGACAGAAGGTGCGGCGCCGACCCGCCAGCCACATTGGCGAGCGCCGCCCCCTCTCCCCGGAACCCGATGGCGGGCCAGAACGCGATGGAGACCGGACCGGTGAACGCGAAATCCCGCCCCGTGGCGGCCTCCACACGCCGCTCGATCTCGGCGCCGGCGTCGAAGCGCGACAGTGTCCAGTACGCAAATCCGAGGACGCCAAGCGTGGCGGCGACCACGACCGCAGCGATCGCCAGCACGATTTTCCCCATGGCGTCGGCACTCCCTCCCGTAACGCGCGAGCGGACTGTAGCCGCGCAGGGACAGCCCCGCTACAGCGCGGCCGCGTGTGCGCAAGAACCGGGCGCCCTGCAATCGCCCCCCTGTCAACGGTAATGATCGCTTGCGCGCCGCGGCGGGCGGCGCGCACACTGCGGATCGAAGCGGGGCACATTCTGTTCGGTGCGGCGTTCGCGAGTGCGGCAGCCGGCGTGACCTATCCGCCGCCCACTCCAGCGACCCCCGCACCCGTTGGCGAGAATCCGGACGCAACGCCGCCTGAATTGCGGTACACCTTGGCGGGCTGAAGGCGTTCTCGATTCGATTGGTTCTGCGAGTGGAGCGACGATGCCGTCCGAAGATATCTTCCAGAGTTACGCGCGCAGCTACGAACAGCGCCGCGAAACCGAAATGTCGCTTCAGGACTTCCTGAAGGGCTGCCGCAAGGATCCGATGAGCTATGCGAGCGCCGCCGAGCGCCTGCTGGCGGCCATCGGCGAACCGGAAACCATCGACACGGCGAAAGACGCGCGCCTCGGCCGCATCTTCATGAACCGCACGATCCGCATCTATCCCGCCTTCCCCGACTTCTACGGCATGGAGGAAACGATCGAACGGATCGTGGCCTTCTTCCGCCACGCGGCGCAGGGCCTGGAGGAACGCAAGCAGATCCTCTACCTGCTCGGCCCCGTGGGCGGCGGGAAATCCTCGCTCGCCGAGAAGATCAAGAGCCTGATCGAGCTTCAACCGATCTACGTGCTCAAGGCGGGCGACCAGCTCTCTCCCGTGTTCGAAAGTCCGCTGGGCCTGTTCGATCCCGAAACGCTGGGCGCTCGCATGGAGGAAGAATACGGCATTCCGCGACGGCGGCTGACGGGATTGATGAGTCCGTGGGCTGTGAAGCGGCTCGACGAGTTCGGCGGCGACATCACGAAGTTCCGCGTGGCCAAGATCAACCCCTCCCGCCTGCGCCAGATCGGCGTGGCGAAGACCGAGCCGGGTGACGAGAACAATCAGGACGTCTCCGCCCTGGTGGGCAAGGTCGATATCCGGAAGCTGGAGAGCTACGCGCAGAACGACCCGGACGCATACTCGTTCTCCGGCGGCCTCAACCGCGCCAACCAGGGCGTGCTCGAGTTCGTGGAAATGTTCAAAGCGCCGATCAAGATGCTGCACCCGCTGCTGACGGCGACGCAGGAGGGCAATTACGTCGGCACCGAAAACGTCGGTGGCATCCCCTTCACGGGCGTGGTCCTGGCGCACTCCAACGAAGCTGAATGGCAGAGCTTCAAGAACAACAAGAACAACGAAGCCTTCATCGACCGGATCTTCGTGATCAAGGTCCCCTACTGCCTCCGCGTGGAAGAAGAGGAAAAGATCTACGACAAGCTGGTGCGCAGCTCCGAACTCGCGCCTGCGCCGTGCGCGCCCGGCACGCTGGAGATGCTGGCGCGGTTTGCAGTGCTGTCCCGCCTGAAGCCACACGAGAATTCGAACTTGTACACCAAGATGCGCGTGTACGACGGGGAAAGTCTCAAGGAGGTCGATCCCAAGGCGCGCTCGCTGCAGGAGTACAAGGACGCCGCCGGCGTCGACGAGGGCATGGACGGCATCTCGACACGCTTTGCGTTCAAGGTGCTGGCCGCGACATTCAACTACGACACGACGGAGATCGCCGCCGATCCGGTGCACCTCATGTACGTGCTTGAGCAGGCCATCAAGCGCGACCAGTTCCCCGCGGACGTCGAGGCCCGCTACCTCGAGTTCATCAAGGCCGACCTTGCACCCCGGTATGCGGAGTTCATCGGGCACGAGATCCAGAAGGCCTACCTGGAAAGCTACCACGACTACGGCCAGAACCTGTTCGACCGTTACGTGGACTATGCGGACGCCTGGATTGAGGACATCGACTTCAAGGACCCCGATACCGGCCAGCTCCTCAACCGCGAACTACTGAACCAGGAGCTGTCCAAGATCGAGAAGGCGGCAGGCATCGCCAACCCGAAGGATTTCCGCAACGAGGTGGTCAAGTTCACGCTGCGCGCCCGCGCCGGACACGGCGGGCGCAATCCTTCCTGGACCAGCTACGAGAAAATCCGCGAGGTCATCGAACGGCGGATGTTCAGCCAGGTCGAGGACCTCCTGCCCGTCATCAGCTTCGGCTCCAAGAAGGACAGCGAGACGGAGAAGAAGCACGACGAGTTCGTCCAGCGGATGGTGGAGCGCGGCTACACCGAGCGCCAGGTACGGCGTCTTGTGGAGTGGTACATGCGGGTGAAGCAGGCGGGGTGAGGAACGCATGCAGGTCATAGACCGACGCCTCAACCCCGGCGGCAAGTCGCTCGCCAACCGTCAACGCTTCATTCGCCGCGCGCGCGCGCAGGTGAAGCGCGCCGTGCGTGAAGCCACCGCCGGGCGTTCGATCAAGGACATCGAACGCGGCGGAGAGGTGACGATCCCGTCCGACGGCGTGCGCGAACCATCGCTGCGGCGCTCATCGGAGGGCGGCAAGCGGGACTACGTCCTGCCCGGCAACAAGGAGTATGTCGAAGGCGACAGCATCCAGCGCCCGCCGCGGGGCGGCGGCGCCGGCTCCGAAGGATCGGAGGACGGGGGCGGCGAGGACGAGTTTCGCTTCGCCCTTTCAGACGAGGAATTCCTCGATCTCTTTCTTGAGGATCTCGAACTGCCCGATCTCGCCAAGCGCCAGCTGAAGGGCGAAGGCGTGCCGCAGTGGCGTCGGGCCGGCTACTCCACGTCCGGCTCGCCATCGAACATGTCGCTGTCGCGCACCATGCGCAATTCGCTGTCGCGGCGGATAGCGCTGCGCCGGCCCAAGCCGGCGGAGATCGCGGCGCTGGAGGCTGAGATCGCGGCGCTGGAGGCCGGCGGCGGCGATCCTGACCGCCTCGCCGCGACCCGCGAGGAGCTCGCGCGGCAGCAACGCCGCACGAAGCTCATCCCCTTCATCGACCCGCTCGACGTGCGCTATCGCCGCCTTGAATCGACGCCCAAGCCTGTGGCGCAGGCGGTGATGTTCTGCCTGATGGATGTGTCGGGTTCCATGTCCGAGCACATGAAGGATCTCGCCAAGCGTTTCTATTCGCTGCTCTACCTGTTCCTGAAGCGTCGCTACAAGCACGTGGAGGTGGTCTTCATCCGCCACACCCATGAGGCCGAAGAGGTGGACGAGCAAACCTTTTTCTATTCCCGCGAGACGGGCGGCACCGTCGTCTCCACCGCGCTGGAGGAAATGGCGCGGATCATGGAGGACAGGTTCAAGCCGTCGGACTGGAACATCTACGCAGCACAGGCTTCCGACGGCGACAACGCACCCTCCGACAACGCCAAGACGGCGGCCCTGCTGACGAGCGACATCCTGCCTTCGTGCCAGTACTATGCGTACCTCGAAGTGGGCGCCGACGACGACGGCCCCGCAAGCGAGCGGCCGACCACGCTGTGGCGGACCTACGCCACGGTCAACGGCCCCGACAGCCCCATCGCCATGCGCAAGGTCCGCCACCGTCGCGACATCTTCCCCGTGTTCCGTGACCTCTTCCAGAAGAAGTCAGACCAGATGGCCGAAGCCTGATGACGCCCAAGTCCGCCCCGAAACCCGCGCCCGACCCCCGTCTCCTCTACACAGGCGGCGACTGGAATTTCGACACCATCCAACGTGTCTACAACGCGGTGGAGGAGATCGGCCTCAAGGAACTGAAGCTCGACGTCTACCGCAACCAGATCGAGGTGATCACCGCCGAGCAGATGCTCGATGCGTACTCCTCCATCGGCATGCCGCTGTTCTACAAGCACTGGAGCTTCGGCAAGCACTTCGCCCGCGACGAGGCGATGTACCGAAAGGGGTACCAAGGGCTCGCGTACGAGATCGTGATCAATTCCGATCCCTGCGTCGTCTACATCATGGAAGAGAACACGATCACCATGCAGACGCTGGTGATTGCGCATGCCGGCTTCGGCCACAACCACTTCTTCAAGAACAACTACTGCTTCAAGCAGTGGACCGACGCGAGCGGCATCCTCGACTATCTCGATTTCGCCAAACGCTACATCGCAAGCTGCGAGGACCGCTACGGCATCACGGCGGTGGAGCGCGTCCTGGACGCGGCGCACGCGCTGCAAAGCCACGGCGTGCACCGCTTCCCACGCAAGCGCATGCCCGATCTGCGCTCCGAGCAGAAACGGGCCGAGGAGCGCCGCGCCCACGGCGAGCGCATCTTCAACGACCTATGGCGCACGGTGCCGACCAAAAAGACGCGCACGCGCGACAAGGTGGACCAGGACCGCCGCCGTGCGCTGCTGGGCCTGCCGGAAGAGAACATCCTCTACTTCCTGGAGAAAACCGCCCCGCGGCTGCAGCCATGGCAGCGCGAGATCCTGCGCATCGTCCGCCACATCGCGCAGTACTTCTATCCCCAGCGCATGACCAAGATGATGAACGAGGGCTGCGCCACGTTCGTCCATCACCGCATCATGAATCGCCTCCACGAACAGGGGAAGATCGACGACGGCGCGTTCCTGGAATTCCTGCACTCTCACACCGGCGTCGTGTTCCAGCCCGGCTTCGACGACCGCCGATATTCCGGCATCAACCCCTACGCGCTTGGCTTCGCCATGATGCAGGACATCGAGCGCATCGTGACCAACCCCACCGACGAAGACAGGGAGTGGATGCCCGACATCGCCGGCGTGGGCGATCCCTACAACGTGCTCAAGGATTGCTGGGCAAACTACCGCGACGAAAGCTTCGTCTCACAGTACCTGTCGCCCGCGCTCATCCGCAACTTCGGCCTGTTCAACCTCCGCGACGACGAGGAGGAGGCCGAACTCAACGTCACCCACATTCACAATGAACGCGGCTATCGCGAGGTGCGCCGCGCGCTCTCTCGCCATTACGACGTGGGCCGACGCGACCCCGACATCCAGATCGTGGACGTGGACCTCGCGGGTGACCGCCGCCTGATCCTGCATCACCGCGTGCTGGACGGCGTGCTGCTGGAAGATGGCGACACCGACCATGTCCTGCAGCATCTCGCCGACCTCTGGGGCTACGACGTCCTCCTGCTGGAGATGGACGAAGCCGAGGACGTCGTCATGAACGAACACACCGCAAAGGCGCGCCCGACGTTCGGGTAGGCGTTCCACCGAGGGCCTTCTTTCGTCGCTTCAGCGCTATTCCTCCGCGATCAAGTCCGCTCAGCGTTTTCCTCCCTAGGTCCTCCTGCGCGCCAGAACCGCAAACCGCGTCGTGAACGCCAGCGTCTCCCCCGCCGCAAGCTCAAACGCATCGCCCCGGTTCACCGCATCGGGCGCGGAGGTCTGCGGCTCGACGCAGAAGAAATCGGCGCCGGGCGGGGCATAGACCTGCACGAAGCGCTGCGACGGAACGGTTTCGATCCGCAATCTTAGGTCCGGCCACTCGATCTCGGCCGCGCCGTCCCATCCCGCCAGGCAATGATCAAGCGACAGCGTCTCCACGGCCGAGCCGCCTCGCAATTTGTCAAGCACGGGCGGGTGTGAAGAATGCGTCGGTATCCCGTCGGGCGTCGTCTCCCACAGCGCTTGCGCGTGCAGACGCAGCACCGCGCCAGCGGCGGGAAAGTAAGGATGCAGGCCGATGGCGGCAGGCATCGGTCGCGCGTCGTCGTTTGTGAGGGCGAAGTCGATCTGCAGCGCGTCCGGGTGCAGGATGAAGGTCCGCGTCATGGTCACCGCCCACGGCCACGCGGCGCACGCAGGCGAATGCATCGTCATCCGCGCCGCATTCTGATCCATCACCGTGCAGGCCCACGCGGCCTGCCAGCCCACGCCGTGCAGCGGGTGCGGATGATCGGGGGCGTTGCGGGGCAGCGCGATCGCTTCGTTCCGCCAGCGGAACCGGCCGCCTGCGATCCGGTTCACGTAAGGCCCCATGGGAAATTCCCCAAGCCCGGGCGCGCCCCACGCGCGCAGCGCGTCGGGATGAAAAACGGGCCGCCCGTCCACGCGGAACGCCGCCACGGCGCCGCCCACGTCGGGCGCCAAGATCGCCTCAAGCGAATCGCGTTTCAGGGACACCCTCATGCGGGCAGGATCACGCCGCTGGAGCCGCGCCACAAGCGTTGATGAGACGTTAACTGGTTGAACCCGAGGGTCCGCGTCAGTTCGTTCGCCCATGCGATTCTCCCCCATCCTCCTGGCGGCGCCCGCCGCCGCGCTCGCCTGGGCGCTGGCCGTCGGCGCGCTCGACGCCGCCTCGCCTGTGGCGATCGAGGGCGTCGGCGGCGAGATCCGGCAGGGCATCGAGCGCGCGCTGCCGGAGCGGGACGCGCCGCAATCGTTGTTCGACGCCGAGCGGCTCGCGGAGGAGGCCGCCGAACGGGCCACGAGATGGCTCCGGGCGGAGGGCTGGTACGCCGCCGAAGTCACGCCCGAGGCCGAGGAGGAACCGCCGGTCGCGCGGGTGCGGATCGCACCGGGAGAGCGCTTCACGTTCGCTGCGCCCACGCTGACGTTTTCGGGCGCGACGCCGGAGGACCGTTACGTCGACATCGCGCGCGACGCCTTGGCGCGGATCGTCGATGGCGCGCCCGCGCGCGCGGCTGACGTGCTCGGCGCGGAGGCGGCTGCGGTGGCGGCGCTGCGCGCCGCTGGATTTCCGGACGCTCGCGCCGCACCACGCCGCGTGGTGGTCGACCACGACACGCGCCGCATGACGCCTGCCTTCGCCATCGACGCCGGTGCGCCGGTGCGCCTGGGCGGCGTGCGCGTGCAACCGGAAGGCGCGCTTCGCGCCGACTATGTGGCGCGGCTGGCGGGATGGGAACGGGGCGATCGCTTCAAGCCGGACTCGCTTGCCCTCTTGCGGCGGGATCTCGCCTCCACCGGCGCATTCACCATCGTCAACACCACCCTTGCGACGGAAGCGGGGCCGGACGGCGCGCGCGACGTCATCGTCACGCTGGAGCGCGCGAAACCCCGTGTACTTGAGGTCGGCGCTGGCTGGTCCACCACCGAAGGCTTCGGCGTGGAGGCGGAGTGGACGCGCCGCAACGTCACGCGCCGCGCAGACTCGCTCACCGTCGACGCCGTGCTTGGCGAACAGGTGCAAAGCCTCACCGGCGAGCTTGTCCGGCCAAATGCTGTGGGGTCGGGGCGGTCTTTGCGGCTGACGGCGGGCCTCAGCCATGACAACAGCGGCCCATTCGACCGCAATGGCTTCGCCATCTCGGCGGCGGTCGACGCCGCGCGCCGGCTACGTCTCGCGCTGAGCTATGGCGTCGCGGCGACGGCCGACGTCTACAGCCAGTCCGAGGGCGTGGAGAACGCCTACGTATTCTCCGGCTTCGCCGATGTGCGCCGGGACGAGACGGATTCTCCGCTTGATGCGCGGCGCGGCTACCTGCTGCAGGCGCGCCTCGAGCCCGCCGTGTCGACTGGCGACGCGTCCGTGGCCTTCGCGCGCGCAACCGCGCAAGCGCGCGCCTACGTGACGCCGGACGACGACGCACGCTACACGGTCGCCGCCCGCGTGCGCACAGGGTGGGTGGAGCCCCTCGCCGGAGAAGCGCGCGACCTGCCGCCCGACCGGCTGTTCTACGCCGGCGGCGGCGGCTCCGTGCGCGGCTACGACTTCAACTCGATCTTTCCCGTGTCGCGCCTGCGCATCGCCACGCCGCCGGGCGGACGCGGGCTGCTGGAGACGTCGGGCGAAGTGCGCGCACGCTTCACCGACCGCATCGGCGGCGTGGCGTTCGTCGATGGCGGCAACGCCTTCAACGATGTGGAGGATGCGACCGACTTCCGCTGGGGGGTGGGCGCGGGCGTTCGCTACGACCTTGGCTTCGCGCCGCTGCGCCTTGACGTGGCCGCGCCGCTCGACCCCCGCCCGGGGGATGCGCGCGTGGCGTTCTATGTCAGCATCGGGCAGGCGTTTTGAACGCGCCCGCCGCAGCCCCCGCCCCGCGCAACCGCCGCGTGCTGCTCATGGCCACCGTTGGCGTGGTCGTTCTGGCGGTCGGCGCCGCAGGCTTCGTGATCGGCCCCGGAGGGCCGATGCTGGCGGCCACGCTGGCGGAGGGGCGCACTGTCTGGCGACTGGGCTCGCTGCATCTGGAAGGGGTTGGCGGCGCCGGTCTCGGCGATCTGCGCGCGTCGCGGGCGACGCTGCGCGACGAAGCCGGCGTGTGGGCGGAGGCGCGCGATCTCACGCTCGGCTGGGATCCGCTGCGCGTTCTGTTCGGGGTCGTCACGATCCGCGAAGCGGCGGCGGGTTCGCTGCACATCTACCGGCGCCCCGTGCTGTCGGCGCCGCGCCCCTCCGGCGGCGCCATCGACGTCGACTTGAGCGGCCTCACCGTCGCGCGCCTCGAGATCGAAGAGCCGGTCTTCGGACAGGCCGCGGTGTTCACAGTCGGGGGCGGCCTTGCGATGCGCGGGGGCGACCTGAACCGTGCGGCGCTCGACGTGAAGCGCCTCGACGCCGCCGGCGACGCGCTGACCCTGGACCTTGCCCGCGCGGACGCCATTCGCCTCAACCTGACGCTCGAGAGCCCCGAGGGCGGCTTCTTCGCGGCGGCGCTCGAAACTGCAGCGCCAGTCAAGGTGACAGCCACCGCCCGGGGTGACGATGTGGCGGGTGAAGGCGCGCTGTCCGCCGTCATCGGCGACGCCACGCTGGCCCAGGGAGATCTGACATGGACGAAGGCGCAGTGGCGCCTTGGAGCCGACGTCGACCTTGCCCCCGCGCCGGTGCTTGCCGGACTTGTGGAGACGTTCGGCGCCGACATCCGCATCGACGGGTCAGGGGCCCGTGGCGACGATCGCACGTTCACAGCCACACTGACGGCTGCGCAGGCCGGCGTAGAGGCGCGCGGCGCCATGGGAGATGGCCTTTCTCTCGATGGTCCGTTGGCGATCCGCGCGCGCGCCGACCGCCTGGAGGCGTTCACGCCAGGGGTTTCGGCGGGGGCGGCGCTCTTCGACGGCGTGATGACGCGTGAGGGTGACGTCACGCAGTTCGAGGGCCGTCTCGACGGTCGCGGCGTGACCACCGCCGACATTTGCACCACCTCCTCCGGTCCGGTGCGCGTGCGTGTGACCCGCACGCTCGTGGATGTGGACGCGGACCTCGCCCTTTCGGCTGTGAGCGGCGTTGACGCAGTGGCGCGGCTCGCGCGCGCCGGACAGCTGACAGTCCGCGGCCGCTTCGACAGGGCGACGAACCGGTTTGACATGCGCACGGCGCGCTTCGTGTCCCCGCAGGGCGAAGTGACGGCGCAAGGCGTGCTCGGCGCCGACGCGCCTGGCCTCAGGGGCCGCTGGCGCATCGACCGTCTCGACGCCGTCGATCCGGCGGTGCGCGGCGGCGGCGCCGGAGACTGGACGCTGACCGGCGGATTTGAGGATCGCCCGTTCGTGATCAACCTGCAGGGCGCCGCGCGCCGCTTCTCCACGACGCTCGTTCCGCTGGACCAATTGCTGGGCGCAAGCCCCCGTGTCGATACGCAGTTCGCCATCGCTGATGGCGTTGTCGCCGTCCGCCGGCTCCTGGTCACTGCGCCCAAGCTCCGCCTTGGCGCCGTGGGCCGGCTGGACGACGGCGTCGCGGCCCTGACTTTCGAAGGCTCTGCGCAGGGGCCTGTCCAAGTGGGGACCGCGCGCTTTGAGGGCGTCGCCGATGCAACGGGCGCCATCCAGGGACGGCTGAACAATCCCGCACTCACCGCCAAGGCGCGACTGAGCCAGCTGGATGTGGCGGGTCTCGTGATCGATCAACCGGTTGTGACGGTGGCGTTCACCCCGGATGGGGACGGACGCTTTGGGCGCGTGGCGTTGGACGGCGCAGTGGACGGCCAGCCGGCGACAGCCAGCGCCCTCCTCGCCGCCGATGACGACGGCCTTTCCCTCAGCAACCTGCGCATTGACGCCGCTGGCTTCACCGCCCAGGGCAACGCCGCGTTCACCCGCGCGGGGCCGTCGCTCGACGTCTCGTTCGCCGGCCCAGTGGAGCGCGTGGCGGCGCCACTGCAGGGCCGCATCGCGGGCGTCGCCACGGTGCGGCCCGCCGCCGCCGGGCAAGCCGTGCTGGACGCCGAGGCCCGGATCACGCAAGGCCGCATCGGGACGCTGGCGTTCACGCGGCTTGATGCGCGTGCGCAGGGACCGCTCGACGACTTCGCGCTGCGCGCCAGCGTCCGCGGCGCGACATCGGGCGCGCCAGTGTCGTTCGACATCGCCGGCCGCGTGGCGCGCACGGGCGACGCCACGCGCGCAAGTCTGACAGGACAGGGCGCAGTAGCCGACACCAGCGTCACAGCCCGCGGCGACCTGGACCTGGCCGGAGAGGACATCACCGCACGCGGCGCGTTCCAGCTCGGCGACGGCTCCGCCACGATGGACTTCGCCAGCACGGGCGGCCGCCTCTCGGTCCGCGCCAACCTGGACAACGCGCCGATCGCGCCAATCTTCGCGCTCGCAGGCGAGCGCGCCACGGGCCGCGCCACGGGGGCCCTTTCAGCCTCCGGCGCAGGACCGCTTACGGCCGCCATCGACATGAAAATCACCGATGCGCTGTTCGCGCGGCGCGCACGCGACCCTGTCTCCCTCGACCTCAGGGGGGCCATCGATGGGGGCATGATGACGCTGAGCGCGGCGGCCTCGTCGCGCAACGGCCTGACCGCCGCCATCGACGGCCGCGCGCCCGTGACGGCGCGCGCACAGCCGCTGCGGGTGGCGTTGAACGGCGAGGGCCGCGCGACCTGGCGCGCCAAGGGCCCTGCCGACGCCCTGTGGGGTCTTGTGGGATCGCTCGACCAGTCGGTGACGGGCCAGGTGGATGGCGAAGGCGACATCCGTTTCGCCGTCGGGCGGCTGTCCGGTTCCGGCGGGCTGACGCTGTCGCAGGGTCGCTTCGCAGACAAACAGACCGGCCTTGACCTGCGTGACGTCGTCGCGCGCATCCGCTTCGATGACGAGGCCGCCCGCCTCGAGCAGTTCAGCGCCCGCGACGCCCGCGGCGGCACGGTGACGGCGACCGGCGCCGCGCAAGGGCTTGGCGATGGGCGCATCGACCTGATCACCCGCGACATCCAGTTGCTCGGCAGGCCTGATGCGCGCGCCGTGGCGAGCGGACCGCTTTCCCTGCAGTGGCGGGCCGATGGCGCGACGCTGACGGGCGACCTCGAAGTCTCGCAGGCGACGCTGGCGCCGCCACGCGCCGCGGAGAACATCGCAGAACTCGACGTCATCGAGATCAACCGGCCGGTGGCGCTCATTGTCCAGGACGAGCCCTCCACGGTGCTGCCGGCGACGGCGCTGGACGTGCGCATCCGGGCGCCGGGTCGTGTGGTTCTCCGCGGCCGCGGGCTCGACTCGGAGTGGGCGCTGGACATGCGCGTCGCAGGGACGGCGGCGGCCCCGCTGATCTTCGGCGAGGCGCGGCTGATCCGGGGCCGGTTCACGCTCGCGGGCCGGCCATTCGAGGCTGAGCGCGGCCTGATCCGCTTCAACGGCGACCCCACCGAAGCGCTGATCGATCTCGTAGCGGAGTTGAGCGCGCCGGAGCTGACCGCGCGCGTCGCCTTGAGCGGCCCGGTCAACGACCCTGAGATCACGCTGTCGTCAACGCCTTCGCTGCCGGAGGATGAGATCCTGCCGCAGGCGCTGTTCGGGCGTGCTTCGGAGGACTTGTCAGCCCTGGAGGCCGCGCAGCTGGCGGCGAGCCTGGCGGAGTTGGCGGGACAGGCCTCGCTCAACATCGCCGGCGCGGCCCGCGATCTGGTGGGCCTTGACCGCCTCGACGTGAGGGAGGAGGCCGGCGTGGGCCTGCGTGTGGCGGGGGGCAAGTACCTGACGCGCGACGTCTATCTGGAGGTGGCGCGCAACGGGATCGGGGAAGCGGAAACGCAGGTGGAATGGCGCGTTCGGCCGCAACTTTACCTCATCTCCGCGTTCGAGCCGAGCGGCGATCGCCGGCTTTCCGTGCGCTGGCGGCGGGAGTATTGAGGACCGATGAAACTCTATCACTGCGCCGACGCCCGATCGCTGCGACCGCTGTGGGCGCTTGAGGAGCTGGAGCTTCCCTACGCGCTGGTGCTGCTGCCGTTTCCGCCCCGCGTGCACGCCAGGGACTATCTGTCCATCAATCCGCTGGGCACCATCCCCTACTTCGTCGACGGCGAGGCGACGATGACCGAATCCTCCGGCATCTGCGCCTACCTGGCGGAAAAGCATGCGCCAACGCCGCTGCGCGTGGCCCCCGAAGAGGCGGACTATGCGCGCTACCTCAACTGGCTCTTTTTCTCCGACACGACGCTGACGTTCCCGCAGACGCTGGTGCTGCGCTATACGATGCTGGAGCCTGAGGCGCGCCGCCAGCCTCAGGTGGCCGAGGACTACGCCAAGTGGTTTCATGGCCGCTTGCGTGCAGTGGAGGCGGCGCTCTCCGACGGGCGGGATTGGCTGGTGGCGGGCCGCTTTACGATGGCCGACATCTGCATCGCCTACGCGCTGCATCTGGCGGGCACGCTGCCGCCTCTGCGCGACACGCTGCCGGCTGCGAGCCTCGCCTATCTGGCGCGGTGCCGCGCACGTCCCGCGTTCAAGCGGGCGCAGGAGAAGCAAAAAGGCTAAGCGCGGCGCCGCGCCGGTGACGCTACGCGAGGAGCGCGCGGGCCTTCGCCAATCCCTGCACGCCCGCGTCGAGCGTCGCATCGCGCTTGGCGAAACACAGACGAAGATAACGCCGCTCCGGCTGGGAATCGTAGAAGGCCGAAACCGGGATGGCGGCGACGCCGGCGTTTCTGACGGCATGCAGGGCGAAGTCGGCATCAGACAGCGTCACGCCGGATGCGGGCAAGTCCACGGTGACGAAGTACGTTCCCGCACACGGACCGGTCGCGAATCCCTCCCGGTTCAAACCTTCCACAAGCCGGTGTCGGGCGCGCGCAAAGCCATCCCGCATTGCTTCAAAGTACGCGGCGCTCTTGGCGAGGCCGTAAGCCACGGCGCTCTGCAGATGCGGAGGCGTCGTGAACGTGAGGAACTGGTGCGCCTTGGCGACGGCTTCGCTCAATGCCGGGGCGGCGCAGACGAACCCGACCTTCCAGCCAGTCATGGCGAACATCTTGCCGGCGGAACCGATCTTGATCGTCCGGTCGCGCATGCCGGGCGCCGCCAGCATGGAGACATGCCGCGCGCCGTCGAACACCACGTGCTCCCAGACCTCGTCGCTGATGGCGATGACGTCGTGGGCAACGCAGCGCCGCGCAATGGCGGCGAGTGCGACCTCTCCCAGCATCGCGGCGGCGGGATTGACCGGCGTGTTGACCACGATGGCGCGCGTGCGCGGAGAAAACGCCGCATCGAGCGCTGCGTCGGTCAAGGTCCATGCAGGGGGCTCCAGCCGCACCGTACGCACCACGCCGCCAGCACGCCGCACCAACGGCGCATAGGCGTCATAGGCGGGTTCGATCAGGATGACTTCGTCGCCCGGCGTCACGACGGCCAGGAGCGCCGCGGCAAGCGCCTCGGTGGCGCCGGACGTGATGGTCACTTCCTCCCGCCAGTCCAATGTCACACCCTGCAGGCGCGCGTAGTGTTCGGCCACCGCCTCCCGCAACGCCGGCAGGCCGCGCATCGGCGGGTACTGGTTCGGCCCGGCGACGATGGCGCGGGCGGCGGCCTCCCGAACGTCAAGCGGCCCGTCGTCCTCCGGAAACCCCTGCCCCAGGTTCACCGCGCCGGTCTCCCGCGCGATCGTGGACATGACGTCGAAGATCGTCGCCGGCAGGCCCTGGAAGAGCGGGTTCATCGCCGCCAGTCTTTGTACCAGTCCACGAACCGGGCAATGCCCACGTCAAGCGGCGTAGCCGGCGTGAAGCCGAAGGCGCGGGTGGCGCGTCCATGATCGGCGAAGGTGCGGGTGACGTCGCCCGGCTGGAGCGGCGCATTTTGCGTGATCGCCTTGGCGCCTGTGGCGCGTTCGATGGCGGCCACGAGGTCGAGCACGCG
>JANRIM010000001.1:0-8002 GCA_033764865.1 Hyphomonadaceae bacterium
TTCGGCGACGATCACGCGTATGCGCTGCGCTGGTTCGCCCCGGGCGAACCGACGAACAACGAGGTGTTCCTGTCGATGACGGCCGATGGGATGTCGGGCGCATTCGCCGATGCCGACGACATGGAAAGACTGGCGTGGGGCATCGAGAACTGCCCCATCGTTCCCGAACGGCGGCGCTGAGCGTCTCCGCCGGTGACGCGGCTCAGGAGCCCGTGAAGCGGTCCAGCAGGCGGCGCAGATACTCCCGCTCCGCCTCGGGGCGGCGTGTGTCCTGCGCGCGGCGGCGCAACTCGTCGAGGATTTCGCGCGCGCGCTGACGTTCGGTTTCGGTGGGCACGGCCGTTTCGTCGCCGCCGTCGCCGGCGGCGCCCATGAGGCGGCCCAGCGGATCGCGCTCGCCGCCGGGCTCGGGCGCGCCCTCGCGGCCTTCGCGTCCCGCGCGCTTGGCGATGGCTTCGTTCGACATCTGCTCCGCGCCGCGGCGCAGGCTGCTCAGCGCCTTTTCCTGCTGGCGTCCGGCTTCGTCGAGGTCGCCCTGCTTGAGCGCCTGCGCCGCGCGGTTCATAGCCTCGCCGGCGTTGGCCAGATCGTCGCCGCCCTGCTCGGCCCCGGCGCCCTGCGCCTTGCGCTGCGCCTGACGCAGCTGTTCGCCCAGCTCCTGCTGGCGTTCGCCGAGCTGCTGCTGTTGCTGGCCGTTCTGCTGCTGCTCCTGCGGGGATTGCCCGCCCTCGCTGCGCTCCTGCTGTTCGCGGGCGGTCTCGTCGCGCAGCTGGCGTTGCTTGCCGATCTGTTCGGAGAGACCCTCCACGGCCTGCTCCAGTTCGGACGGCTCTCCCTGGTCGCCCTGACCTTCGCCCTGCGCGAGGGAGATCTCCAGGTTGTTGAGCAGCTGCGCCAACTGTTGCAGCAGGGCCTGGGCGCCTTCCGTATCGCCCGCCTCCGCGCGCCGCTGCACCTCCTTCATCATCTCCTCGATGTCCCTCATCGAGAGCGAGTTCTGGCTCTGGGCGTCTTCGGCCTGTTCCTGCTGGCGGCCTTCGCGGATGGCCTCCTGCACGAGCGCCTGGAGGTAGGTCTGCGTGGCCTGCTGGAGCGCCTGCGAAAGCCGCGCGATCTCCTCGGGGCCCGCACCGCGGCGGAGCGCCTCCGCCAGGCGCTGCTGCGCTTCCTCCAGCGCGCGCTTGGCGTCGGCGCTGTCGCCGTACTCCGCGCGCATCGCCACGCTCCAAAGGATGTCGGCGGCGGCGGTCGTGTCCTCGATCTCGCGCGCGACGTCGAGGGTGGCGCGCGCGAAGCGGAACCCGGCGTAGACGGCGCCGTCGGCGAAATAGCCGTCCTCCGGCGCCATGGTTACGGCGTCGATCATGCGGCCGGCGCGGCGGATGGCGGCAGGCGCACGGGTGATGCGGGGGTCCTGGTCGTCGGTGCGGATGCCGAACAGGTCGTCGACTCCAAGCACGCGGGGCGACAGCGCGGGCGAAGCCTTCGCGAACGCGCGCCGCTCATGCAGGATCGTCTTGCGGATCTCGATGGCCGCCTGCGCGAGCGGTTGCAGGAAGACCTTCTCCGGCACGGTGATGAGCGCCACGTCGCTCAATCCCTCCTGGCCCAGCGCATCCGTCGCCAGCAGCTGCGCGGTCACCTTCAGTCCGGCGTAGGGGTGGGCGGAGAGATCGACGCTGGCTTCGCCCTCGGCGGTGCGCGGGTCGCCCGCCGGCGCCTCGATGGCGGTGTCGATGGGGGCGGCGTCCTTCAGGCCCGGCGGCGGGGCCACCGGCGTCAGCCGCAGCGCAAGGCCGGTGACGCCGAAATCGTCGGACGCCTTCCAGCTGAAGGTGATGCGGTCTTCCTCGCCCACGGCCGGGGCGATCGTGAACGCGCCCTCGGGGGCGGCGTCCACCGCGGGCGCGATGACCCAGCGGGCGCGGGTGTGAAACCGCACGACGCGCAAGGCGCCGCCGCCGGACAGATCCGCCTTGGCCTCCCACGCGCCGTCGGCGGCCTGCGTGAACCGGACCCGGCGTTCCGGGCCCCCGCCGGCGGGGCGGAACGCCAGCCACGGCGCGGCCACGGGCCCGGTGAGGCGCACGGTGGCTTCCGGGGAGGGCGGCGTCGCCACGGTCTCGCCCACGCGGTCGGAGAGGGAGACGGGCGCGCCCCCGGTGTAGGCGGCGGGCGTGACCCACGCCTCGATGGCCATCGGCTGATCCCCCACCAGCGGGCCAGGATCGGGATAGAAGGCGCGCGCCAGACGGTCCGGCCCGTCGGCCCCGGCGACGATGGCCGCCGCCAGCAGCGCCGCCGGAAGGACGAAGCGCAGCCGCCAGGGGTCGCCCGCGGCCAGCCTGGGGCGGGGCGGGGCGGCGCGGGCGGCGCCCACGGCCTGGGCGGCGCGGTCCTGTTCCCGCTTCCAGAGCGCGAGCCCCATGGGGTCGAGCCGGGCGGGGTTGTCCTCCAGCGCGTCGAGGGCGCCCCGGTCGAGGCCCGCGTCGCGGGCCAGGCGCGCGCGCGCCTCACTGTCCGTCGGGCGCCGCCAGCGGCCGATGGCGCGCACGGCGAACCAGGCGATGGCGGCCAGCGCCGCGACGCCCATCAGCGTGCCGGCCAGGGGCGGAACCGCCGCCTGCGCGCCCGCCAGCGCCGCCGTCGCCCACGCCAGCAGCGCGAACGCCGGCGCCAGCGCCGCCATGACGGCGCGCTCCTGCCCCAACGCCTTGCGGGCGCGGGCGACTTCCCGCGCAAGGGCGGCGATGGCGTCGCGGTGCAGCATCCAGAGTCAGACTAGCACGCCGCCACGACAATGCAGCCGCATTGCGGCGCCAGGAGAATGCTTGTCAGGACGTGATCCAGTTCATAGCGTCCGCGCCCCAATCGCCATCACCCCGCCCGAACCCCGGACGGCGGCCGCGCCGGCCGCCCCGCATCAAGGAACACAAGCCCATGGCAGCGCCTTACCGCCTCTACGGAGCGGCCCTCTCGCCCTATTCGATGAAGGTCCTCCACGTCCTGAAGTACAAGTCGATCCCGCACGAGTGGATCGCGCGCACCGCTGCCCGGCAGGCCGAGTTTCAGCGCTTCGCCAAGCTGCCGCTGATGCCGGTGCTGGTGGGGGCCGACGACTTCTCCCAGCAGGACTCCACGCCCATCGTGGAGACGCTTGAGCGGCGCTATCCCGAACCCCCGATCCTGCCGGACGATCCGGCGCTGGCGTTCGTCTCCGCCCTGCTGGAGGACTACGCCGACGAGTGGGCGAACAAGGCCATGCTCCACTACCGGTGGGGCTTTGCGGCGGATCGCGAAAGCGCGGCCCGCCGGCTGGCGGCGGCGATGTTCGACGGCGACGACGGGGCCGACCGGGCCGCCGCGGAGGCCGTCATCGGCGAGCGGATGAGCCAGCGCATCCACCTGGTCGGATCCAGTCCCGCCAACGCCGCCATCATCGAACAATCGTTCGCGCGCCTGCTGGACCGGCTGGAGGCGCACCTGGCCGGCCGGCCCTACCTGTTCGGCGGGCGGCCCGCGATCGCCGACTTCGCCCTCGCCGCGCAGGTGGAGCAGCTCGCCTCCGATCCAACGCCGGGCGCGCTGGTGAAGGCGCGGGCGCCCGCCGCAGCGGCGTGGTGCCAGCGGGTGGCGCAGGCGTCCGTGGAGGGGCCGTTCGAGCCGCTGGACGCGCTCGAACCCACGCTTGCCCCGCTTCTGCGCGACGAGGTGGCGGCCTGCTACCTGCCGTGGATGGCGGCGAACGCCGCCGCCCTCGCCGCCGGCGAGCCCGTGGAGGCCGACCTGCCCGGCGGCGCCTTCACGCAGCCGCCGCAGAAGTACGCCGCACGCTCCTACCGGGAGATCCGCGCGCGGTTCGCCGCCGCCCACAGCGACGCGCTGACGGCGCTCATGACGGCCACGGGCTGCGCCGATCTGCTGGCCTCCGCCCAGGACGACGAGGGCGAGGAGGACGGTGAGGACGGCGGCGCGTCCACGCACGACGACGACGCCCCGGCGACGCCCGCGACGGAGGCGGCCGCCACCGCCGAAATGCTGGATCCCACCGCCGACGCCTGAAACGCCCGAAGAAAAAGCGGCGCGCCGGTGAGGGCGCGCCGCGAAAGGCTTGGGGGGAGGTCTTCAGTCGGGGCGCGGTTACGCGGCGTCGGCGTCGATGGTCTTGGCCTTCTTGGCCACGGCGCCGGGGCCGGCGTTGATCGCGATCGTGCGCGGCTTCATCGCCTCCGGCAGTTCCCGCACGAGCTCCACCACCAGCACGCCGTTCTCCAGCCGCGCGCTGTCCACGCGGACGTAGTCGGCGAGGCCGAAGCGGCGCTCGAAGCTGCGCTCGGCGATGCCGCGGTGCAGGAAGCGGCGCGCTTCCTCCACGGGCGCCTTGCGGCCGGTGACGGTGAGCGTGGCGTCCTTGAATTCGATGTTGAGGTCCTCAGGCGCGAAGCCCGCCACGGCCACCTCGATCCGGAACGTGTCGTCGCCGGTCTGTTCGACGTTGAAAGGCGGGTAGCCCGGCGCCGCGTCGAGACGCATGGCGTTGTCGATCAGGGTGTTGATCCGGTCGAAGCCGACCAGCGTGCGGTAGAGGGGGGAGAGATCCTTGGTTTGCATGTCATGTCCTTTCCAAGCGACACTTCTGCGCACTCCCTGAACCGGGGAGGCGGGCGGGGGACGGCCCGGGCCCGAAACGGCGCCCGAACATCCGACGAGGCCCCGGCTGGGCGCCTCGATGGCGAGGAGATGGGCCCGGCCCGTTCCGGTTCAAGACCCCCGCGGCCGCCCCCGGGGAGGCGGCGCCGGCGGTGCGGCGTCGCGGCCTGAGGCGCTCCCGGCCCTGTGTCTTTGCGCCGTCGCGGGCGCCTGCTAAGGGCCGGGCCTCACGAGAGGAAAACGCCCATGATCCGTCTGTTCGCCGTCGCGGTCGCCGCCGCCAGCCTCGCCGCCTGCGCCACGTCCGCGCCGTCTGCGCCCGCCGCCGCCGTGACGCCCGCGCCTGACGCCGCCCTCCAGGCCGCCGTCGCCGGCCCCTGGCGCAGCGAGGCGGACAAAGCCCGCGACGGCGCGCGCCGCCCCGGCGAGGTGCTGGCGTTCTGGGGCCTGAAGCCCGGCGCCACGGTGCTGGAGATGCTCCCCGGAGGCGGCTACTGGACCGACATCCTCGCCCCCTACGCCAAGGCCACGGGCGGCGCCTACCAGGCCACCGCCGCGGACCTGAACAACCCCAATCTCTCCGAAGGCGCCCGCCGCGGCCGCGCGACGTTCGAGGCCCGCCTCGCCGGCAAGCCGGACGTGTACGGCGCGGTGACGCTGGTGAACTACGGCCCGCTCACCACCAGCCTGGGCGCGCCCAACTCCGTCGACCTCGTCCTGACCGCGCGCAACATCCACAACTGGATGGGGCAGGGCACGCTGGACGCCACGCTGGCCCAGGCCTTCGCCGTGCTGAAGCCCGGCGGCGTGTTCGCCGTGGAGGAGCATCGCGCCAACCCGGGTCCGCAGGATCCCAAAGCTGAAAGCGGCTACGTCACCGAGGCGTACGTCATCGCCGCCGCGGAACGCGCGGGCTTCCGCCTCGACGCGCGCTCCGAGCTGCTCGCCAACCCGAAGGACACCAAGGATCACCCCTTCGGCGTCTGGACGCTGCCTCCGGTGAAGCGCACCGCGGCCGCCGGCCAGCCGGCGAACCCGGCGTTCGACCGCACGAAATACGACGCCATCGGCGAAAGCGACCGCATGGCGCTCCGGTTCGTGAAGCCGGGCTGACGTGGCGCTGCGGTCTGGGCTATGATGGCGGCCATGGCCCAGACCTTCACCACCCGCGGCGCTGAAGGCTTCGACCGGCGCGCGTTCACTGTCGACGACGTCCAGCGCATGCTGGAAGCCGGCGTGCTCGACTGGGACGAGAAGTTCGAGCTGATCCGCGGGGAAATCGTTCCCATGAACGCGCAACTGACGCCCCACGCCATGATCAAGAGCCGGATCGGACGGTGGCTCGGATCGCGGCTCGACGAGGCGCTTTTCGACGTGGGCGTCGACGTCACGGTTCAACTTGGCGCCGCCGCCCTGTTCGAGCCCGACGTTTTCGTCGCCAAGCGGCTGCCGAATCTGGCGCGCGCGTTTCTCCCCGCGGGGTCCGCCCTCCTGGTCGTCGAAGTCGCCGACACCACGCTGAGGATCGACCGCGACATCAAGGCGCCGGACTATGCCGCCGCTGGCGTTCCCGAACTCTGGGTCGTGGATATCAACAAGCGCGAGACGTTGGTGTTTCGCGGCTCGGGCGACGGGCGGTTTGCGCCGGCTCTCGTCATTCCCTTTGAAGGCGTTCTCGCCCCCGGTTTCGCACCGGCCTTGTCGTTGGTCATGACGACGCTTGAGTGACGCTCACCCCGCCCGCGCGTCGATGGACAACGCGTGCAGGCCCGTGTCGAATTCGCCCGCCAGCGCCGCCGTGACGGCGCGGTGGCGGGCCACGCGGGACAGATCGGCGAATTCCGCCGCCACGATGCGGACGGTGAAATGCGTTTCTCCGCCCGGCGCCGCGCCGGCGTGACCGGCGTGTTTGTGGCTCTCGTCGACGACTTCCAGCGCGCTGGGCGAGAAACGGGTCGTCAATGAAGCGCGAATACGCTCGCTTCGGCTTGTCAATTCCTTGTTCGCAGCGCCAGTCACGCACATACTCCATTCCATGGTCGACACGTTCGAATACAGGCCCAAGTTTGTCGACATCCGCGTCAAGAAGCCGGCGCCGGGCGCCGTCGAGCGCGCGCCGACGGACCGGCCCTGCGACCAGATAGGGTGCAAGCTCAAGGGCGCCCACCGGGCGCCGAAGGCGCGCGGCAAGGAAAACACCGAGTTCTGGTGGTTCTGCGCCGCGCATGCGGGCGAGTACAACCGCCGCTGGAACTACTTCGAGGGCATGTCCGAGACGGAGCTGCGCGACTACGAAGCCGCCGAGCGCGCCGGCCATCGCCCCACGTGGACCTTCCGCGCCGGCCGCGGGGATCGTCTCTCCGCCGCGCAGCGGGGGTTCGAGAAGGGCGCCCGCGTGGATCCGTTCAACCTGTTCCGCGACGGCGCGGCCCCGCCGCCCCGGGCCCCCCGGGAGCGCCATCTCGGGCGCCTGCAGGTGCTGGCGCTCGAGGCGCTGGACCTTGACGAGCGCGCCGCGCCGGAGGCGGTCCGCGCCCGCTACGCCGAACTCGTCAAGCGCTACCACCCGGACTCCAACGGCGGCGACCGCACGATGGAGGCGCAGCTCCACAAGGTGGTGCGCGCGTACCAGACGCTGAAGGCCGGCAAGCTCGCCTGAACGGCCGCGCCGCCCGGGCGTTGACGGTGAGCACGCTGACGTTGGGGATGCTGCGGCTTTTTCTCCGGGCGCCCGTGACGAGCGCGCCAGGAAACGCCTATTCTCGCGCCAGCAATCGCCCCGCCCACGAAAGAGCCCGATGACCGCCGCCGACGATCTCCTGACCATGAAGCCCGACAAGCCGGTCTCCGCCCGGGACTTCGGCGTGGCCTCGGACATGATGGTCCCCGCGTTCAAGACCCGCACGGAGTATGTGCCCGAGGTCGACGAAGCCTACCGCTTCGATCCCCAGACCACGCTCGCGATCCTCGCGGGCTTTGCCCACAACCGGCGCGTGATGGTGCAGGGCTATCACGGCACGGGGAAGTCCACGCACATCGAGCAGGTGGCCGCGCGGCTCAACTGGCCCATGATCCGGGTGAACCTCGACAGCCACGTCTCCCGCATCGATCTCGTCGGCAAGGACGCGATCGTGCTGAAGGAGGGCAAGCAGGTCACCGAGTTCCGCGAGGGCATCCTGCCGTGGGCGCTGCAGCGGCCGGTGGCGATCTGCTTCGACGAGTACGACGCCGGCCGCCCCGACGTGATGTTCGTGATCCAGCGCGTGCTGGAGGCCTCCGGCAAGCTCACGCTGCTCGACCAGAACCGCGTGATCGCGCCGCACCCGCAGTTCCGCCTGTTCGCCACCACCAA